>DAINSQ010000136.1:0-12282 GCA_036741235.1 Saprospiraceae bacterium | reverse complement strand
GAACCATATCGAATTTAAGCCCGTGGTGATCACTGTGACACGACGCGCATTCCTTACCTTTTACTTCTTTTGATACGTGGTAGCCTTTGTTTTGTTTAATCCTGTTTTTCAATATCTTATGACAATCCAGGCATTTATCATTGGATACTTTTTCGCCCAAAACGTGGCATTTGGTACAATTGGAAATGCCTTCCAGTGCCGAGTGGGCTTTTGATAAATCGCCGGGAGATATTTGGGCGTTGATAGCAGTTGCCAGAAATATCAGAAACCCCGGTAAAAATGCAAAACGAGTGAAGCCTTGTTTCACCATAGCGAAGAAGGAAGGCGCTCGAAAGCGGGAGACATATTTCCGAATTGTATTTGACGACATCACTTGTGTTTTTTCACCGTATAGCCAAATCGCTTGGTAATTTGGATGCCGGCTTTTTCGAGAAATTGCGTCGGCAATTCGCCGCCTGCAAAAATGTACACCAAATCGTTGTCCAATTCGTATAATCTTTCCTCCAATGACGATTTAATCAGCACTTTTTCTATCTCGATTTTCTCCAGGTTCGTATTAAACTTCACATCCACTACGCCTTTTTCTATGGCCTCCTGAATTTTTTCGCGGTTTTTGGGTTTAATACGGGCAAAGGCGTCGCTGCGGTAAGAAAGGATTACCCTGTTTTGATCAGCCAGCGCCAACGCCGCTTCGATGGCGGAGTCGCCGCCGCCTACCACTACGACTTTTTTTTCTGCGATATTTTCGGGTTCGAGCAGGCGGTAGGCCACATTTTCAAGGTTTTCGCCGGGGATACCCAGCTTGCGGGGACTGCCCCGGCGGCCGATAGCAAGTAGCACCCGCTGGGCAAACAACTCATCGCCTTTATTGGTGTTAACTTTAAAACGGTCGCCGTCCATTACAATGCTTTCTACCTTGGTATTTTCGCGGATGGCGATATTATTTCTTGAAAGCGCTTTTTCCCATAAATCGAGCAATTCGGCTTTGCTGGTATCGAACAATTTCACCTTGCCATAGAGCGGCAAATCCATCGGCGCCGTCATCACAATTTTCGCTCGGGGGAAAGTAAATACCGTACCGCCGAGCGTATCTTGTTCGAGCGTCAGGAAATTCAGGTTATATTTTTTGGCAGTGAGGGAGGCGGAAATGCCGGCGGGGCCGGCGCCTACGATAATCAAATCGTAATACGAGGGGTCTTTTTTAAAACCTGCCTTCACCATACTTTCCACGGCCTGGTTGCCTTGTTCTACGCTGTTTTTGATGAGCCCCATGCCGCCCAATTCGCCGGCGATATAAATGCCGGGCACATTGGTCTCGAAATTTTGGTTGACATGCGGCAGGTCGACGCCGCGTTTTTCGGTGCCGATTACGAGGGAAATGGCTTCTACCGGACAACTGTGGAAACAGGCGCCGTGGCCCACACAATGGGAAGCATTGATAAGGGTACCGCGGCCATTGACTATTCCCAAAATATCTTTTTCGGGGCAAGCGGCCACACATGCCCCGCTTTTGATGCAGGTGTCGAGGTCAATTACCGGATGCAATGACACCGGCTCGAATAACCCCTCCTGCTTGGCTTTTTCTACTTTCTCTTCTGTAATCTTAGACTCCTTTTTCAATTTGCGCAAATAGATGTATACCACCACTGAGCACAGCAGAAACACTGCGGAGTAAATTGCGATTTGTTCTATCAGTGCTTCCATAGTCAGAAAATCCATTTATAGCCAAAAGCAAGCGTTATGCCTACGTGAATGACCATAATAATGAGCATAATAAGCGCAAACGGCAAATGAGCCACGTGCCAGTACCGAAACAGGTTTTGCATCGTTTGGAGCCTTGCGATGCGGTTGTTTAAAGTCATTTCGTTTTTTATGAGCCCCAACACCTTCTTCCGGTCGCGCGGCGGCAAGTTGTTTTGCCGGAGCAGCCGGCTTATATATCCGATGGTTTTTCGATCAGCCAGGTATTTTTGCAACAAGCCTTTCAACAAGTGCCCGTCTCCGTCGCGGTGGAAGTTATCGCTTGTAGAATCGACGATTGCGTTAAAACTCTCCTGATCCAGTTGGTACGACCGCCTCAGCACTTCGCCGATATTGCCTTTCATGGCTTTCACTTCGTGAAGGCTCAGCTCGCGGCCCTCGATAGTGCGGGGGATTTGGATGTAGATAAATCTGCCGATAATACCGCTGGCGACTACTGCTACCATGCTCCAAAAACTGACGGAGACGATGCCGCCAAACTTAAAGGCCGTGTGGAAAAGGATCATCAGCGGTCCCAGGCTGCACAAGAAGATATGAAACTCCAGCCAGTACTTGAGTCGCCCCAGCCGTACCAGTGATTTATTGCGTTTTCTGATAATATAAGAAAACACCCCGATGAGGATCAAGAGGCTGCCAACGATACCCAGTCCATGGCCATAAATGCCGCTGGGTTTAAAATAATCGTGGTTGGGATGGTAAAACCGTTCTTCCAGACTGGTGCTGTAATACGAAAATCCTTGATACGACAGCAGAATAGCTGCCAATACAACAATAGCTGCCAGAGAGTATACGTAAGCGCGGTGTGCGGTACGGGTCATAACAGTACAGGTATTAAAAAGGGTAAATATATACCTTCCTGTTATGGGTAGGAATGACAAAAGTTAGTGGGCAGAAATATTAACGCCACCGATTAGAATTGGGATCAGGCAAATAAGGGGCGACGAGATGCCCTTTCTGGGGGAAGGCGCATCTCGTCGCGGGCAGCAATCACTAGAAATCATCATCGTACATACCGCCGCCTGGCATAGCCGGAGCGCCGGGCGCAGCAGTTTTCTTCTTGGGCTTCTCATTGATCGCACAGTCGGTAGTGAGTACCATACCGGCAATAGAGGCGGCATTTTCGAGGGCGATGCGGGTCACCTTTGTGGGGTCTATCACGCCCGACTTCTTGAGGTCCTCGTATTTGTCGGTGCGGGCGTTGTAGCCATAGGCGCCGGCGCCGTTTTGTACTTTCTGGAGTACCACCGAGCCTTCTACGCCGGCATTTTCGGCGATGGTGCGCAGGGGCGCTTCCAGGGCTTTGCGCACGATCTGTACGCCGATCGTTTCATCTTCGTTGGCGCCTTTCAGGTTGCGGATGGCACTGATAGCACGCACCAGGGCCACGCCGCCGCCGGCCACGATACCTTCCTCGATAGCTGCGCGGGTAGCGTGCAAGGCGTCGTTTACGCGGTCTTTTTTCTCCTTCATCTCCACTTCCGTAGCGGCGCCCACATAGAGAACCGCCACACCGCCGGCGAGTTTGGCCATGCGTTCCTGGAGTTTCTCGCGGTCGTAATCGGAGGTCGTATTTTCGATTTGCTGCCTGATCTGGTTCACGCGGGCTTTCACCTGCTCGGGAGCGCCCTTGCCGTTTACAATTGTGGTATTGTCTTTATCGATAGACACCTTTTCGGCTTGTCCCAACTGCTGAATCGTCGTATTCTCGATTTTGTAGCCTTTCTCCTCGCTGATCACCGTACCGCCGGTGAGGATGGCGATATCTTCGAGCATAGCCTTGCGGCGGTCGCCGAAGCCGGGGGCTTTAACGGCCACAATTTTGAGGCTGCCGCGCAGGCGGTTCACCACCAGCGTGCCCAACGCCTGGCTTTCCACATCTTCGGCGATAATCAGGAGCGGACGATTCATGCCTACCACCTGTTCGAGCAGGGGCAGGATATCCTTCATATTCGACAGCTTCTGGTCGGTGAGGAAAATGAACGGATTTTCGTATTCAGCCACCATATGCTCCGCATCGGTCACAAAATAGGGCGAGAGATAACCGCGGTCGAATTGCATGCCGCTGACTTCTTCCACATAAGTTTCGGTGCCTTTGGCTTCTTCCACTGTGATCACGCCGTCGGTGGTCACGCGTTTCATAGCGTCGGCGATCAGCGAGCCGATTTCGTCGTCGTTATTGGCCGAAATCGCGGCAACCTGCTGGATCTTTTTGAAATCGTTTTTGATCTCTTCGGATTGCTTTTTCAGGTCGGCCACAATCTTGTGCACGGCTTTATCGATACCGCGTTTGATATCCATAGCGCCGGCGCCGGCGGTTACATTTTTGATGCCGTCGGCTACAATAGCCTGAGCCAGCACAGTAGCGGTAGTGGTGCCGTCGCCTGCAATATCGGCGGTTTTGGACGCAACCTGTTTGATCATCTGGGCGCCCATATTTTCAGTGGGGTCTTCCAGTTCGATTTCTTTGGCTACCGTTACGCCATCTTTTGTGACTTGCGGAGCGCCGAAGCTCTTCTGAATCACCACATTGCGGCCTTTTGGGCCAAGCGTTACTTTTACGGCGTTGGCGAGTTTGTCGATGCCGGCTTTGAGTTTTTCCTGAGCGGAAATATTGAAGGAAATGTCTTTAGCTGCCATAGGTATTTGCATTTTTTAGAGTAAAACAACCAAAATATCTTCTTCGCGCATGATGAGGTATTCCTCGCCTTCGAGTTCCACGCGCTGGCCGGCATATTTGCCGTACAACACCGTATCGCCTGCTTTTACGGTGAGGGCATTGCCTTCTTTGCCCGGGCCCACAGCTACTACCTCGCCTTTGTGGGGCGTTTCTTTGGCAGTATCGGGGATGATAATGCCTCCTTTTGTCTTTTCTTCGGCGGGGGCGGGCTTGACCACCACCCGGTCGCCTATCGGTTTCATTGCAATAGCGCTCATCTCGATATGTTTTTTTTGTTAAATGAAATGTTGGAAGACGCCGTTGCGCAGGATTAACCCGCCTTTGTACCGGCATCCGCCACTTAGCCGCAATACCTGTGCCAGAGCGAAAAAGGCAGCCCTGCGCTGTCAATTTGACAGTAAATGAAATGAAATCCGGCACTTCAAATGACAGTTGGGCAGGAAACGTAGCTATTCAACTGGAAAAGCGTAATTTTGCGGCAGAATAATCGGCAATAACAAGCCAACCGGAACGATGAAAAAAATACATATTGCAGCCATTTTTGCCGTGCTAGCCATGGCCGCTTGCAAAGAAAACCCGGAAGAATACGAAATGACCGCCGGCGAGCGCTCGCATATCGATACGATGTATATGAAAGAAACCCTGGCGCTGCGCCCCAAACTGGATAGTCTGTGCGTGTTGCGTACGGATAGTCTTGTCAGAACCGCGCTTGATTCTATTCTCAAAGTACGTCGCGAAGAAGAGATTGCGCTTCGCAAGCGTATTCAAGCGCAGCAGGGTCAGGGAAATGTTATTCAATAATCTATACCGAAGCGAAAAAATAATCATGATAGCGCAACTCCGTTATTTGTGTATTATCACAATGGCCGCCATCATCGCCGCAGGCTGTCAGTCGGAAGAAGAAAAGGTCGCCTTGCGCCAGGCTTATCTGGAGCAACAACTCAAAATTCGACTGACCGAATTTACCGACCTGGTGAATAGCCAATGCCGGGAACGCGCCTTGGCTGAGGCAAGCCGTTTGGCCGATTCCATTCTGATACTGGAAGCGCGTTTGTCGCTCGATACTACCGGAAGACCACCAAAACCCGCAAAACCCGAGCGCCCCGAATTGAAAACCCTGGATGATTCCGCCCCCGTCAAACCATTTTTCGGCGATAGCACTTTCCGCAAAAATTGATTACTTTTCATTTTATAATTATTCATCCCCTTTCCACTCCTTCCCGTGAAAAACTATCCTTCCAAACTACTCTTATTCGGCGAGCACGCCGTCATCAAAGGCGCCGACGCCCTGGCCCTGCCCTACGGATACTTTAGCGGTCAATGGCGGCGTGCCGAGCCCGGCAAAGCGCCCGAATTACAGTCGCAACTGCCGGAATGGCTGGCCTACCTGCAAAATCTCGACCAAAGCGGGCATCTGCTGAGCCGGCTCGATCTCGATGCATTCGGGCGCGACCTGGCGGAAGGGTATTATTTCGATTCCAACATCCCTACGGGTTATGGGCTGGGTAGCTCCGGAGCGCTTTGCGCAGCGCTTTACGATAAATACCATACAGGCGAGCAGTATTGGAAGGAAAAAGGCGGTTATCCCTTCCTGCGCGCCCAGTTGGCGCAACTCGAAAACTTCTTTCACGGCAATAGTTCAGGGATCGACCCGCTGGTCAGCTTTATAAACCACCCCTTGCGGCTGGGAAACGGCGGATTGATAGAATCTGTTAAAATTCCGGAGGCCTCAGCAGATTCGCCGGTGTTGTTCCTGCTTGATACCGGCATACGTCGACAAACAGGCCCCCTGGTGCAGTGGTTTTTGTCGCAATGTCAAAACCCCGACTACGCCCGGGCCGTAGAAGAACAATTGCTGCCCGCCAATAATGCCGCTATTGACGCTTTTCTTAAAGGTCAATGGAATGCGCTTTTTCACTTTTACAATGCGATCAGCCGTTTTGAGCTGGACTATTTTCAGGCTATGATTTTGCCGCAGCATAAAACTTTATGGACTGACGCCCTGTATTCGGGCGATTGCCTGTTCAAACTATGCGGCGCCGGCGGCGGCGGTTTCCTCCTGGGCATTACCCGCAATTGGGAGTCTTGCGAGCGCCTGCTTGCCGCTTATACCATCCTCCGCGTATATTAGCCAAGGCTTGAGAATAATTAAATTAACAATAGATAATCAGCTATAAATTAGAATAATGCAAATATTTTTCGAAAGTTAAATTGGTGTTAAAGTAAAATGTCGCGTGCCGACAATCCCTAATTTTGTAAGCAATAAGCCGCTTTCAGGTACGTTTTCAACAATGAAGGCGTGGCAATGTGAGGGCTCGCCGTTCACAACACGCCGTTTACTGTTCGCAATAGCATGAACAAAAAAGCAATTTGGGCAATCATTGGAGTTATGAGCGTTGCAGTCATTGGAGTAGTATGGCTGCAAATGGATCTCATACGCACCTCCATGAAAGTCAACGAGCGTAAATTCGACAAAGACGTCTATGGCGCGCTTAATAACGTAACCCTTCGCCTCGAATACGAAGAAAAACGAGAGGCCTTCAATCGCAACATGAACGGCTTTGTGGCCAACTACTTCGAACGGGAAATGGCAGGCCTCGACCCCGAGTCGCCCGCACCGCCGCCGCCCCAACCAGGCGCGCCCATCGGCGGAGAACTCATAGACCAACTCATGGCCGAATTTTCGGATACCTGCAGTTGCTATAATTGCCTGAAATCGCGCGACGACAAATTCCGCCGCGTCATGGTCTACAACATGCGCAGCGATTATATCCCCCTCGACGAGCGCATTAATGTCAGGCAATTAAACGAAATGCTCAAGCAGGAACTCGGCAACCGCGGCATCAATGCCACCTACAACTTCGGCGTCTTCTCCAATGAAAAGCAGAGCTTTGTAATGGTGGACGACCACTACGTCATTGACGACCCCACATCCGGCGGCGCCGTTTTGCCCGTTTATAAGGCTATGCTCGAATCGCCCTATAAGGTCACCTTGTTCAACCAGGATATGCCCTCTCCAGGTACCCTGATGATCCACTTTCCTTATCGCAGCAGCGTTTTGTGGAGTTCGCTATGGAAAAACTTTTTGGGCACTATCGTTTTTACTTCCATTATTTTACTGTGTTTCAGCTATACCATTCACGTGATCATCATGCAGAAAAAGTTGTCGGAAATGAAGACCGACTTCATCAACAACATGACCCACGAGTTCAAAACCCCTATCGCCACTATCTCGCTGGCCGCCGATTCGATCACCAATCCTATCATTTCGGGCAACCCTGAAAAAGTTAGCCGCTTCGCTAACATAATAAAACAGGAAAATAAACGTATGAATAGTCAGGTGGAGAAAGTATTGCAAATGGCGCTCATCGATAAACGCGAGTTTACGCTGAAAACCTCAGAAGTCAACCTCCACGATGTCATTCACGCAGCCATTGAAAACATCGGCTTACAAGTAGAGAAACGCGAAGGCTACGCCAAAGCCGTACTCGAAGCTGCTCAGCCGGTTGTAGAAGGCGACTTGACGCATATTTCCAACATTATCAACAACTTGCTGGATAACGCCAACAAGTATTCGCCTGACAAACCGGAGATCACCGTGCGCACCCGCAACGTCGCCGGCGGCGTTGAAGTAACAGTTGAAGACAAGGGCATCGGCCTAAGCAAAGAGGCACGCAAACAAATCTTCGACAAGTTTTACCGGGTCCATACCGGCAACCTCCACGATGTGAAAGGCTTCGGCCTCGGCCTCAGCTATGTGAAAGCAATGATGACCGCTCACAAAGGCCAGGTAGAGGTAAAAAGCGAACCGGGAAAAGGCAGCAGCTTTATTTTGTTTTTCCCTTTTCATCTCAAT
This sequence comes from Saprospiraceae bacterium, assembly GCA_036741235.1. GTDB lineage: Bacteria > Bacteroidota > Bacteroidia > Chitinophagales > Saprospiraceae > JABWBR01. The sequence goes on along the minus strand of DAINSQ010000136.1, from coordinate 3,988 downwards.
TAATCAATTAATAGCAGCAACCCGATAAGAAAAATCATCGCTATGGCAAACAACAGAATCCTGCTGGTAGAAGACGATCAAAATTTTGGCGACGTTTTGCGCTCGTATCTCGATATGCACGACTTCGACGTCACGCTGGCCACCGACGGCGCAGCCGGCCTCGAAAGCTATAAGAAAGGCCACTACGACCTCTGCATCTTCGATGTGATGATGCCAAAAAAAGACGGCTTTACCCTGGCCAGGGAAATTCGAGAAAAAGACGCCGATATGCCTATCATTTTCCTCACCGCCAAGGCGATGAAAGAGGATGTCTTACAAGGCTTTAAAATCGGCGCCGACGATTATATCACCAAACCTTTCAACTCTGAAGAGCTGCTCCTGCGCATCCAGGCTATCCTCAAAAGAAGCCATATCAAACAAGAGGGTAAAGACGAAGTGAAGGAATTTTATATCGGCAAATACCATTTTAATTACCCGCTGCGCATCCTGACATACAATCCTGCGGGAACAGATGAAGAAAAATCTAAACTTTCTCCCAAAGAAGCGCAACTTTTGCGTATGTTTGCAGTGCATATCAACGATATTCTGCCTCGCTCAGAAGCGTTGACCAAAATCTGGGGGGAAGACAACTATTTTACCGCGCGCAGTATGGACGTATTTGTGACCAAGTTGCGCAAATACCTGCGCCGCGATGATAATATCGAAATCGTGAATATTCACGGTAACGGCTTCCAGCTACTTGTCAAAGAAGCCGAAAAAGCATGATGATTGTGCGCCGCCCCGGCAGCGCGCTTTATAAGAGTAGTTTTTGGGATTATGATTTCGGCTGGGCGGCTTTGTCGCCCGGCTTTTTTTATGTCTTAACCAAAATCAACTGCGATGATACTACGTCTCGAACATCTGGGCATAGCTGTGAAAGATATTACAGCCGCTAACGCGCTCTTTGAACAAATACTGGGCACAGCCCCCTATAAATCGGAAGAAGTGGAGAGCGAACACGTCTTGACGTCGTTTTTCCGCGCCGGCGAAGCCAAAGTGGAACTCCTGGAAGCTACCGCCCCCGAAAGCGCTATCGCCAAATACATCGAAAAACGCGGCGAAGGTCTCCACCACGTCGCTTTTGAAGTAGACGATATCTACGCCGAAATGCAACGCCTTTCCGAGGCCGGCTTCCAACTGCTCAATACCCAACCAAAACGCGGCGCCGACAATAAGCTGGTGTGCTTCGTTCACCCAAAATCAACCAACGGGGTGCTGCTGGAATTGTGCCAGACGATTAAGGAGTAGCGGCACGGGTGTCGAAGTCCACTATCCGCAACTCACCGATCTGATAGTCCAAAGGCCTGACGGACTATTAGTCCCTTTGCCCAAACCTCCCTGGTTCCGCCTCGGTCATCAGCCGGAACACCGCGTCATATACATCCTCCGCATTCGGCTTGGAGAAATAATCGCCGTCAGTGCCATAGGCCGGGCGGTGGGGCTGGGCGGTAACGGTGACAGGCAGAGAATCGAGGTAGCGGTAACCGTTTTGAACTTCCAACACCTCCCGCATCATATAGGCCGAGGCCCCGCCAGGCACGTCTTCATCGAGGAATACAATGCGGTTGGTTTTTTGCAGCGAAGCTACGATAGTATGTGGCAGGTCAAAAGGCACAAGCGTTTGCACATCGATGAGTTCTACGTCTATACCGTCGGCTTCCAACATATCAATGGCAGCCTGTGCAATGCGCACGCAGGAGCCGTAGGTGACGATGGTGACGTCGGCGCCGTGGCGGAGCACCTCGGGGACTCCCAGCGGCACGGTGTATTCTCCAATGTTATCGGGTTGGCGTTCTTTGAGGCGATAGCCGTTGAGACACTCGATGAGTAGCGCCGGGTCATCGGATTGCAACACGGTGTTGTACAAACCGGCAGCCTGCACAAAGTTGCGGGGCGTCAGGATGTAAATGCCGCGCAAACCGCCCAGCAACACACTCATAGGCGAACCGGAGTGCCAGATACCCTCCAGGCGGTGGCCCCTGGTGCGGATCACCACCGGCGCAGCCTGGATGCCGTTACTGCGGTAGCGCAGGCTGGCCAGATCGTCGGAAAGCGGCGAAAAGGCATAAATAAGATAGTCGAGATATTGAATTTCGGCCAGGGGCCGCAACCCCCGCATGGCCATGCCTATCGCCTGGCCGATGATCGTCCACTCCCGTATACCCGTATCAAAAACCCGGTTTTCGCCGTATTTGTCCTGCAAACCCGCGAAACCCTGGTTCACGCCGCCGATTTTGCCCAGATCTTCGCCAAAGGCATAAAAAGCGGGGTTCTTCTCCAGCATTTTATCAAAAAAGGCATTGATGACCTCAAAGCCGTTTTTTGTGGGAGAGCCGTCTGAATAAACCGGCGCTACCACGGGTACTTTGAGGGCCGACCGGGGCGTTTCGCTGTATAAATTGGCATGGAACCGGCGCTGGGCCGCTTCATGCGATTGTTCTACAAATTGGCGCAATTGCTCGATTTCGGGGTTGGACTGCCCTCTCAAGGCATACAGCATCTGTCGGGCCGCCCGCACGAGTTCGGCATAAAATGGATTGACAAGGCCTTTCACCTCATCGCGCAATTTGCCCACCCTTTCATTGCCGGGAAATTGCTCCGCCAGACTGCCGAATAAATTATTGACCGTATTCCATTGCCCTTGAATGGGTTCGCGATAAGCTTTCCATGCGCGATCGCGACAGGTTTTGACGTGTTCGTCAGCCTGCTTTTCGATACCTGCCAGTGTTTTTTCGTCGGCGATATTATTATCGATTATCCAGCGGCGAAATTGCACATTGCAGTCAAATTCAGCCTCCCATTCCAACCGCTCTTTCGATTTGTAGCGCTCGTGCGAACCGGAGGTAGAGTGCCCCTGGGGCTGGGTAAGCTCTTCAACATGAAATACTGCGGGCGCATGGTCTTCCCGGGCGCGTTGGATACCCCGGCGATAGGCCTCGCAAAGGGCGGGGTAATCCCAGCCTTTCACCTGGTAAATGTCGATGCCGGGGGATTCATCGGTAGCTGCGAAGCCCCGCAACACGTCGGAGATGCTTTCTTTGGTGGTTTGATACGACTTGGGAACAGAAATGCCGTAGCCGTCGTCGGAGACGGAAATTGCCAGAGGCACTTGCAATACGCCGGCGGCATTCACGGTCTCCCAAAATGCGCCTTCCGAAGTACTGGCATCGCCGATGATACAAAAGCAGACTTCATTGCCCTTGTTGGAAAAAGTCGTATCCTTCAAGTAGGGGTTTTCGCGATATTTTTTGGACGCAAAAGCCAGTCCGAGGCCGCGGGCTACCTGTCCGCCGGTAGTTGAAATATCCGAAGAGAGGTTATAGCGCTCGAGGTGATTGAGCCAATTGCCCTGACGGTCTACAAGCGGAGTGGCATGGTGGTTGTTCATCTGGCGGCCATAAGAAAACGGGTCGTTTTCGCTATCGGCGTACAATTGCGCAAAGAGATCCTCTACGGTGCAAATATCGAGCGCAAGGAGCAGCGTATGCCCCCGGTAGTAATCTGCCCGGAAGTCGCCCCGCTGGAAATGTTTCGCCATCGCCACCTGAAACAGTTCCTTGCCATCATCGGCCACGCCGAATTTGGCGCGCCCCGTCAGCACATCGCGACGCAGATATAAGCTCACTTCTCTGCTTACACAGCAGATATAGTAATCGTGCAAAATCGACTCGATAGTAGTACCAAAAGGAAGCCTGCCGGCAGGGTTTTTCTTTTTCAAAGCCTGGATATAGTTGCCAGAATAAAGAGCTTGTTTGGATTTTTGTGATTGAGCGAAAGCGAGAGAATTTTATTTTAGGTGAGGCGAATTTTACAGTCGGATACGGGTAATCCGGCGAAAAAATTCAACGATGCATAAAATAAAATTCTCCGCTTGCAGCCAATTGACAAATGTCCAAATAAGCTCTAAAATATTATCGGCGGTAAAGATACATAATTGGGTAGTAATTTG
>DAINSQ010000135.1:0-12559 GCA_036741235.1 Saprospiraceae bacterium | reverse complement strand
TTGAAGGTGATGCGTTATTAATTTGAGTTGCATGAGATTGGAGGGTTATGAAGGGTTATGAAGGGTTATGCGACTGAAAGCGAACGAAGTGAGTCCCGACTAAATGTCGGGGGAGTCCCGTACTGACCAAAGGGAAGTCGGGAAGGGGTTATGGGGGGCAAAATTAGTAAAGCGGCAAGAGAAATTTATTTTGAAAAAACAAAAAATATACCTTTACAGTCCAATAAACTACACATTATGCGTTTTGAGCATTTTCAATATCAACGCCCCGACCTGGATCTTTTTCGCCAGGAATTTGAAGCGCAATTGCAGGCAATGAACGATGCCGGATCGGCAGAAGCGCAAAGCCAGTGCATCATCGCCATCGATGAGCTGCGCGATGCATTTTCATCGCAATACAATATTTGCCACATCAGGCATACCATTGATACCAAAGACAGCTTCTACGAACAGGAAAACAACTTCTTCGACGAAAACATGCCGCATTACGATGCGCTCAACAATCGCTTTTATCGCGCTTTGCTCGACTCGCCTTTTCGCGCCGAGTTGGAACAACGCTGGGGAAGCCAATTGTTTGCCATCGCCAATATGAGCCTGAAGACTTTCGACCCCATCGTACTGGAAGACTTGCAGGAAGAAAACCGGCTCAGCAGCGAGTATACCAAACTAAAAGCCGCCGCGCAAATTTCCTTCCGGGGCGAAACCCACAACCTGTCGAGTATTTATGTCTATGAGGTTGATTCCGACCGCCAAACCCGGCGCGAAGCATCCACCGCCAAATGGTCGTTTTTTTCAGAAAATGATGAAGCAATAGGCAATTTGTTCGACCAATTGGTGAAGGTGCGCCATCGCATTGCCACCAAACTCGGCTACCGCAACTTTGTAGAATTGGGCTACGCCCGTATGCTTCGCGCCGACTACAACGCCGACATGGTAACCCGCTACCGCGATCAGGTCAGGCAATACATTGTACCGATAGCCGGGCGGCTCTACGAACGCCAGCGCCGGCGCCTGGGTCTTGACCAACTGGCGCACTACGACGAGGAGGTGCGATTCCTCAGCGGCAACCCCCGGCCCCACGGCAATTCGGAGTGGATTATCGACCAGGCCGCGGGTATGTATGCCGAGCTGTCGCCTGAAACCGGCGACTTTTTCAGCTATATGCGCGACAATCACCTCATGGACCTGCTCACCCGCCCCAACAAGGCGCCGGGCGGTTATTGCACTTTCATCGGCAAATACAAAGCCCCCTATATTTACTCCAACTTCAACGGCACCAGCGCCGATATCGACGTGTTGACCCACGAAGCCGGCCACGCTTTCCAGGTATACAGCAGCCGCGATGCGCAGATCAGCGAATACCACTGGCCCACCTTCGAAGCCTGTGAAATCCATTCGATGAGTATGGAATTTTTTACCTGGCCCTGGATGGACCGCTTTTTTGAATCGGAGGCCGACAAACACCGATTTGTACACCTCAACAATGCGCTGTGTTTCCTGCCCTACGGCGTTGCCGTCGACGAATTTCAGCACCGGGTATACGAAAACCCCGATGCCACGCCCGATGACCGCAAAAAGATGTGGCGCGACATTGAAAAAAAATACCTGCCCCATCGCCGCTATGAAGACAATCATTTCCTTGAAAATGGCGGCTTCTGGTACAAGCAAAGCCATATTTTCAACGTTCCTTTTTATTATATCGACTATTGTCTGGCTCAGATTTGCGCCTTCCAGTTTTGGAAGCGCGACCGCGAAGATCACAAGGCCGCCTGGGGCGATTATGTAAGCCTATGCCAGGCCGGCGGCAGCGGATCGTTCCTGCAGCTGGTCGAGCTGGCCCACCTGCGCTCCCCCTTCGACGGCGGCTGCGTGGCATCGGTGGTTGACCCCATCGAAGCATGGCTGGAAAGTGTGGACGATAGCGCGATGTGATTATTTTTTATCCTAAAATTTATGTCCGCAGTGGTATATAGATTGCACGGCGAGGTACAACACTATGCATGGGGCGGCTACGAGTTTATCCCGGCCCTGATGCGCATTGACAATACAACCCGGCGCCCATACGCAGAATGGTGGATGGGCGATCATCCCGGAGCGCCCTCGGTGGTATGGGTAGGGGGGCAATGGGAACAACTGGGCGCGCTTATCAGCCGGTCGCCCGACTACTGGCTGGGCCCCGATGCCTTATCGGCATTTGGCGAGCGATTGCCTTTTTTATTTAAAATCCTGGATGTGCGCAGTATGCTTTCCATACAGGCACACCCCACCAAGGCTGCTGCCGAGGCTGGTTTTGCCCGCGAAAATGCGCTGGGCATCCCCCTCGATGCGCCGCATCGCAACTACAAAGACGACAACCACAAACCCGAAATCATGGCGGCGCTGTCGCCATTCTGGTTATTACACGGCTTTCGCCGGCCGGCGGATATCGCCGCTTTGTGGGCCGAACGCCCCGGCTTGTCGGAGTTATACCGCCAATTGCCCCACGGCGACCTCAAGGCGATGTACCAGGCCCTGATGGAGATGCCCCAGGAGTCGGTTGATCGCCGGCTGGCGCCGCTGGCGCAACACCTGCTGCCCGAGCTCGACAACCAGCGCCTCTACAAAGACGACCCCGACTACTGGGCTGCGCTGGCTTTCGGCGAATATACCCGCGACGGCCATTACGACCGCGGTATTTTTTCCATCTACCTGCTCAACCTCGTTCGGCTAAACCCCGGCGAAGCCATCTTCCAGGCCGCCGGCATACCCCATGCCTACCTCGAAGGCGTCAATATTGAATTGATGGCCAACTCCGACAATGTATTCCGCGGCGGGCTCACGCCCAAGCATATCGACGTCGGCGAGTTGATGGCCCACCTGTCTTTTGATCCCGTGCAACCGCACATCATCCAGCCCGCATCGCCCAACGGCCTCGAGGTATTTCCGGCGCCCATACCCGATTTTGAATTGTGCCGGCTTGCCCTGGCGTCCAATCAGGCTTACAATTGGCCGCCCCGCAACGGTCCGGCTGTGGGGTTGGTGCTGCAAGGAGAATTGAACCTGCACGACGACGCCGGCGAAGCGCGTTTTGGCAGTGGGGAGAGTTTTATCGCCCCCCATCAAACTGCATTCAGTTGTGAAGCCGGTTCGGAAGGCGCCGTTGTATTTTGGGCGGCATTGCCGCAGAAAAAATAGCGCGGGATTGAGTAAGCGGATTTTGCTGCATGTAACCTGATTATTCTTGCAAGGAATATGGCAGCATAAATAAAAAAGGCAAACATTTATCGTAGTCCAATTCGTAATAATTGACGCCCAAATTAATATTGCGATAATAATCGGACAGCTGTTCTTTATAATATTTTTCTGATTGAATCTTCCAGGCTTTTGCGCCGATTACCGTTGCTAAAAACCATTTTTCCAGCAGGCGCGCGGTTCTTCCATTGCCATCCCAAAAAGGATGAAGGTGAACAAAAATCAGGTGCAAAAGTGATGCATGGTAAAACGCTTCTGCTAAATTGAGTTGGTCCCTCTTTAATATTTCAATATCTGAAAACAAAATCTTCATTTTTTCTTCCAGCAGATGATCTTCAATAGCCAGATAAACCAGCCCGGCGCTATCAAACACCCCCATCCGATCCGTTCTGTATTTGCCTCTTTTATCTTTGATCAATAGCGTATGGCTGAGAATTTTATGCGCTTTCAGTATATTTTTTTCCGTCAATTCATTTTGCTGAGCAAATTCATATGCTTTTACTAAATCATTAATTTCTGAAAAATCCTTATTCGGTTTAAATTTAGTTTTGCTGATAATAGAATTCATAAAAGAATTCACATCTATTGAATTCCCCTCTATGTTAGAAGAATAAACAGCCGACGTATTATTACGGTAAGAAAGATCAAGCGCGATTGTTGAATACTCATAGGCCGAAAACCAACGCTCCAGCGCACCGGCGAATTGTTGTTGATATGCTTCGAAATATTTTTTATCCGTCAATCGCATTTCCATTCTGTAAAGATACATAAATCCAGCGCGCTTTACAGTAATATCAGAGCTTTCGCTTGTTCTTCACCGCAATCTCAGAGCCTTCTGCAAGCAACACCGATTTAGGAGTTGCCTGATTTAAAAAGCCGAATATTTCGCCGTAAACAAGTCCGAAATCGACATCCAGATCAAAGGACTTCACATCGTAAATCTCCCAGCGCGGGTGGCTCACTTCGTATTCAAAACTGGTGAGTGAATTGGGTTTTGAATACCCCCAATAGTGCTCGGTAATAAATTCCGCTTCGCTTCCGGCCACCAATTCACGGGGCGTATTAACGGCCGATACTTCCATTTTTTGCCATATACCTTTACATTTCCACTGATAGGATACGTCCAATCGCTCTTCTTCAGATTTCCATTTATGCGCCATTTTCATGGTTTCGTACTTTTCGCGATAAATGGTATTGGCTACAAAAGTAATTGCCGGCCTTGGCACTATTTCTTTAATAAAAACGACCCCTCTTTTCCAATTTCCGTTATCGTTATATTTTACATAAAAACGCAAATTCACTTCTTCAAAATTGACGTGAAAAGGAATTTTGATTCCCTTTAGTTTGGTATTTAAAAACATAAAACCCACCAGACTCACATAGCAAGTATTATTCCAAAAATCCAGTTCTGTTTTTGCCGGCACAAATGGCTTTAATAGTTGTGGATCAACCTCAAAATTAGCCATAGCCAACTTTCGCCATTCGGCGGTAAGAAAATTCATAGCAGAAGCATTTGTATTGATTTTCGAAATCTACAGCGTGATAGTCCTTCTACCCTTCTGCCGTCTCCCCTTCTATTTCTTCCTCGTAAGGTTCCAACCAAAAATTATTAAAACCTTCGCCGAGTGTGATCGTCAATCGTTGCAAATTAAGCAATTCCAGCAAAGCCAGGAAAGTAATAATGGCGTGAATCCGGTTGCGACATTCCTTGAAAACGGCTGTAAAACCGGTTTTTTTGCCTTTTTTAATTTTTGATAAAATATGGTTTTGCTGTTCTTCAATTGTATAATTAAACTGCACGATTTGGTGAACAGTAACGGGATTTGACGTTTCGAAGCGCTGCATAACGCGTTCAAAAGCTTTGAGCAATTTAAACAGCGTAACCGACTCCATTTCCACATCTACCAGGGCGCGGGTGGCGATATCCTGTAGTTCGCGGGAGACATTACCGCGGGGATTTTTTTCTGCGCGCAAATCTTCGAGCATCCGCATTTCGTCGAGTACGCTTTTATAGCGTTTGTACTCCAGCAGGCGCATCACCAGTTCTTCGCGGGGGTCTATTTCGTTGCCTTCTTCGTCTACCGGTTTGCGGGGCAGCAGCATTTTGGCTTTGATGCGGCACAGGGTAGCGGCCACCAGGATAAATTCGCTGGCCAGGTCGATATTCAGCGATTCCAGGTGGTGCATGTAATCGAGAAAATCGTTGGTGATTTTTGATATGGGAATATCGTAGATATCGAGCTCGTCGCGCTCGATAAAAAACAGCAGCAGGTCGAAAGGTCCCTCGAATTGCGGCAGTTTAATGGTATAGGTGGCGCTCATAAATGGATATATGTTTTAGGAGCCCGAAAGTTTTTGTTGTGAAAGCGCAATGATCTCATCTTCCATGGCGTCAGCCGCTTTTTGCAGGGAAGCGCAGCGCTCCAGTATATGGGCTACGTAATCTTTATCGTGTAGTCCGGTAGCATTTACCTGCACATTGAGCATAGCGCCACGCAGTGCGGCGCGCGCGCACAGGGCGCCCACGGCGGCGTCGGTAATCGAATTGGGGTTGCCTTCTTCTACCATGGCTTTCAGCAGGGGGAAGATCTGCGAGCAGCGTTCCATCACCTTAAACGGCACGTCGATAGCATAACGCGTAGCGGCCTGAATAGCGGCTTTGCGGGCCGCCTTTTCGGTGTCGGTTTCTTTGGGAAGGCGGAAAGCTTCGAGGATGGCGTTAAAGGCGCGGGTATCTTCGTCTACCAATAACAGCAACTCGTCTTTGAGCGACTGCCCGCGTTCGGCCCATTCGGAGAAAAACTCCCATTTTTCGTCCCAGCCGCGTTTATGCGAAGATAAGTTGGCCACCATGGCGCCCAGCGAAGCGGCCAGGGCGCCCACATAGGCGGAAATAGAGCCGCCGCCGGGAGCAACGCTTTCCGAGGCGGTTTCGTTGGCAAATTCGCGTAGGTTCATGCGCACAAGCCGTTGGCCGGCTGCATCTTCCAACTGGTATTCGATTACCTTTTTGCGCGGGTCGAAAGGCGAAAGTTCGTCGAGGCCCAGCGAACGGACGGCGATCTTGATGAGTTCTTCTTCGCTCACGCCCAGCGAGCGTTCTTGTTTGTTCAAAAAATGGCGCCCCGCATCGAGCAATACTTTTTTAGGCACCATACCTACGATCTCCGAACCCGTCACGCGCATGCCGCGCTTGTGGGCGCTGTCGCAGCAGGCCTCAAAGGCGGCGTGCAGCGAAGTGATATTGATATCGGTAAGGTTCATCGATACCTGGGCGATGCCGTATTCGGCGATATACCAACCGATAGCCTTCACGGCTTTGAGCGCGCCAGGGATGCGGATGGGTTCGCCCTGTTCGTCGCGTTCTATTTCGCCGGTGATGGGGTCGCCTTTGCGTTTCACGCGGCCTTGCTCGCGCACATCAAACGCCACGGAGTTGGCGCGGCGTTCAGAAGTGGTATTGAGGTTGACATTGTAGGCCACCAGGAAGTCGCGAGCGCCAATGACCGTGGCGCCTGCCCCCGCATTAAACGCAGCAGGGCCGTAATCGGGCTGCCAGTCGGACTGCTTGAGCTTTTCGGCCAACCCCTCGTATTCGCCTGCCCGGATGATAGCCAGGTTTTTGCGCTCGGGGCGGGTGGCTGCCGCTTCGTACATAAAAACAGGTATACCCAACTCGGCGCCTGCGCGCTGCGCGAGTTGGTGCGCCCAGCGGGCGGTTTCTTCCATTGAGATATTGGCTATAGGGATGAGCGGGCATACGTCGGTGGCGCCCATGCGGGGGTGCTCGCCTTTGTGGCCGCGCATGTCGATGAGCTCGGCAGCTTTGCGGATGCCCAGGAAAGCGGCTTCCACGACAGGCCCGGGTTCGCCCACAAAGGTCACTACGGTGCGGTTGGTGGCTTTGCCGGGATCAACATCAAGCAGCTTTACGCCCTCCACACTTTCAATAGCGTCGGTGATTTGTTTGATAATGCCCATATCGCGGCCTTCGCTGAAATTGGGCACGCATTCTATCAACGGTTTTGCTGTCATGGCTGGACTGTTCGGTTGGGCGGTGAAATTACAGTTTTTTTGAACTTCTATGTAAAATCGTATTTCACGACAAATTCGGACGGAGTCAAAATTGCTAATTCACTGACTTTGTAGTCTTTCGTATTTCTAGTAATAATAAGGTCAATCTGCGCCTTTTTTGCACAGAAATGTTGTACAGCATCTTCAAAATCTTTGAACTCTGAGTTGATAGCTTGATGGATTACTTCGGCATCTACGTTTAGTACTTCAATAATTTGTAATAGTATTTTTATTTTCTCTATAGCTTTTTGAGTCGTTTCTATTTTACTAACAATATAATATATATTACTTATTGATAGCGAGGAGATAGCTAATGTAATATTTTTTTTCGATCCGAGTTGAAAAATTCTCATAATATCTCCGGAAAAAGGTTCCCTCTTCGTAAGAAAATCAATGACGACATCTGTATCTAAAAATATTCTGCTCATTGGATATATTTTTCGACAAGGGCATCTTGCAGTAATTCTTTATAGTTTTTTTCCTCTTTGGGAAGTTTAACAGAGCCCCACAGCGATTTAACCAGTGGATCTATGTCTTCTTCTACTTTGGCACTTTTAGCAATAGACAAAGATTTCAAATACTCTTCTACAATATCTGAAAGGCTTCTGCCTGTTAATTTTGCGTAGGCCTTTGCTTGTTTTATGATATTTGATTCAATGTGCAGTGTGAGTTTATTTGACATTGTACGTAATTTTTTATTTGCAAAAGTACGTATATTTTGTGCGTTAGTCAAGGCAAAAAAACAAAAATTATGCTTGCTTTTTCAGCGCACCCCACAATACCTCCGCCGGGTGTAATGCCCGCCTGCCAGTACCATCCGCAATCTGATGCCGGCAACTGGTGCCCGGCGCGGCGATGATAGCTTCCGGGCTTGCCTTTCGCACCGCAGGCAGCAGGGCCAGTTCGCCGATCTGCTGGCTTACTTCGAAGTGTTCTTGTTCATAACCAAACGACCCCGCCATACCGCAACAACCTGCCGCAATCAACTGCACGGTATAGTTGGCCGGCAAGCTCAGTGCAAAAGCGGAAGCGCCGGCGTCAGACAGCGCTTTTTGGTGGCAATGCGCGTGCAACAATACCTGCCGCGGCTCGCCGGTAAATTTGTCGGCGCTGATGCGACCGGCCTGTGCTTCGCGGGCGATAAATTCTTCAAAAAGCAAGGCATTTTCACCCAGCTTTTTGGCGGCTTCCCGGTCGGCAGGCGCTGCCAGGCGAGGGTATTCGTCGCGAAAACCCAGGATAGCAGATGGCTCCAGGCCGATTAGCGGCGTGGCTTCCGTAACCAGGTACCTGAAAATAGCGATGTTTTTTCGGGCAGTGCGTTGCGCCTGTTCAAGCAGTCCTTTGGAGAGATATGCCCGGCCGCTGGGCGCGTGATCTACGAGCAGGGATTGATAGCCCAATCGACCAAGCAATTCAAGGGCTTTGATGCCCGTTTCTACATCGTAATAGTTGGTAAATTCATCGCAAAAGAAAAATACCCGCCCTTTTATCTCGCCCTGGGGCTGTATATCGGCGTGGTGATTGTCGTACCACTTGCGCAGGGTGAATGGATGCAGGGGCGGCAGACTGCGCCCGGGGTGAATGCCCAGGCTTCGTTTGAGCAGGTTGCCGCTGAAGGTGTTGTTCAATAAAAACCGGCTCAGCTGGGGGAGTTTCATGGCCAATGAATTCAGCTTGTCGATATGCGCGATGGCGCGCGTACGCCAGGGAATGCCTTTTTGCCGGTAGTAGTGGTGCAAAAATTCGGCTTTTAAGGCCGCCATATCAACGCTGGAAGGGCATTCAGAGGCGCAGCCTTTACACGAGAGGCAGAGGTCCATTACCTCGTATAATTCGTCGTGGGCTAGGGGATTTTGCGGATTGCGGGTGATGAGTTCGCGCAGGGCGTTGGCGCGGGCGCGGGTAGTGTGTTTCTCGTTGCGGGTAGCCATGTAGCTGGGGCACATCACGCCGCCGCTTACGTTGTGTAGCTTGCGGCAGTCGCCCGAACCGCTGCATTTTTCTACGGTGCGCAACAGTCCGCCCGTGGCGGAAAAATCGAAAACCGTCTCAACAGCGGGCGGCGGCGCTTCCTGCAGGTAGCGCAGCGAGGTGTCCATGGGCGGGGCGTCGACGATTTTGCCGGGGTTGAAAATCCCGTCGGGGTCCCAGGTTTGTTTGATGCGGCGAAGGAGTTCGTAATTATCACGGCCGATCATCAAGGGCACAAATTCGCCGCGCACGCGGCCGTCGCCGTGTTCGCCGCTGAGCGAACCGCGGTATTTCTTTACCAGCCGGGCCGACCCCTCTGCAATGGCGCGCAATTGCCGCACGCCTTCTTTTGATTTGAGGTTGAGGCTGGGCCGAATATGCAATTCGCCGGCGCCGGCATGGGCGTAATACACGGCCTGCTGGCCGAATCCGGCCATAAGCTGCTGAAATTCGGCGATATAATCGGGCAGGTCGGGCAAATCGACAGCGGTGTCTTCAACGAATTCAAGGGGTTTGCTTTCGCCTTTGACGTTGCTGAGCACGCCGAAACCCGCAGCGCGCAAGGCGTAAACCCGCTGGGTATCGGGGGGGTATACGAGCGGGAAAGCATAGCCAAACCCGGCGGTAGATACGTCGGCGATGAGGGCTTGTGCCGCCTGAGTAGCTTCCTCGCGGGTTTGCCCCCGGCATTCAATGATGAGGATAGCCGCGGGGTCGCCCTCCAGAAAAAAACGGTTTCGCTGCTGCTCGCGGTTTTCCCGGGTGCAGTCGAGGATGAATTTGTCCATCAACTCACAGGCATAGGGCTCATGTTCCATGGCCGTCAGTGTGGCCCGCAGCGCTTCGTCGAGCGAATGAAAATGGGCGCAAACCAGTACCTCCTGTGGCGGCGGCAGCGGACTGAGGTGCAACTTTATTTCGGTGGTAAATGCCAGCGTACCCTCAGAACCAGCCAGCAATTGGCAAAAGTTAAAATCGGGACCGTCTTTTTCAAAAATATTGGATTGCAACAGCAGGTCAACCGCATAACCCGTATTGCGCCTGTGAATGCTCGGTTTGGGGTATGCTTCGCTGATAACCCGGCGGCGTTCCGGATCGCTCAATTCTTCGTAAATATGTTGATAAATGCGATTCTCCAGGCGCTCGCCGTTGAGTTTTTGGCGAAATTCGCCGGGATTGAGACTACGAAAAACCGCCGTGCTGCCGTCGCTGAGTACGGTGTGCAATTCCATCACATGATCGCGGGTTACGCCGTATTTGATCGATGTAGTCCCGCTGGAGTTATTGCCCACCATGCCGCCGATCATGCAGCGGTTGGCGGTAGACGTATTAGGGCCGAAAAACAAGCCGTGGGGCCGTAGAAAAGCGTTCAGTTCGTCGCGGATGACGCCGGGTTGCACGCGCACCCAGTTTTCAGCCGCGTTGAGTTCCAAAATCTTATTCATATAACGCGACACATCCACCACAATGCCGCTGCCCACGCACTGTCCTGCCAGCGAAGTGCCCGCAGTGCGCGGAATAAGCGGCACGCTATGGGCGGAGGCAAACGCTGCCAGGCGCTGGATATCTTTTGCATTACGCGGATAAGCCACCGCAGCAGGTACTTCGCGATAAATTGATGCATCAGTGGCATATAAAATGCGCGTGAGCCGGTCGCCCATCACTTCGCCGTCAAAGTTGTTGGTCAATGCTGAAAAATCGATATCACTGGCAGTTGACATAGTCTTCCATTGTGGTAGGTAGGCAAGATACGTAATCCGGGGAATAGTATATTTCCATAGAACGCCTTTGGGAGTTTAGCTTTCCCGGGTTACGCCCTCGGTTTGTATAACGATTGGGGGGTGTTCAATTTAGAACAGACAACCGACAACCCTCACTCCCCCTTTTGCTCAGACGGCACGGGTTCATCAACTTCCACCTCGCGCGTCCAGAGGTTATTATTCACTTTGGTAAAAGAATCGGGGATAAAAACACGGTAATGCACACGCTCGATAATACTGCCGCCTTTTTTGGTCTTCAGCGGATTGCGTTCTTTGACTTTTGTGTACACAAAAATGCCGGTATTGTCTTGCGCCTCTGCTTCCACGGCGTAGCGGCCCGCTTCAAAGAGGTGATTGAGGATATCGTCGCTGGCGCCGTTCAATTCGGCTTTGATTTCCACCATAATGAGATTGCCCGGCCAATTGCTGACTTCTACGTGGTTGCCCACCACATCTACCTTGACGGTAGTAATCTGCGGCGCCACTTCGAAGGAGTAGTGCTGGATTTGTTTGGACTGGGCAAAGCCGGTTGCCAAGGAAAATACAAATAGATATGAAAAAAGTATTATGTAGCGCATGGACGTATTAATCATATGTTCAATGCCAATATTAACGCTTTATCGCGAATAAATATTTAGGGGCATGTCGAAAATAATTTTTTTTGAAAATCCAAAAACATTCTACTATCTTGGCATCGTGGATGTATAGTTGTTTCTATTTTGCTCAACAATTTTTTACTAATATTATTATCGGCTTTATTGATTTCATAGGAGTCTAATGCCTGGTCGCCTGTATCGACCAAGGCAGTATAGGATGTCGTTCATTTTATAAACCTTTAAAATAGCATTATTATGAAAACCTTAAGTATTCGGTTTACCCCCCCTGTTTGTATTTACGTTGTTATTAATTGCTTTAACTCAACTTACCGCCCAGGAAACGGGGCGTTGCCCCAATGATGGCTGCCTGGTCATTGATGCCGGCACAGGGACTGACATTGCGCAACTGCTTCCGGCCAACCCCTATGATAATACCGGCAGTTGCCTGGTTGTTAACGGGGTTTTGCGGGTAAGTGGCACATTCACGATAACCGGAGGAGAAATACGCATGCAGCCCGGTTCACAGATCATCATCGAGGTGGCGGGACACCTGCGCCTGATCGATGTGTCGGAAAACGGCGGTTTACATGGTTGTTTTCAAATGTGGAAAGGCATTTCATTTATGGTAAATCCCAACAGTGCTTCTGCTGCTTATCTGCGATTAACGCTTGTTAATACGCTAATACAGGATGCGGAATACGCCGTGGCGATGCAACGGCGAAGCGCTCTTTACGCAACCAATAGCATATTTAACCGCAATTACATAGGCGTATTTGCCGACGGAGGCGTACCCTCCAGTCCTGTTGTGATCACACCGCCGTTCACCTCGCTCAGCGGGTGTACATTTTCATCAACAGGCACGATGTTGGCCGCTTACGCCGGCCAAACGCACTATGCTCCCCGAACCTATGCGGGCGTATTCGG
>DAINSQ010000134.1:0-12645 GCA_036741235.1 Saprospiraceae bacterium | reverse complement strand
TGAAAATCGGGGGAGTCCCGTACCGACTGGAAGGAGGTCGGGATGCTAATTTGCTAATTTGCTGATAATTGATAAACCTATAAACTATTAAACTTATAAACGAACCTACCTACAACCTACAACACCGTGCCTATAGACAAAGAACCGCTCGAACTCAATGCCGATTTCCAATATGCGCTTGACCTGTTGGAAAAGGAGGGGCGTAGCATGTTCATAACGGGCAAAGCGGGCACGGGGAAATCAACCTTGTTACAACTCTTTCGGCAAACCACGCGCCGGAAGACCGTAGTGGTAGCCCCCACGGGTATTGCCGCCCTCAACGTAAAAGGGCAAACCATCCACTCCTTCTTTGGCTTTCCGCCCCGGCCGCTCAACCCGTTTGAAATAAAAAAACGCCGCGACAGAAAGTTATACCAGAATCTGGAAACACTCGTCATCGATGAAATATCGATGGTGCGCGCCGACATGCTCGACAACATCGACTATTTTCTGCGCATCAACCGCGACAAGCACCACTTGCCTTTCGGCGGCGTGCAAGTCGTCTTTTTCGGCGATATGTTCCAATTGCCGCCTGTGCTGGCTTCTGATGTGGAAACGCACCTGGTGACTGCCCAATACGATTCCCCATATTTTTTTTCCGCCCGCGTTCTTCAGGAAGGTTTTGCGCTGGAAATGCTCGAATTGCGCAAAGTATACCGCCAGGAAAACCGGCATTTCCTGCGCCTGCTCGACGATATCCGCCTCAACCGGATTGATCTTGAAGACCTCGAAACGCTCAATTCAAGACATATCCCCCATTTCGACCCGCCCGAATTTTATATCACGCTTTCAACGCGCAACGCCAGGGTAGACGCCATCAACCGGCAAAAACTCGACGAAATTCCGTTGCCGTCAAAAGGCTATACGGCCCGCATCAGCGGTGAATTCCCCACCCACCTGTATCCCGCCGAACCGGCCTTGTCGCTCAAACTCGGCGCGCAGGTCATGTTCGTTAAAAACGACCCCCAACGCCGCTTCGTCAACGGCACCATCGGCGCCATTGAAAAACTGGAATCGGGCAGTATCACCGTGCGCGTCGAAGATCGCTCGGGCCAACGCCAGTATATCGAAGTAGAACCCGTAGATTGGGATGTGGTGCGCTATAAACTGGAAGGTACCGCTATTGAAACCGAAACGATCGGCACTTTCACCCAGTTCCCGCTGCGACTGGCCTGGGCCATTACGATACATAAATCGCAAGGGCAAACCTTCGACAAAGTGATTATCGACCTCGACCGCGGCGCTTTTGAATTCGGTCAAACCTATGTGGCCCTCAGCCGATGCCGCACCCTCGAAGGTATTGTGCTGCGCCAACCCATTCGCCCCTCCGATATCAAAACCGATGAACGCGTGATCGCTTTTTATGAACAATGGAGTCGATAGCAGCGAAGCCATAAACATGTTAATGTTATCTAAATGGCCTCGCCAACCATACTTATGTGCTTCAAAGTACGGATATTTGTCACCCGGTTTAAATAAAACGCTTGCATGATCATGAAAAAATGGTTCTTGTTGCTCTTGCCCGCATTGCTGGCTTTTTCCAACCTCCAAGCCGGCGACGGCGGCTACAATATCCGTGTGAAAATCGATGGTTATACTGAAAACAAACTCTTCCTGGCCTACCACATGGCCGATAAACAATACATCAGAGATACTGTCGAGCGTGACAAAGACGGTTTTTTTGTATTTAAAGGCGAAGAGAAACTGCCCGGCGGCGTTTATCTGGTCGTTATGGCGCCAGACAATCAGTTTTTTCAACTGCTCATCAGCGATAACGAGCAAAATTTCACGATCCTTACAGACAAAGAAAAAACCATTGAAAAAATAAAATTCGTAGTCGCCCCCGATAATACGCTGTTTTACAGCTACATTAACTTCCTCAACAACCGACGCCCACTGGCCGATACGCTGAAAGCCCAGGTAGAAAAAGCCGGCGACGACCCCAAGAAGAAAGAAAAACTGCAAAAGAAATTTGACGAGGTCAATAAAGAAGTGGAAGACCTCCAGAAAAAGATCATGGCAGAACACCCCACAACGCTGACGGCTGCGCTGATCAAAGCTAACATGCCTTTTGAATTCCCCGAATTTACAGGCGACAGCACTGAAATCCAGACCAAACGCTGGCGCTTTACCCAGGATCACTATTTCGACAATGTAGACCTGGCCGACCCCCGCATGCTGCGCACGCCTTTCCTGTTTTCCCGCATCGACTATTACGTCAATAAACTTCAGGTACAGCACCCCGATACGCTGTCAAAAGCCGTTACTTATGTATTGGAACGCTTGCGACCCGCTGAAGAAAGCTTTAAGTTCTACCTCATCCACTTCCTCAACCAATACGCCAAATCAAATATTGTTGGGCAAGACGCTATTTACGTACATCTGGTTGACAAATACTACGCCACCGGACTGGCGCCCTGGACCGAGGAAGAACAGCTGAACAAAATCCTGGAATCGGCTAAAACGCTCAAACCGCTGCTCATCGGCAAAATAGCGCCGAATATTAGCATCCAAACCCGCGCCGGCGAAAAAATTGCGCTGCACGATGTCAAATCTGAATATACCATCCTCTATTTCTGGCGCTACGATTGCGAGGTGTGTAAAAAGGCGACGCCCGTTCTCAAACAGTTTTATGAAAAATTCAAGGATAAAGGCGTTAAGATCATGGCAGTATGCGTGAAATTCACCGACGAGGTGCCCAAATGCTGGGAATACGTCGATCAAAACGGCACGCAAGACTGGCTGCACTGCGCCGACCCCTATAATATGTCGCGCTACACTTCTATTTACGACACTCGCTCAACGCCGCTGCTTTTTGTGCTCGACAGCAAAAAGGAGATTATCTCCAAACGCATCGGCGCCGAGCAACTGGAGGATTTGATGACCCGCATTATTGAGGCGAAGAAAAAAGAACAGGATCACTAATTTCCAGCTTATGACCCACATGCGGTTTTTCGCATGGCTATTCCTTTTTTCGGCTGTCACGGCATGTATATCCAGTCATAAAGAAAGTGATTCCCGGACTTCCGAGGCGACGCCGCGCCTGGTAGTGACAGCGCGTTCAGCCCTGTTGCGCGAGCAGGCTGGCCAGGATTCCAGGGTATTGCAAACGCTGGCCAAAGGCGATGCCCTGTTTGCCCTGCCGGAAGTGAGCAGCTTCACTACGCCTCTCAAACTCCAGGGCAAAGCATACAACGAACCCTGGCTGTCGGTGCGCACCGCCGGCGGCGTCAAAGGCTGGATTTACGCCTCGGATGTACAATTGGATTCCCCCGACGAAAAAGCCGCGCGCCGCTTTCTGCTCGAATGTCGCCTGCAAAGCCTTGCCGGGCCTGCATTTAAAACCCAACTGGCACAGTACCGCCAGAAATATGCCGCCATCGCCTCCGCCGATGATTTTGCCGCCGCTTTTCGCCTTGGCCGTAATCACGCTGATTCGCTCGTAAGTGTGCTAAGCGGAATGACGACCCCAACCACCGACCTGTTTTGGCTCGGCGAACTGTTCCCCGGTTATGCCCCGCAACTGGTGGCCGAAGGTACTGCGTATTACCTGTTTGAAGACTACCGCCAATGGCTGCAAAAAGCCGGACAAACCCCCGAAAGCGACGACGACGAGCTCACCCTGCTATTCATCAGCGCTTTTCCCGACGATAGCATAGCCTATTTTTTTCCAGCATGGACGATCCAAACTGCCGATTACACCGGCCACAGCCTGCTCGGCAGAGGCAAACATCTCCAAATGCTCCAACATGCCCAGCAACTCCTCAACCGCAGCCGCCGGTTTGAACCCGAAATTTTGCAACTCAAAACCGATTTACTCAACGATATTACACAAGCAGGTGTTACTTATTGGGAAAGCCGGGATAAAATTATCGCAGAAGTCGATAACATCTTGACGGCCAACCTTAATCTCCTTACGCCCGCTGACAAAATAGCCCTGCAAACCCGCCGCAGTCACCTGGAAAACCCCGAAACTTACGGCATTCAGGTAAACCAACAGGCCGGATTCTAAACCAATCGTCTGTTATTTACCAACCGTAGTCTGTTCCATTTGCCAACCTCCAACCTATTTACTAATTTGCATCAGATAACACAACCGACAAACCGACAACCGACAAATGGCCATTCTCGCAATATTATCACTCATCGTAGCCGTCATAGGCATAGTACTACTTACTCAAATGCTGAATCTATTCCAACCCGGAGAACGAAAAATGCAGCAAGAGGTGAACCTCATGCGGCTGGATATGCAAAAATGGGTAGGCGAATTGGTGCCTATCGATAAAAAGGAACTGGAGTTGTTTTCGCTCAGCCAAATCAAACAGGTGCTGCGCAAACGCTGGACAACCACCGCCAAAGGCATATTTACGACTATCTACAACGAACCTATTATCGCCTATAGCTACAAGCAGTTCCTGGGTAGAGGCCGCCATGCCCTGCTTTACGCCCGCTCTGCCAGCCACGAATACGCCTACTGGATAAGGCCCAAAGGCGTTCAGGTGGTGATAGATAATAAACTCGTCGGCACTTATAAGGACGGAACCCTCCTAAGCGCCAAGTCGGGCAAACCCATCGCTATTTTGCAGCAAGCCAGGGAAAATGCCCTGCTGCCGGTGCGCATCAATAACCGCGAAGTGGGCAGCCTCGTAGCCGCCGACCCCACTTCTAGTAAAGTGAGCCAACGCGCCTTCGAATTTCTTAAAAACGATATGACAGAAGAAGAGGAAACCCTCCTGCTGTCACTGTCTGTACTGGAATTGGTGAACAGGAAGGTGCAGTAGGCGTTCTCTGTTGTCCGTTCTAGGTTGTAGGTTGTATGTTGTAGGTTGTATGTTCTATGTTCTATGTTCTAGGTCTACTTACAACCTACAACCTACAACCTACAACCTACAACCTACAACTTACAACCTACAACCTACAACCTACAACCTACAACCTACAACCTACAACCTACAACAAATCCCCCCTATCCCTTGTAATTCCCCCAATTCCGTCTTAACTTTCCGCCCTGTTTGCAAATAAAAAAAAGGTTGAACCATTTTCAAACCGCGTTGTTTAGCTTCTGATTAACAGGGTCGTATTAAACACAAAAGCATGAGCTTAAGCGAAAAAATAAACCTCATCATCTATCGCTTCCAGGAGCGCGGACTGGAAATTTTTCTGGTCAATGATGAAAACGCCGGCGATAACTGGGCGCTTCCACAGGGCAACCCCCAGGAAGAAAAATCTCAACCGCTGCTCCAGGCCGACCGCGTAATCGAACTCGACCCCGTCACAGAGGCCGACGGCCATACCCGCAAAGCCTGGGCTGTTGAGGGCGACTGGCACGAGATTCCTTCGCTCAAGCACATGCTTTACGAAGACGCGCTCCAGATCAAAGACAAGTTGGAAAGTATGGACAAGGGCGCTTTTTTTGTCGTTAAGGAGGCCTTCAAAAAAGTAATGCCCGACCAATACAAATACCTGAAAGAACTCAAGGATATACTCCTCGACCGCCACTCTGTGCGCGATCTCTAATTGTCGAAATATTTATTGTTGCAATATAAAATATAATCTTTGATCGCCGACTGGGCAGCCGGTATCAACTTTTCTATATCCCGACGGCGGCGGGCTGCAAGCGGCGCTGTTTTCAGCGAATCTCGCAATTCTCCATTGATTAGTCTTAAGGTAAGCATTTGTTTCTGCGCCGCCAGTCGCAAGCGTTGCGGGCTGGGATGTTGCAGGGCCTGCTGGGCATTTTCGTAGTAGGCAGGCGCCTCTTCGAGCCGCCGGGCAATGAGCTGCCAGCGGGTTTCAACGCCAAGACTATCATTTACTAATAATAACTTTATCGCAGCGCCGAGGTTGTATACGGCGGGATCTTCACGGTGTTCCCGCAGTTGCTTCAGTGCTTTTTGCAGCGCGGCATGCGTTTTTTTCCATTGGGCAAGTTGAGTTGCATTCAGCCGGCTCGTATCGATGTCTGACAGCTCGACATGGTAAACCTCTAGTAAATCGAGGCGTTTGGATAGCGAATCGGGGGGTAGCAATACCAACTCATCTGCCGCAAAAGTCGACCGGTTGAGCAACTGCGCGGCCTCGCGCTGTATTTGGGCCAGATCGGCTTCCCTGCCGCAAGCTATGCAAAGGGTAAGGCATATCGGCAAAACTGGCAAACGCGGCATTATTCGCTGATCTTTTTCCCGTTTTTGTCAATATAAAACCACTCATCGCTCTCCATAACGCTCATCTCGCCATCGCGTACCAGCTTGCAATTCAAGGCAACCCTCGCTTTTCCCGCTACAAACGGCTCGGCGCAAGCAAATTGAGGCGATATGGCGATCTTGCCGGTTTCATCAGCATAGCCGATTTTGCCGTCTTGTTTCATGCGAAACAAACCTTCGGAGATATAATCCGGGCCGTTGTCGTACCAATAAATTTCGTAAAGCTCCCTGCCCGTCTTGTCGATCGCCGCACAGCCGCCTTCTTTTTTGATCACCGCGGCAAAATGCCACAATGTATCGGTAAGGCACGCGGCGTATTTGCCAGGCGGCACTATGATTTTACCAGCAGGATCGGCATAGCCGCAGTCGTCTTCGCCGCCTGTTTCTAACATAACCAGGTAAGCAGGTTCGGCGGGCTGCCCGCAGGCAAATATGGTCAACATAAACAGGCAAAGCAGTCTGGTCATAGCCAAAGTGGTTGGTTTTGGGAGTAAGGTAGGGAGAAAATGTGAATTGAACCACCCCGACTTCCTCCGCATAGGCGAAGAACTAACCCCAACCGTCGAAGAGATATTGGCCCGCGCAGCGCAAATGGCGGTGGATTATGCATGATGCGGTCATATTCAAGTTGAATTTTTGCCTACAATAGCGTACTTTTGTATAAAATTAAAGGCCATGGTTTTAATTGACGATAGTTTGCTCGAAGCGGCAAGTATGAGTGAGCAGGAACTTAAAGTTGAACTGGCGTTGATGTTGTATGCACAGCAGCGTCTTTCCTTTGGCCAGGCCCGCAAACTAGCTGATATGGGCTACTATGAATTTGAAAAATTGCTTTTCGATCGACATATAGCTTCTCACTACGACATTGAAGAATTCAAAGAAGATATAAAAACGGTTGAAATCCTGCGTCGTGATAGTAATCAGTGATACCTCTCCAGTCAGCGGGCTTTATCGGATCGGACATTTGTATTTATTAGAATTACTCTTCGTCAAAATCATTCTTCCCAAAGCTGTTTTTGAAGAAATTCTACAACTCCGTTCATTTGGCTATGATTTAAATGAAATAACCACAGCTGAATAGATTGAGGTAAAGTCTGCGTCTAATATGGCTAATGTTTCCCATTTACTCCATCAACTTGACATGGGAGAAGCGGAGGCTATTGTGCTCGCCAAGGAACTTCGTGCAGACTTGCTCGTGATGGATGAAGCAAAAGGCCGAACTATAGCCAGGCAGGAAGGCCTGACTATCATTGGATTAGCCGGCATTTTGGTCAAGGCTAAAGCCGATGGCCATATTTCTTCTGTAAAATTGCTTTTAGACCGGCTTATCCGCGAAGCTAATTTTCGGATTAGCCAGGAATTGTATGAGTTTGTATTAAAAGAAGCTGGGGAATGAACAAAGGCAACCCACTTCAACCTCAGAGATAATTCAGGAGGTGATTTGAAATCACCACCTGAAGTGCCGTATATCAGGGTGCCTGATTATTGATTTTCAATCAATCAAACATCAACAATCAAACATCCTTTCCCCCACAGTCCAAAACTGCTCCTACCTCCTTTGCCACTGCCTGTTCTTTTGCGGTCGCTGCGCCACGACGCGTTGTTGCACCGGCGGCGGCGCAACAGGAGCGGAGGCGACGGAAGGATACGGGTGATCTTCAATCACCGGTATAGCCTTGGCAATCAGCTTTTCGATGTCGCGAAGCTCGCTTCTTTCCTCTACATCGCAAAAGGCGATGGCGATGCCGGTATTGCCCGCCCGGCCCGTGCGGCCAATACGGTGTACGTAGGTTTCGGGGACGTTGGGAAGGTCGTAGTTGAAGACGTGTGTGAGCTCGTCAATATCAATGCCGCGGGCGGCAATGTCGGTGGCAACCAGCACTTTCAGTCTGCCGCTTTTGAAGTCATTCAACGCGTTTTGCCGGGCATTCTGGCTTTTGTTGCCGTGGATGGCGGCGGCGCGCACATTGGCGCGCGCTAAAAAGCGAACGACTTTGTCGGCGCCGTGTTTGGTGCGCGTGAAGACCAACGCGCTTTTGATGCTGTTTTCTTTCAACAAATGCAACAGCAAGGCCTGTTTATCAGACTTGTTGGTGTGGTAGAGGCTCTGCTCTATTTTGTCAACAGTCGAAGAAGGCGGCGTCACTTCCACTTTCACGGGGTGCGTGAGCAGCGAGTTGGCCAGCTTTTGTATTTCGGGCGGCATGGTGGCCGAGAAAAACAGCGTCTGCCGCCTGGCCGGCAACTTGGTGATGATACGCTTTACGTCGTGGATAAAACCCATGTCGAGCATGCGGTCGGCTTCGTCCAGGACGAAAATCTCCAGCGTGGCCAAATCAATGAATCCCTGGTTCATCAGGTCGATCAATCGGCCGGGAGTGGCTACCAGTATATCGGGGTATTTGCGCAGGGCATTGGTTTGGTGCTGCTGCGATACGCCGCCGAAGATAACGGTGTGTTTGATGCCCGTATGTCTGCCGTAAGCGGCAATGCTCTCGTCAATTTGAATGGCCAATTCGCGGGTCGGTGTCAGGATCAATGCCTTGATGCCAAGCTTGCGCTGCTTCTGCTGGTACAACAATTGCAGTATGGGCACTGCAAAAGCAGCTGTTTTACCGGTGCCGGTCTGAGCGCAACCCAATAGATCCTTTTGTTGTAAAACGACGGGAATAGCCTGTTGCTGAATCGGAGTGGGAGTGGTGTATCCTTCTGCTGAAAGCGCTTTGAGGATGGGGTCGATTAACGATAATTGTGTAAAATTCATTAAAAAGATTGAAGGTGTAAGGTCGCCCTTACGCTGAGAAAACACAAAGATAGCTATTTTTTTTCATACTTGCCCAAAAATCGCGCTTCTCCACCCCATCTTGTTACCCAATAACAACAGAGGTCATGGTCAAAGAGCCGGCTATGGCTTTGTCGTTAAACAAAGCGACCGCTTCGTTTTCTTCTTTTAGCGCCAACGCATACAGCAAGGGCAAGTAGTGATCGGGCGAAGGGACAGCCAGCTCAAACGCCCTGCCCTGCGACCGGTAATTGATCAACGGCTGGTGGTCGCCGCTGTGGATATAAGATTTCATTTTTTCACTGGCTTCGATGGCCCAATCGTAGCCGTATTCGTCGTCGTTGAGGCGGTCCCAGGCTACCATGCGCAAGTTGTGCACCATGTTGCCGCTGCCAACTATCAAGACGCCTTTTTTGCGCAAAGCTGCGAGCTCTTTCGATAATTCGTAGTGGTATTGCGGCCCCTGGTTATAGTCGAGGCTCATCTGTATCACCGGCACGTCGGCGTCGGGGTACAGGTGTTTTACCACGCTCCAGCAACCGTGGTCGAGGCCCCACTTGTCGTCAAGGCCGATTTGGGTTTTTCCGACTAGCTCCCGGGTTTGCTCAGCCAACTCGGGACTGCCCGGCGCGGGGTATTGCACCTCGTATAACGCCGGCGGAAAACCCCCGAAGTCGTGGATGGTTTTCGGCTTTTCCATGGCGGTTACAAAGGTGCCGCGGGTCTCCCAATGCGCTGATATGCAAAGTATCGCACTGGGCTTGGGCAGCTTTTTACCAACGTCGCGGAATCCGCGTACAAATTCGTTTTCTTCGATGGCGTTCATCGGACTGCCATGCCCCAAAAACAACACCGGCATCTTTTCGCTGCGGCCCAGGCCATCTGCAAATTTGCCCAACTCGTTTAATTTTACCGCTATTCCCGCCATACCTGTCAACGCTATTGATTGAAAAAAGGTGCGTCTGTTCATATAATCAATGTTTAAACATCAAATATACGCTTTAAGTTGATCGCCCAAAAGAAAATCTGCGTTTTAACCTTTTCTTTATCAAAAAAAACTGACTTAGTTTGTTGTAATAAAGATAAAATGCCATCCAATGAAGATCAGCAAACTGCTTGTTTTTTTGCTCTGCGCTACCTTAACGGCAAACGCCCAGCCCAATTACCAGGCTTACAATTCAATTTTGAGCAAATACGTATCCAACACAGGAGAAGTAGACTATAAAGCATTAAAGCGCAATACCGTGTTGTTGAAACGCGTTACCCAGGACTTTTCGCGGCAGTCGCCTTCCTCCCAATGGAGTAATGCCGAACAATTGGCGTTTTGGATCAACGCGTACAATGTCTTTACGCTGCAACTAATCGTCGACAACTACCCACTGAAAAGCATCATGGACCTCGACGGCGGAAAAACCTGGGATGTGAAAAGAATTAATATTGGAGGTAAGTTATATTCGCTCAATCAAATTGAAAATGACATTATCAGGCCCCAATTCAAAGACCCTCGCATTCATTTCGCCCTTAATTGCGCCGCCAAATCCTGCCCGCCCCTTTATAACAAGGCTTATCTGCCAGCACAACTCGATAGCCAACTCGACGAGCGCACACGCGCTTTTATTCGCTCCAATAGCAATACCCTCAACGAAAAGGCGGTAATAATTTCCAGGATTTTCGAATGGTATAAATCCGATTTCGGCGACCTGCCTGTTTTTTTAAATAAATATGCCGGCGTCAAGATCTCCCCCCAGGCCAAGATAATTTACGCTGACTACAACTGGAGCCTAAATGAATAACCCCCCTCACCCTCCCCCCCTCCCCCCCTCTCACCCTCCCCCACTCTCACCCTCTCACCCTCTCTCCCTCTCACCCTCACCCACTCTCACCCTCCCCCCCATGCAACTTCCTGATAATCCGCATGGCCTTCTTCTTCACCTCCGCCCAGGCAGTTTCTAGCGTCTCATTCCAGTGTAGTTGGTCATTACTACGAATCGTACTGATGAGCGTATCCAGGAAAAACTCGTAATCGCGGGGATGAAAGGGCTGGTGCTTAGCGTTATCGGGGCTCACCAATTCCACAAAATGTTCGCTGCGCCGGTCGAGGTCGAGCAGCAAGTCGATCGACATTTGGAGCATAGCCGATTGGCGTTTCTGTGCTGATTCGCTAAAAAAGGCGCGATAAGGCTGATCGCGATCGGGCGATTGCTGTTGGTGAAAAGCCCGGTAAAAGTCGCGGACGAACTCGCGGTTATTGGCCAGGCAGCGGCGATAACTCTGGCGTACGGGGCTTACATCTTCGTTGAATGACCGGGTGAGCGGCGTGAGCGCGCGCAGTAGCTCGTGCAGGTTGGCAAAATGTTTTTTGCGCGCCGCCGGCTCGGGATGCAGCAACTTTTTGATGATATCCGAAATAGCATGTTCGGGCAACTGCGCCAACTCGGAAGCCATTTCTTTTTTATCGGATTCCAGCTTCCTTCGGTTTTCAATGATCTCAAACAGCGTTTTGCCGCTGAACAAGTCCTCGCCCGTCAGGATTTTATAGCCTATCAGCCCAATGGAGTATAAATCGGAGATACACATATCGTCAAGCCCCAGCGGCTCTCCATCTCTTTTGTACAATTCGGGGCTGCCGTATTGACATACATCGAGGTAGCGGCTAAAGGTGCGTTCGCCGGGGTATTCTGTAGCGGAAGGACGGGTGCTTTTGTTTCGAGACGCTGTGATTTTAATGAGATCAAAAGGCGAAATCATGATCTGCCACTCGTCGTCAATATAGATTTTGGATGGACGCACATTGGTATGCAAGATGCGTTTATGGCGCAGGTAGTCAAGGGCATCCGTGAGTTGGTACATCCAGTCAATGGTCTGGCCGATCGAACGAGGGCCCGCAATTTTCAGGGCCTTCGGCAGGTTGTCGCCGTATACGAATTCGGTAATTACAAAAAAAGGAAAGCGGTCTATCTCTGCGTCGAGCAACTTAATAACATTGCGATGCCGCAAATCGACAAGCATGTCTATTTCTTCTTTTGCGTGCTGATCGATGTCGGGCATTTTGATGACCATGGCGATGGCGTGGCGGCGCATACCTGGATTGAACAGTCGGTAAATAATGGAAGAATTACCCTCTGTTTTTCCCCATGCCGTATCGCGTTGGTAGTGTTTTTCGAGCAAGCGCAGGTCGAGAATCTTGTGCATCACCTGGTCGCGGTCGTAGATGCTGCCGAGAAAATCTGCTTCGCCTTTGAGGTCAAAATATCGGCCCAAGGTATTTTTCCTGAAATCGGAGAGTAATTGCTGATAGGCAAAACTGATCTGATTGCGCATGGTGACGGCGTCAGTGCCGATGCGCTGCGCTTTTTCTTCGGTTTCAAGCCATGACAACCGGCTTTTTACACCGGCAATTTCGAGCTCCAAATCTTCTAATTGCCGCAAAAAAGCGGAAAACTGGTCGAGTGATTCTACCAGCCTGCCCTGCTCGAATAATCTTTCAATGTTGCCGGTCTCCGCCGCTTTGAGGGGTTCTTTCTCCTCTGTTGCTTTTTTTGCCATACGCCCTGCTTTTATTGCAAGGCAAGTTGGCAATTTTTTTTGAATTCCGCCCCCCCCCCACCCCAACACCAACAA
>DAINSQ010000133.1:0-12648 GCA_036741235.1 Saprospiraceae bacterium | reverse complement strand
GGTTAAGAAAGATACCCCCTCATACCCCCTCATACCCCCTCATCACCCCGCATAACCCCTCATCACCCCTTTATTGTTTCACTTTCACCAATTCCCCGCTTGCCGTTTCCTCAACGACATAAGCATCGGGGAAGCCGGCGGACTTAGCCCTGCTCAATACTTGCTTTGCTTCGCTCAGGGTTGAATAGCTGCCGAGGTATTTAACCGTCAGTTGGCCTTTCTGGCGTTCCTCAACAGTGCCCAGGTTTCTGATCTTTGCATCGTCAAAATTGCGGACATCGCGGTAGGCCGCCAATTGCACTTTGTAACGGCCCGACGACGGGCCCGTCGTCGGCGTAGTAGGTTTACCTTTGATCTGCGAATCGCCGCCGGTAACGGCGCCGCCGGTTTCTTCCACTATGAAGGCGCCCTTATAACCTTTGGCTTTCACCGACTTAAGCGCCGATTCTGCTTCTGCGCGGGTGGGAAACACGCCTACGCGGATTTTGTAGCGACCGCCTTCGCTTTTCGAATATACCGTACCCAATTGGGTCAAATTATCAAATGCCGACATATTGGGATTGGATACGGCGGAAACCTGTACGGAATATCCTCTGCCCACTTCGGAGACTGTACCGGGGTCTACCGGCGGTCTTACCACGTCATCTACATCGGCGGGGCCGCCCACGGCAGGCAACATGGCAATGACGCCCAGAATAGTACGGTCGAGGCCGTCTTGTGTGCGGGCAGTGAAGTTGAGATCGCGATAGCCGGGGCGCGACAAGCGCAATACATAGGAAGCATAGGGGCTTAAAGCCAGGTAATAATCGCCGTTGGCATTGGTAGTGGTTTCAGTCTGGCTGCCGCTATTCTGGTTGATGGCCGTCACCAATACCCCGTCGAGGGGGCGGCGCGAGGTATAGTCGAGCACCTTGCCGGCATAAGCTTCGTTGGCGCGGCTCAGCGTGACTTCGTATTCGCGGCTTTCTCCGCCGCCCTGGGTAGAGACTTGCAGCGATGAGCTGAGGTATCCTTCTTTTTTAATCGTCAAATTGCAATTGAGCCCCTGAACGGCCTGGAAGCCGTAAATGCCCCTGTTGTCGGTCTGGTAAATACCTTCGCCGCAACTGGTAAAGTCGATCGTGGCGCCGGCGACGCCAGTACCGTCGCTGGCATTTTTTACCCTGATCACAATGTAATCGGCGGAGCGTTGCACGCGGTAGATATCCTCATTGCCGCGACCGCCGGGGCGGTTAGATACCAGGTAGCCGATATTGCGAAACCCGTCATAGGCAAATCCGTAATCATCATACGGTGAATTCACCGAACTGCCCAGGTGGTAAATCTTGGTCCAGCGTTCGCCGGTGGGTTCTGCGCGGAAGATGTCGTAGCCGCCCAGGCCCTGGTGCCAGTCGGAAGAGAAAAACAGCATATTGCCATCGAAGTAGGGAGTAACCTCATTGGCCGGCGAGTTGACCACCGGGCCCAGGTTTTCGGGCGTGCTCCAGGAGTTGCCTACGCGTTTGGAGACATAAATATCGTAGCCGCCGAATCCCTCCGGGCGGGTAGAGGCAAAATACAGGGCATTGCCGTCGGGAGAAAAGCAGGGGAAGCCCGTAGAAAAGTCAGTGCCATTGTAGGGGAAAGGCTGGTCGTTCACCCAGTCGCCGTTGGCATTCACCGTGGCGATAAAAATGTTCAGCTCCATGCCGCTGGTGGCAATATGGCGGGTACCGTCAACAAAGTTATTTTTGGTGTAGGCCACCACCCGTCCGTCGGGGGAAAAAGAAACGGGGCCGACATTAAATTCGTTATTGGCGCTGCCGCGCAGGAAAACGGGCGATTCCAGATAGCCGTTTCTGCCGATATTGGCCAGAAAAAGCTGGTTGTTGGCCTTGCCTGTCCAGTTGGAGCTCGAGCGGGTGATGTCGGTGCGGGCAGAAGCGTACACTACCTGCTGCTGGCCGAAAAAGGCCGGCCCGAAATCGGAAGCGGACGTATTAAGCAGTTCGTTGGTGAGCGTATACGAAGACGTTACATTCAGCTGCGATTTTGCGAAATCGCAGCTTTGCGCAAAGTGATTGCCGATCATGGCATTTTCAACCTGCGCAAACTTTTGAAATTGCTGCTTGGCATCGTCATAGCGCCCCAGGGCCTTGAGCACGAGGCCGTATTGCAAAATATGGGCTTTGTCTACGTCTTTTTGTTTTACGGCTTGCGCGTAATATTTCGCTGCCTCCTCCATATTGTTGATATGGCGGTAGCAATCAGCCAGCTTGCCAAGCGCTTCCGCATTGTCGGAACGCCGTTTTACAGCATCCAGGTACGACGGTATCGCCAGGTTATAAGCGTGTAATTCGTATTGTTTATTCGCTTTTTTCAGCGCCGCGTTGAATTGGGCAGCGGCGGGAAAGCAAATAAATATCGACAAGACGATGGTAATCGTGATACTCCCTTTCATAGTTCTGCGGGATTGTGATGAATTAATTAAAGATAAATTTACAAATATTAATTTGTACACAGTACAAAAAAATGTTTGATGTTGGGTATTTGTGCCTTCCAGGTGTTATTCCACCCACAATTGCGTTGAGTATTTCACCTCCGTCATGACAAAAGAGCTCTGCACATTGCCGATATTGTCGAGTGCAGCCAGTTTATTGACGATAAAATCCTGGTAGGCGTTCATATCCTTGACCACTACTTTGAGCAGGTAGTCAAACATGCCTGCGATATGATAACATTCTATAACCTCGTGCAACGAGCGCACTTCGTCTTCAAATTGTTTGAGGTAATTGCGGGAATGCTCTTTCAATTGCACATTACAAAAAGCGGCCAGGGCATAGTCCAGTTTGCCGCGATCTATCAGGGCCACGTATTTGCTGATATACCCCTCCTCTTCCAGGCGCTTTATGCGCTCAAAAACGGGCGTAGTAGTTAATCCCAACTGGGCGGCGATTTCCTTGTTAGTCAGGTGCCCGTCGGCCTGCAACAGATTGAGTATGCGCAGGTCGGTTGGGTCAAGCGGTTTCATGCCAGTTTTTTTTTCTGTAAAATAGAAAAATTGATGTAAATTTTAGAAAAAATATTCATGAATTAAACGAAAAGCATGATTATTTTCTCGTTAATAAATACCATATGGAATTTTATTCTAATTACCGGTAAATTTGTAATACCGGAACAGCCGGTCTATTTCAGCCTTAAACCAGCGTCATAACCAAATTATCGCTACCATGAAAAAGCACCGATTCAGGCCCGAGAGCCTCATGATGTCATACGGCTATCGCCCGGAATGGTCGGAGGGCGCCGTGAAGTGTCCGATCTTTCAAACCTCAACTTTTGAATTTCAGAGCGCCGAAAAGGGCAAAGCCTACTTTGAACTGGCATACGGTTTGCGCGAGCGCCGTGAAGGGGAAAAAGAGGGATTGATCTACAGCCGGCTCAACAACCCCGATTTGGAGATATTGGAGAACCGGCTCACTTTGTGGGACGAGGCGGAGGAATGCGCCGTTTTTGAAAGCGGGATGTCGGCTATCAGTACTGCATTGCTGGAATTTTTAAAACCCGGCGACTTGCTGCTGTACAGTCAGCCCCTGTATGGCGGCACCTCGCACTTTATCAGCGAAGTGCTTACGCAGTGGGGGGTGCATACCCTGGGTTTCCATCCCGAGCAAACGCTGTCGGAAATCATACAAATGGTAGAACGCAGCGGCCACAGCAGCAGGTTGGCCATGATCTTCATCGAAACGCCGGCCAATCCTACCAATACGCTTATTGATATTGCGCTGATGCGGCAAATTGCCGACACCTTCGGCGACGGCGGCCGCAAAGTGTACATCGCTGTTGACAATACCTACATGGGCCCGCTGTGGCAGCACCCTCTGAAATGGGGCGCCGACCTGGTGTTGTATTCCGCTACCAAATACATCGGCGGACACAGCGACGTTATTGCCGGCGCTTGTCTGGGCTCGCACGAGCTCATCAAACGCATCAAAGGTTTGCGTACTTTCCTGGGTAATATGGCGGGCCCCTGGACCGGCTGGTTGCTGCTTCGCAGCCTGGAAACGCTGAAGTTGCGCATGGAAGAACAAGCCCGCAACGCCCAGCAGGTGGCCGCTTTCCTGGCCAAACACCCGCTAATTGAACAGGTGCACTACCTGGGGTTGTTGACGGAGCAAGACGGCGCCCAATACGAGATATACCGCAGGCAGTGCACCTCGCCCGGCGCTATGGTATCGTTTAATGTTCGCGGAGGAGAGAAGGAAGCCTTTACGTTCCTCAATCACCTGCATTTGGTGAAACTGGCCGTGAGCCTGGGCAGTACGGAATCGCTGGCCCAGCACCCTGCTACGATGACCCATGCCGGCGTACCGCCCGCTGAACGCGAGACGCTGCACATTACCGAAAACCTGGTGCGGCTGTCGGTCGGCGTAGAAAATATCAATGACTTGATATGGGATATCGAGCAGGCGCTGGAGAAGGTGAAGGCGCTGAGAGGAGAGGGTGAGAGGGTGAGAGGGTGAGAGGGTGAGAGGGTGAGAGGGTGAGAAGCGCTCCGTAGCGATGCGGGGAGAGGGGGAGAGAGGGAGAGAGGGGGGGGATATTGAATCCTCACTTCTCTCCTTCTCACATATCAAAAGTTTAGATTATTCATCGTCTCCGCCGTCGTCCTCCTCGTAGCGATCGTAAGAAGTGGTATCTTCGCCGCTATCATCGCTAAGCGTATCGGGATCGATATCGGAGAGGTTGAGATCTTCCCAGAAAGATTCGTCGTCGGTGAAATCGTCGAGCAGATCGTCGACATCCTTTTTTGATCCGCCTTTTTCTGAAGTAGGTTTGCGGATAATTTTGGTAATAATTTTGGGAGAAGTGCTATCTGTTGGCGTTTCGCGCTTCGGGGGCAGGTCTTCCACGGGGATCGCCTTGGGTTTGTCTTCCAGTTTGGCGGCAATACTTTTGGTAGTGGTAGGCACAGCATAAAGGCGTTTGCGGTCAATCAGCTGGCCGGTAACCACGCAGATGCCGTACGTCTTGTTTTTAATACGCACCAGTGCGTTCTCCAGGTCTTGAATATATTTGCGTTGGCGAATAGCCATTTCGTTGAGTAGTTCCAGGTCGTTGGCGATGCTGCTATCGTCCATCCAATCGCTGCCGAAGTCGCCTTCGGCATTTTCTGTAATTTCGAGGACTTGTTTCCTCAGGTCCTCGAGTTCTATTCTGGCCTTGTCCAGTTTATCCACGATAATCTGGCGGAATTCTTCCAGGTCAGCATCAGAATATCTGTTCACCGTAGGTTCCATCTGCACACAAATTTTGGGCAAAAATAAGATAATTTAGAAACTGCCGTACTACCTGGGCTAAATAAGCGATGATAATACGGGTACCAAAACAACTGCGAATTGCTTTCGGTTGAGCAATGCAGTAATTAACGGCGATTATTTACAATTATTTCAAGCTCCGAGAAAAAATCAATGTTCAACGGGTTCATGCTGCGTTTCTGCTTCAGCGGGTTCTTCTTGCTTGATATACAGGGAAAGGCCGATACCCGAGGCCAGCGATACAAAAATTACTGCCAGAGATAGCCATTCCGGGAATTCTACGTGGTGTTGAAGCAAAAGCTTGACGCCTACAAAAAACAGAATAATGACGAGGCTGTACTTCAGATACCGGAATTTATTAAGCAAGGACGCCAACACAAAATACAAAGAACGAAGGCCCAAGATAGCAAAAATATTGGAAGTAAACACCAGAAAAGGATCGGTGGTAATAGCAAAAATAGCGGGGATGGAGTCGAAAGCAAACATTATATCGGTAGTCTCTACCATTACCAGCGCCACGAATAGCGGGGTGGCAGCCAAAATATGGCGGCGGCGCACGAAAAAGCGCTCGCCTTCGTAGTGTTTGCTTACCGGAAACAGGCGTTTCATGAATACGATCGCCGGGTTTTTAGTAGGATGCACGTTTTCGCCCGAATCGAGCATTTTATAGGCTGAGTAGAGCAAAAAAGCGCCGAAGACATAAGTCATCCATTCAAACTGGCGGATGAGCACTACGCCAAAGGCGATGAGTACGCCCCTGAAAAACAGCGCGCCGAGAATCCCCCAGAACAATACCCGGTGTTGGTAGGCCTGCGGCACCTTGAAATAGGCGAAGATGAGCGCGATGACAAAAATATTGTCCATACTCAATGACTGCTCAACCAGGTAGCCGGTCAGGTATTTTAACACAGCCTGGGCGCCGCTCATATCGCTCGCTATCCACTGGCGCTCATAAGCGTAGTATACAAAAACGCTGAAGGTCAGCGACAGGGTCACCCACACGCTCGTCCAACGCATAGCTTCCCTGGCGCTGACAACGTGCGACTTTTTGTTGAACACTCCCAGGTCGAGGGCCAACAGTATGAATACCAGCAATAGAAAACCAATCCAAAACCAAACCATGTCAGCGCTATTGATCTTATAATTTTACAAAAACAAGCGGGAGCCGTACGTCGTTGAAAGTGGACCGACTAACTTCTGCTGCCAGTTTTTATATAAAAATAACCCAGGGAGCGCAAAGTTGAAATTTTTTGACAGGATATTCGTAATCTGAAGGTAAAAACAACAGATGAATAGACGAACGAAAGGCGCATTAGTGAAAAAAAATGAGCAATTTCACGCCCGGATTTTAAAATTTGACGCTATATGAAAACCATAGCTGTTTTCACTTCGGGGGGCGATGCTCCCGGTATGAATGCCTGTATCAGGGCCGTTGTGCGCTGCGCGATTCACCACGGCATGGAGGTATACGGCATCAAAAGAGGTTATGAAGGAATGATCAACGGCGAGTTTAAAAAGATGAGCGCCAGTTCAGTAAGCGGTATCATTCAAACGGGCGGAACGATATTGCGATCGGCGAGAAGCGACGAATTCCGAACGCCGGAAGGGCGCAAACGCGCGTACGAGCAGCTTAAAAAGAAGGGAATAGAGGGTATAGTCGCTATCGGCGGCGACGGCACGTTTACCGGCGCCCAGGTTTTTATGGAAGAATACCCCGACCTGGCTATCGTGGGTTGCCCGGGCACGATTGACAACGACCTCTACGGCACTGATTTTACGATAGGTTACGATACGGCCATCAATACGGCGATGAATGCCATCGACAATATCAAAGATACGGCTAACGCCCACGATCGCCTCTTTTTTGTGGAGGTAATGGGGCGCGACGCCGGCTTTATAGCGCTCAGCAGCGGCATTGCATCAGGAGCGGAAGCAGTGATGGTGCCCGAAAGCAAAACAAGCATCGACAAGCTGATTCAAACGCTTGAAGAAAATTTTCAAAAGAAAAAAAATGCAAGCATCGTTGTGGTGGCAGAAGGAGATGACGCCGGCGGCGCCTTTAAGGTGGCCGAGGAGGTGAAAAAACGTTTCAGCCGCTATGAGATCAAGGTTTGTATTCTCGGGCACCTCCAACGCGGCGGTCGTCCTACCTGTATGGACCGCGTGAGGGCCAGCCGAATGGGTATTGCCGCCGTAGAGGCGCTTCGCGACGACCAAAAGGGCGTAATGATGGGTGAATGGCACCGCGGTATTCGGCATGTGCCTTTTGAAAAAGCGATCAAGCACAACGTCGAGCTCAATCCTACCCTGCTGAAGATGGTAGAGATTTTAGCTTAAAAAACATAAATTCATGGAGTTATCGCTCATTCCCCGGTTGAAACATATCAATAACGACGCTTTTTTTCTCATCGCGGGTCCCTGCGTAGTGGAAAGTGAAGCCCTTTGTTTCGAGGTAGCCGGTCAAGTCAGCCAAATCTGTGACCGGCTGGGCATTCCTTATATTTTCAAAGCTTCGTATCGAAAAGCAAACCGCTCGCGCCTGGATTCGTTTACCGGCATCGGCGATGAGCAGGCGCTGGGTATTTTGCAGAAAGTTGGGCGACACTTCGATTTGCCTGTAACTACCGATATTCACACCGACGACGAAGCCGCTTTGGCTGCCGGTTATGTCGATATTTTGCAGATACCGGCTTTTTTGTGCCGCCAGACTAGTCTTTTGCAGGCTGCCGCCGTCACCGGCAAGGTCGTCAATATCAAAAAAGGCCAGTTTGTAAGCCCGGAGGCCATGCAATTTGCCGTCGACAAGGTGCGGCAATCGGGCAATCAGCAAGTGATGCTCACCGAACGCGGCACTACTTTCGGTTACCAGGATCTTATTGTCGACTTCCGCGGCATTCCGGTGATGCAGTCGTTTGGCGTACCGGTGGTA
Organism: Saprospiraceae bacterium; assembly: GCA_036741235.1. Classification (GTDB taxonomy): domain Bacteria; phylum Bacteroidota; class Bacteroidia; order Chitinophagales; family Saprospiraceae; genus JABWBR01. The sequence goes on along the minus strand of DAINSQ010000133.1, from coordinate 4,425 downwards.
CTCGATTGTACGCATTCGCTGCAACAACCCAATCAGAGCAGCGGCGTGACCGGCGGTCGCCCCGCATTAATCGAAACCATTGCCCGGGCAGGCGTTGCGGTAGGCGTCAACGGCCTGTTCATAGAAACGCACCCCAAGCCCGCCGAAGCAAAATCCGACGGCGCCAATATGCTGCCCCTCGATCGCCTGGAAGGACTGCTGGAGCGTTTGCTGCGCATCAGGCAAGCGGCGGCGCCTGTGGAATGAGTTTCCACGGTTCTCCCGCGTTTAGTTTAGCTATACTCAGGTACTCCTGTGGCTGTTTTAGCGATAAGGGTTAGTTTTTAATAAGAAAAAAAGCTAAACAGCGCAGCGCTAAACCAACCTCAGGAATACCGTGGTACAGCTAAACCGCGAAGCAATAACCGCGAAGCAGATTAAACCAACGGCTGCAATTAACATCTTATTAGGAGACATCCCATGTAAAAGCCTTATCTTTGTTCTCAATTTTCAAAACATAGTACTATGGAAATGACCCTTATTTTTATTGGGAATATTTTCAGCCCCGAGGTACTCGTCGTGCTGTTTGCTATCCTGCTGTTGTTTGGAGGCAAGAAGATTCCCGAATTGATGCGCGGTATAGGCCGTGGTATCCGCGAGTTTAATACAGCCCGCAATACACTGGAATCTGAATTGAAGGAGGGGATGCGCGAAAACGAGGCCGCAGCCAAGAAGAAATTGGAAGAGAGCAAGAAGGCGGAAGAGGAGCAGTAACTTTTACCGGTCGGACGGTTTCAAACCAGTTACCGGTCGGACGGTTTCAAACCGTCCGACCGGTAACTGGTAGCGTTTATTTCTTGAACAACCCACCGAGGATTTTCATCCCCATGTTGGCGATATCGTCGATAGCGCTGCCGTCGCCATCCTGATCGAGGAAGCGGGAGATCATATTCAATGTTGGGTTGCCTTGTTGTTGCTGTTGGCTTACCGTGCCACTAAGCAAGCTTGCCAGGCCTGCAACATCGAGCCCGTTTTGGTTTTTGGCTTTGCCAAGCATGCCCATCACTACGGGCGCCAGCAGGCCCATGAGTTGCATGGTTTTGCCCGACTCCAACCCGCTCATTTTGCTCACCATATCGGCTACGCCGCCCTGGCGGTCGCCCAAAACGTGTTTAAGGATACCCAAACCGTTCAGTGTGCTGGAATTTTGCGGCTGTACATTGCCTGACAGCATATCGGTGAGGTTGTCGAGGATGCTTCCGTCGTGATCGCGCTCGAGGGCGTTGTTCAGCGACTGGGCGCCTTCAGGCGTAGAGGCATTGCGGGCCAACTGGCTGATAAGCGTCGTTACGATACCCTGAGCCGCCGTAGCTGTCTGTTCACGATCGGCGCCGCCTATTTGTTGGTTGAGTTGATCTACAAGCCCGCCTGATAGTTGTCCTTGAAGAAGGTCTAAAATATTCATTCGTATTGAAATTGAAGTGAAATTAAGTAATATTCAAATTTACAAAAAAACGCATCTGGTACAATCTGGAAGTATTGTTTTCTTGAGACGGGAATAGTAGAACAAGTCACTTTTCCCATCCTTTGATGAATGGGAAAGGTTAATTGCTTGCCATTTTCGGGTTGAAAAAGCGGTTGTATTTAACTTCGGATAGTTCAACCAGTTGTTACCGGTTTTGCCCGGGCGAAAGACCTGCGGGCAAAACCGGTAAAGGGTTTGATTTATTGGTCCAGATTCACTTTTCCATAACGCGAACCATCCTGATACTGGACGATAAAGGCGTTTTCAAAGCCTTTATTATTCTGCACATCGCGCAGAATAACCTTTGCCTCTTCCGCAGAGAAGTAATCGCCGAGCAATACGCGAGTGAGTTTACTGCCGGCTTTAATTTTTTCGGTATCCAAACGCCCCAGGGCTTTTACGTTGTCAAACTTGGAGCTGCCTGCATCGTAATTTTTGAGTGCGGCGAGTTGGATTTTATAGTAAGTGCCCGGGTGTTTGGGCGCCGAGGTGGTATACTCCACGTTATCCTTGTCGGAAATACCTCTGGCGGTATACACATCGCCGGGTTTTACCGTTGTGCCTGGTTTAGTGGAAGGTTTGCCGCCGCCGCTCACCGGCTTGTCATCGGGGAAGTCGGGTTTGTTATCGACAACGGGAGGCGTAACATCCAGCTTGTCGAGCGTAAGGGGTTGGCCATAGGTGAAGGTTTGTGGGTCGTTGGTACTGAACTGGTAAGTGCCCGACAGATAGCCGTCGCGGGTAGCTTCCACGCGGAAGGTGCGGTTGGGCAAGAGTTCAAACAGGTAAGCGCCGCCGGCAAATACCTTATTGATCAACAAGTTTTCGGTTCCGTCGTCAAATACCTGGTAGAGAAAAACATTAACATCTTTGAGCGGTTCGCCGTTGGATTTGTCGTAAACATTGGCTTTGAGGGTAATACGGCGGCCGCCGATAGAAAACTCAAAGATATCGGTATTACGCGTGCTGGTTTTGTCGCTACCAAAGATGCGGTTAGAAACCAGGAAGCCGCCGAAACCCGATTTTGATTTCACAAAAAAGAGATCATCGGCGCTGGAATTGATGGGCAGGCCGGCATTTTCAGGCTTAACCCAGTTGGATTCGCTACCTCTTGATTTAAAAATATCAAAACCGCCGATAGACGTATGGCCGTTGGAGGCGAAATAAAGCATACCTTCGTCGCTATCAAAGAAGGGGGTAATTTCGTCGCCCAGGGTATTAACAGCGGCGCCGAGGTTAACGGGGAAGGTAAAGTCGTTGTCGTCGCCGCCCAGGTCGCGGGTCACATACCAGAGGTCCATGCCGCCGCGGCCGCCTTCGCGATTAGAAGCGAAGTACAGGATTTCCTGTCCGCCTTCATGAGTAGCGTAGGGATGAGTGGCGGTCATGCCGTTCATATTGACGTAGTCGGGCAGGCGTTCGGGGCTCGACCATCCGCTGTTGGTGCGTTTGATGACAAAAATTTCGCAGCGGGTATTGAGGTCGTTCCACGGTTGATCGGCGTTGCAGATCGTAAAGTAAAAGCGTTCGCCGTCGGGAGTCAGGCTGCCGTTGCCGTAGTGACCGTTTTGTATGACGGGGAAGTTGGCAGGAATGGCGGCTTTCGTCCAGGCTTTGCCCTGTTTTTGGGAATTGTAGATCCTGGCGCGGCCTCCCTGCGCCGAAGAGAAATAGAGCAGATCGTCAGCCATGGGGAAAGGAGCGAACTCGGCAGCCTCTGAATTGACATTGGGGCCTGCGAAACTGAGTTCGATGCTGCGATCGGCGCGCGAGGGCAAATCCAGCCCCAGTTCGCAACCTTTGATTTCGGTTTGAACAATGTCTTCCAACACTGTTTTTCCTTCACCGGTATAGCTGTCGATAAATTTTTTGAACTCCATTTTGGCTTTTTCGTACTGCCCGTCCTGCTTGAGGCTACGAGCGTATTTGAGGCCCACCAGCGGAAAATCGTCGTTTTTGTCTTTCACGTGTTGATAGGCTTCTGCAGCCTTGCGATAGTCCTTGATCAGGTAGTAAGCTTCGCCGGCCTTGAAGATGAGCTCGGTTTTTTTCTGCTTCTTCTGCCAGGCTTTTTCGTAGTTTTCTGCTGCTTGCGCATAATTACCCTGCTTGAACTGTTCGTCAGCAGTGCTGCTGAGTTTTCGCCAGGTTTGGGCCTGGAGGCCCGTTGCCAGCAGGCAAGTCAGGGTTAGCAGAGCGATTGTTTTTTTCATTGCGATTCGATTGTGTTAGTAAACCGTTTTGTATGTTTAACCAGTAAGTAGTGATTCAATTATTGGAGCGAAATATTGGTGTTCAAGCTGTTGAACTTTTGAGGCGATAGTTGCCGGCGTATCTTCCGGGGTGATGTCGCAGGTCGCTTGAAAAATAATGTCGCCTTCGTCGTAGTGCTCATTCACATGGTGAATAGTGATTCCGCTAATCGTTTCGCCGGCATTTTTGACGGCTTCGTGAACGCGACTTCCATACATGCCTTTACCCCCGTACTTTGGCAATAACGCAGGATGTATATTAACTATTTTGTTTTTGAACGCTTTTACCAGGTATGGGGGCGCCAGCCACAAAAAACCGGCCAAGGCGATGAAGTCAACACCATAACGACCCAGCTCGGCGAGTAGCTGCTCACTTTCGTATAAATAGTTGCGGTTAATAACCAGCGTGGAGATATTTTTGGCCCCGGCCATATCCAATACAGGGGCGTCAGGGCGGTTGGCAACCACCAATACTACCTTGATCTTGGAATGCCCCTCAAAGTAGTCAATGATTTTTCGCGCATTGCTACCCGTTCCCGATGCAAAAATGGCAATGTTTTTCACCTTAATATGTATAATGCAAGGATGGCTTCAAAGTTACAAAATTTTGGGGATATGAGGGGGTATGAGGGGGTATGAGGGGGTATGAGGGGGTATGAGGGGGTATGA
>DAINSQ010000132.1:0-12649 GCA_036741235.1 Saprospiraceae bacterium | reverse complement strand
CCCTGCAATGGTTAAGCGCGGGGACATTGGTGAGGGCAGAACAGTTGGTGGTTGCGCACAAGTAAGTGAATACTACAACTCTTGACAATCCGCGATCATCATATCTCAATAAATAAAACAAACCGGGATGTATAAACCAAACTTAATATTATCGTATTGTATAATTTCAGCAGCTTTGGCCCTAAGCTCCTGCCAAAGCCCCGATACCCGGCAGGAAAGCCCTCTAAAAACTATGGAGTGGCTGGTCGGCTCCTGGGTTTTCAATTCGGAAGAGGGTATCATCTTCGAAAACTGGCAAATGAACGGCGATACGTTGCTCCAGGGTGAAAGCGGCTATTTGGACGGGCAGGATACCATTGTCTTTGAACGGGTTTTGCTGGCAAAAAGGGGCGAGGATATTTATTATATGGTTTACGGCCAAAATGAAACCCAGCCTACCCTGTTTAAACTGACTTCTAACGATAATAACACCCTCGTTTTCGAAAACCCCCAACACGATTTTCCTACCAAAATCACCTACGCCCTGATCACCCCCGATTCGATAGTGGCTGAAATTTCCGGCCAATCAAAAGGCGTGTCGAAACGGCAGCAATTTCTGTACGCCCGGGGGAGATGAGATAGGGTTGCCGGTTCTCCGGCGTATACCTCATCATACCTTGCACCGGGCTCAGGCCAAACCCAAAAACCGGCGGCGCAAGGTATAAATCCAAAATTCCCTTATCTTGTCCTTTCTTTCTGGAATACATAAAAATGTATGAAAGCCATTATTCCTGTGGCCGGCGCCGGTACTCGGCTGAGGCCGCTCACATACACCCAGCCCAAACCGCTCATTCCTGTGGCGGGAAAACCCATTATTTCCTTTCTCATTGACCAGATGATGGGTATTGGTATTCGCGATTTTGTGTTTATCATCGGCTATCTCGGCGAAAAAATCAAGGATTTTGTTGAACAGCAATATCCGCAGATCAACAAAGTATTCGTAACGCAGGAAGAGCGCCTGGGGTCGGGCCATGCTATATGGACTGCTCGCGAACATTTCAGCGATAGCGATGAGGTATTTATTTTTTTTGGCGATATCATTATTGATGCCGATTTCAATAAAATTATCGACAAGCCTTGTTCTTGTTTGGGCATCAAACGCGTGCACGACCCGCGCGAATTCGGCGTTGTAGAATTAGACCAGGATGACTTTGCCGCGCGGGTAGTGGAAAAACCGCGTATTCCCAAATCAGACCTTGCCCTGGTGGGTATTTATAAAATAAAAGAAGTGCGCGTATTTATCGATGCGCTCGACTTCAATATCAGTCGCGATCTGCGCACCAACGGCGAATTCCCCCTCACCGATGCATTAATGCGCATGATTGAAAAGGGGGTAAAATTCAGCGCTTTTGCCGTCGACAATTGGTTTGACTGCGGTAAAAAGGAGGTATTGCTGGAAACCAACGCCAATTTGTTGGACCGTGAGGGTTATGCCTCTGCCGACCTGCCGCCGTTCGACAATTCCATTATTATCCACCCGGTGAGTATCGGCAAGGATTGTAATATTACCAATTCAATCATCGGCCCGCACGTGACCATCGGCAACCACGTAGAGATCAACGGGGCTATCGTCAAAAATTCTATTATTGGCAATTATGCCGCTATACGGGAGGTCATCCTGCAGCAATCGGTTGTTGGCAATGACGCTTCCATTACCGGGTTGCGGCATAGCCTCAATATCGGCGACAATACCGAGATCGATTTTAGCGCTTAAGCGCCTAATCCAATGCGGGCGCCGTCGGGTATAACGGCATTTTTCTTGAGCACTATAATACCATCGCGTACGCAGTAGGTGGCGGTCTCTTCGTCCTGAAGCGCCACGCTGCCGTGTATGTGCACGCCGTGGCCTACGCGGCAGTTCTTTTCTATTATGGCGTTGCGGATGTAGCAATTTTTGCCGATACCCAGGTGGGGGCCGTCGGGGTTGAGCATCATTTGCTCAATGGTTTCATAAAAATCATTACCCATCACCACCGAGTTGGATATTTCGGTTCCTTCGCCGATACGCGAGCGAATTCCGACAATAGACCGTTCTATGGTTTTTGCGTGAATAATACAACCATCGGCAATAACGGCCTGGTTGAGCCAGGTGCCGAACACTTTTGACGGCGCCAGCAGGCGCGGGCGGGTATATACCGGGTTATCGCGGTCAAACAGGTTAAACTTGGGCACGGGCTCCGTCAGCGCAATATTGGCTTCGAAAAACGAGCGAATGGTTCCGATATCGGTCCAGTAGCCGCCAAACGGAAAGCTGGCCACGCGATAACCACCCTCGATAGCGCGGGGGATGATCTCCTTGCCGAAGTCGAGCGCATCGGGGTTTTCATCAAAAAGTTTTTCCAAAAAGTTCTTGTTGAAAATATAAATCCCCATTGAAGCCTGATAAACCCTGCCGGCTTCCGCATATACATCATCAACTACAGATTCCCATAGGTGGAGGGTTTCCATAGGAGGTTTTTCCACAAAATCATTGATAAAACCGGATTCGTTAACTTTCATAATGCCGAAGCCCGGCGCGTCGCGGGCTACTACGGGAATGGTGGCAATGGTGAGGTCGGCGCCCTGTTTGATGTGGTAGTTGGCCATCTCCTCAAAATTCATCTGGTAGAGTTGATCGCCGGACAGGATGAGCAGGTAGTCAAATACATGGTTGACCATGTGGTGCATGCTCTGGCGCACAGCGTCGGCAGTACCTTGAAACCACTTGTCGCTGGCAGGCGTTTGCTCGGCGGCCAGGATATCGACAAAGCCATGCGAGAAATTATCGAAGATATAGGTGTTTTTGATGTGTTGGTTGAGCGAAGCCGAGTTGAACTGGGTGACTACAAACATTCGCCGCACGCCCGAATTAAGGCAGTTCGAGATGGGAATATCAATTAACCTGTATTTTCCACCTATGGGTACGGCAGGTTTGGAGCGCTGGCTGGTTAGTGGGTACAAGCGCGACCCTGCGCCGCCGCCCAGAATTAGACTGATCATTTTGATCTTGCTCATGCGTTTGAGTTGTATTTGGTGTTGACGCGATTTGCGGTAAAAATTAAGCCATTTCCGGCATATGTCTTACTAAGGAGCGTATTATTTTTAATAATGCTCCCAAATCCACTGCAAAATGTTGGCCATTTCTTCTTTTACGGGCGTAGGGCCGCCGATAAAAGCATTGTGCATAAAGCTGAAGATGAGGATTCGTCCGCTTTGGGTGCATAAAAACCCGCTCAGGCAGTGCACATTGCGCAGGGTTCCGGTTTTGGCGTATACATACGGGCCCTCTTTGCCGCCATACCACCCTCTGATCGTTCCGGTGGCGCCGCCTGCCGCCATGATGTTGAACAGGCGATCCTGAGGCATTTCGAGGTATAACTTGTGGAGCGCTTTGACGATAGCGCGGGGGGTGAACAGGTTGTAGCGCGACAAGCCCGAGCCGTCGCTCCAAATGAGTTCGTCGGGAAGATCGCGGAACAGGTTGTAACGCGCATAGGCGATGGCGTTGTCGGCTCGCAATGTGCCGTTGAGTTTGTCGGAACACATGAGCAGGAGCTGTTCGGCGATGAAATTGTCGCTTTCCTGCATCAGTTTGCGGTAGAGGCCGTCGCCGGCGCGGAGATATATGGTTTTGAGGCCTTTTTCCGGCATGGGGTAATCATCGAGTAATACAACGCCCCGCCGAAGGGTATCAGCCAGGAGTTTGACGACCCAGCCGGGCGATGTAAAAAAAGGCGTTTCCTTGTTGTAGTATCGCTCGTCGCGCGCCAGGTTGTTGTAAGTGAATATGTTGTCGAATTCCTGCCGTAAAAAACGCACTTCGTCGTTGGGTAGTCGAGTATCGTGAGAGGTGAGGGCGTTAAAGAGTGGTGGTAAAGCCTGGGGGCTGCCTATTCCGGTTTTTTTATAGCGCACCACATTGCCGTAAATGGGTAGCGGCGAGCGTTCGGGCTGGTAGTAGTCGCGGTAGTCGTCCCAGGCCCAGCCCGGGCCGAAGCGATCGTCTTTGAAGTTGTTGGGGCAAAAGAAGAGCCGGCCTTTGTGCTGCCTCAAAAATGTAATCACCGTGCTGTCGGGGGGGAGTTCTGCGTGTAGCAATGCCGGATGGCCGGCGCCCCAGAAGATGAGGGAGTCGCCCCGTACTATATAATGGAGCGCAGGCAGGCTGTCGCCCAATATTTTATAAGCGGTGTAAAAAGTAAAAATCTTGGTATTGGAGGCAGGCGTAAAATAGCGGTCGCCGTTGCGCTGGCATAGCAATTCCTTGGTCTCGGGGTCGAGCAGGGCAAAACCGGTGAACATCTTGGAGAAAACGGGCGATTTGTCAATAAGTTGTTCCAACTTGCGGTGCTCGCCCGCGCTGAGTTTTTGCGCCGCCAGCGGCGTATATATACACAAGCTGCACAGCAACAAAAGATAATTTGATAAATTGGCGCGCAAAACCGCAGAGCTCCAAATCCGTCCATCCTTCATGTTCGCGGGTTTTGGGGCCTAAAATAATAAAGAGATGAAGATTGCCAAAACATTAGCGCTATCGACGCTGCTTTGTTGCGCAGCTTTAACAATAGAAGCGCAGGATACGACCATAGAGGCGAGGACTTACGAGCTCATGCTGGACCGTTTGGTGGTGTTAAAAAATGACGACGGCCTTTTGCCGCTGCGCCGGCTGGATACGCTGCGGCCGGTGGTGGTAAATCTATGGAGCCGCTCGCGCGATCTTTTTGCCCAGTCGCTGCAGTTGTATGCGCCGCTTGCTGAAATTGACAATCCCATTTACCGCCGCCCCGATTCGTTGGCGGCGCAATTGTCGGCTCAATATAATGTGGTGATTGCCGGGGTAAATAGCGCGGCTTTCAAGACGGATGTGCTCAGCGCCGCCCGCTTTTGCGAGCGCTTTTTTTATTCGCTGCCCGCGCGAATGAAAGTGGTATTGGTCATTTATGGCGAAGAAGAGATATGGACCGCTCTCAACGTGAAGTCGTATGCCGATGCCATCATATATGTGCCGGTGCAAAGCCCGGTGATGCAGTCGCTTGCCGCTCAAATTGTCTTCGGCGGGGTAGGGGCCCGGGGCCGCTTGCCGGCGGATCTGAGCGTTCAGTTTCCCAAAGACAGCGGCCTGGATACCCCCGGCAATCTGCGCTTGCGGTATTCCCCGCCCGAGTTGGTGAATATGAATAGCCAGTTGCTTGTCGATAGTGTTTATTCAATTGTGAATGAGGGGATTGCCCGTGGCGCTTACCCTGGCGCGCAGGTATTGGTAGCCCGAAACGGGCATGTAGTGTATTACCAGTCGTTTGGCTATCAAACTTACGAAGACAGCGTAGCGGTGCGCATGGACGACCTGTACGATTTGGCCTCGATTACCAAGATAAGCGCAGCTACGCCGGCGGCAATGAAATTGTATGAGATGAACCTGTTGCAACTCGACGCGCCGCTGTCGAAGTACTACCCCCCGTTTGCCAAATCAAATAAAGCCGGTATCACTGTTCGGGAGGCACTGGCCCACAATGCCCGGCTAAAAGCCTGGATCCCTTTTTGGCGACAAGCAGTGCGCAAAAACGGGAATTACAAAAAACGCTTTTTGCGCCGCGATTCTACCGATCAGTTTTCGATACGAATTACTGACAGCCTGTGGTTGCGCAACAACTATCGCGACAAGATTTTCAAGGCTATCCGCCGTTCGCCGCTTAACGACAAGCCGGGGTATGTTTATTCCGACCTCTCGTTTTATCTCTGGCCCGATATAGTAAAAAACCTGGCCGGCCAGGATTTTGAGACGTTTTTACAGCAACAGATCTACAACAAAATAGGCGCTGCCACGCTGGGCTTTAACCCATTGAAGCGCTTTCCGCCGTCGCGTATTGTACCTACCGAACGCGATACTTTTTTCCGCAAGATGCTGCTTCACGGGCGCGTGCACGACGAAGGCGCGGGTATGCTGGAGGGTGTATCGGGGCATGCAGGGCTTTTCGGAACGGCTAACGACCTGGCCAAACTCATGCAGCTGTATCTCAACGGCGGCGCCTACGGCGGCGAGCAAATTCTTCAACCTGCCACTATTGCCGAGTTTACGCGTTGTCAATACTGCGACCAGGGTATCCGGCGAGCGCTAGGCTTCGACCGGCCCCTGCCTGCATACAACGACAAAGAAAGCTATGTGGCCCGCTCTGCCGGCCCCAATAGCTTCGGTCATACGGGGTTTACCGGCACTTTCACCTGGGCCGACCCCGATAGCGGCCTGTTGCTGGTGTTTTTTACCAACCGCGTGTACCCTACCCGCGACAATCGCAAAATCACGGAGCTCAGTATCCGGCGCAGGCTTCATGCGGCGGTGTATGAGGCAGTGAGGGAGTAAGGTTGGTTTAGCGCTAAGCTGTTTAGCTTTTCGTGGCAAAACTACACCCTATCGCTAAACCAGCCACGGGAGGATCGTTGTAAAGCTAAACTATCCGCAGGCGCTCCTGGGTACAGCTAAACTTACCGCAGGCGTTCCGCGGCCTTTTTCAGTGCCTCCGGCGTACCCACATCGAGCCACCAATCGGCATCGTGGGGATAGGCGCGGATGAGTTGAGTAGCGGCGGCTTGGAGGTACACATCGATCATAGAAAACACCTGCTGGCCGGCGGGCATAAAATCGAAGATAGCGGGGTTAACAGCGTGGATACCGCTGAAGGCCATCGGCTCCGACGCGGCGGCCGGCCTCGCGGTGCGTTCCTCGCCCGTTTTGGCATTGCGCCAGCCGCAGAGCAATCCGTTTTCATCAAAAAGCAAGTAGCGGCTGCTGGAGCGGCGGCGCACCGCCAGCGTAGCCAGGGCATCGCTGCTGATATGGCGGCGATAGAATTCCGCCAGGTTCATATCGGTAATAATATCGGAATTGTAAACCAGAAAAGGGGCGTCACGGAGAAACCATGCCGCTTTTAGCAGCCCGCCGCCGGTATCAAGCAGCAGGTCGCGTTCGTCGGAGATGAGGACCTCCATATCGAATGAATGCCGGCTGAGCCAGTTTATTATCTGGTCGGCCAGGTAGTGTACATTGACAATCGCGCCTGTACAGCCGGCGCGTTCCAGGTTGCGCAGGGCGATTTCGAGCAACGGTTTGCCGCCGACTTCCACCAGCGCTTTGGGGCGCGTCAGTGTAAGCGGTTGCAGGCGGGTACCCAATCCTGCTGCGAAAACCATTGCTTTCATGGCGATAAATTAGCGGATACTCACGCGGCGAACTATTGAGCCGTCAGCAGTATGAAGCGCTACCCAATACAGGCCGGGGGTGAAAGCATTGACATCGGTAACGGCTTGGCGGCCATCAACGGCTTGTTCCCACACCTGTTGGCCCATCATATTGATCAGCGACATGCGGGTGGCGTCGATATTTTTCCACTCGACATACAAATTGTTGCCGGCGGGGTTGGGGAAAACGCTCACCTGAGGTTCATCATCGCCGGGAGCGCCGGCTACGGTATCATTGATCAGGATTACCGTAAAAACGCCGCCGTGCGGCAGTGTAATCGAAATGGGGTTGCCGTTCACATCGATGGCCTTGGCGCGTTCGATGACCAGGTCGAAGGGAATTTCGGGTTCTGAGCGGCCGCCGATGATATCGGAGCTCACCACATAACGCAACGTAGCGGCCCTGCCGTGGCCGTCGATGCCGGTGGCGTCATTGCGGCGCGACATAGCCCAGTCGTGGCGGCCCAGGTTTTGGGCGTACAAGTCGCGCTCGAGCGTGAGCACTTCGCCGGGGGCGCCGAAAAATTCGCTGCCGGTATAATCGATTACGGCTGTGCCAGGCACCACCAGATCAAACGGATATTGAACATCGAGGCCCAGGCCGTGGAGATTATCGATAGGAAACGCTGCATCGCCGACCATCAGGTGGGCGATTACTTCGAAAACGCCGTCTTCGGTAATAGTAATAAAAGGCGTTTCCAGTTCAAGGTAAATCGGCGGATCGCCGGGCACGCTGGTAGTTGTAAAATCAAACTCGGGGTTGTAGTTGAGGTGGATGGCGTTGATATCATTGGCGTCGATAAGCCCGTCGCCGTTGCAGTCGAGGTGTTTGTCATTGACTCCTGCTGAAGCAGTCGGCCAGTCTTCTGCCAGGTTCGGCGCCCAGGCAATGGGGTTGGAGGGCTGTGGAAACACCGTGCGGGGCGGCCCCATCAGGTTGTAATCGAGGCCGATTTGCAGCAAATCGTATTGGTTGGCTACGCCGTCGCCGTTGGCGTCGCCGGGCCATACGCAATCGGTGAGCTCGCACATCTCATTGGGAGAACCGGAGAAAACATTGTGGCATACTGCGTCGGCGCAGCCCTCGTTGTTGGAGATCGTCAGGCACACTTCCACGTTTGAGCCCTGCATGGCAAAATAGGCCGTGCCGTTGGCGTCAAAGATAAGCGGTAAACCGCCGAGGTCCCAGGAGTGGTTGTCGTAATCAACCGACGTATTAAACAATACTACATGCTCGTCGTCGAGGAAAGCGAACATAAACCCGGCTTCGCAGGTATTGCTCCAGCTTTTGAGGGGGGCGGACAACAGCAACAGCAGTCCTACCACCCACTTGCCTGCATGCGAAGCGATAGAGCGATGGAAAATTGTGCCGATGTTGCGCTGGAATCGTAGTGCCATATTCCTGACTTGAATCGCTTTGGAACGCAATTTACTCAATGTACAAATTTGATTGAAATTAGTTAAATAAAAAAAGAACAAAACTGTTCATTTGTAATTGAAACGTCAACTTTTAAATGCAGTTTAAAATATTGGAAACAAGCTAATTATCTTTACAATACAGATGCGAATGTTGTCTAAGTTAAATAACCCAATATGACCGGAAAAAAGCTGATCACGCTGCTGGCTGCTTTCTCGCGACACGAGTTGCAAAGTTTCAGAAAATACCTGGGGTCTCCTTTTTTTAATGACAACAAAGACCTCGGGTTGTTGCTCGACGCGGTGGCGCCGCAGTTGCTTGATGATGCTGCGCATCCGATGGATAAATATGCGGTTTGGAAAGCCGTTTACGGCAGTCGGGCATTTGACGACGACCAGCTTCGGCGCCTTTACTCCGAAGTCACCCAGGAAGCTTTGTCTTTTCTGGGCTTTCGCCAATACAAACGCGACGCCTGGCGACCCGCCGTTGACCTGCTGCCACAACTGGCGAAGCGCAAACTCGACAAACATTTTGCAGGCGCCAACCGACAAGCTCGCGAAGCGTTGTACAAACATCCGTTGCGCGACGCCGATTATCACTACGGCAGTCATCTGCTGGGGCTTTACGGCCATCAGCACCAGGAACAAATGGGGACCAAAGTAATTGACTATCAACACCTGGAGCAGGCCGACTACCACCTCGATTGTTTTTATATTGCCCGAAAGCTACGTCATTATTGCGACGCCCTCGATTACCGCAATACTTTGTCTTTGCAGGCAGATATTCACCTGTTTCCGCAGTTTCTGGATTTGGTCCGCGAAAGTCGTTATTATCAGGAACCCATAGTAGCGGCATATTATCTGGTTGCAGGTATGTTGCTCAAGCCGGACGAAGAGGATTGTTTTATCGAACTCAAACAATTGCTCGCCGGCGAAACGGCCCGGTTTTCCGATCAGGAATTGCGCTCTTTTTACATCTACCTTTTCAACTACTGCATTGACACCAAAATCAACCGTGGGCAGCCCGCTTATTTTGTCACATTGTTTGAACTCTACCAGCGCGCGCTCGAACAGGGATTTATCATCAAAGACGGAATTTTGCCCACCCAGGATTACAAAAACATTATCACTGTGGGCTTGCATATCAGGGCATACGACTGGGTAGAGGGGTTCATCCGGCAATTTACTCCCAAATTGCCGCCTGAAGACCAACTCAACGCCACCAACTTCAATCTCGCGAAAGTTTATTTTTCGCAAAAGCAATACGACAAAGTCATCGAGCAACTGCGAGAGGTAGAATACCCTGATATTGTGTATGCGTTGGGCAGCAAACTCATGTTACTCAAAACCTACTACGAACTTAACGAGTACATCGCTCTCGACTCGCTTATCGATAGTTTCCGGGTGTATTTGCAGCGCAACCAGACGATTTCGCGGGGCGTGAAGTATCAATACCTTAACGTTTTGCGCTTCGTCAAACTGCTGTCAAATACCTTGCCCCGCGACAAACCCCGTTTGGCCAAGATTCGAAAGCAAATCAACGAATGCGAGGCGCTTGCCGATAAGGCCTGGATTTTGGAGAAGCTGGAGGAGTTGGGGGAGTGATGCCGGGTGTTGTTTGTCAGTTGTGGGGGTTATCTTTGCTTTTAACACAGAATAGAAAGACAAAATAATATGAAACTTCGCTGTATCGCCGTAGACGACGAGAGCATGGCTCGCAAATTGCTGGAGGACTACATCCGGCAAATGCCGTTTTTGGAACTGGTAACCACATGCAAAAACGCTTTTGAGGCTATGGAGGTGTTGCAAAAAGAAGAAGTGCATCTAATGTTTCTCGATATTCAGATGCCGGGTATGCTGGGCACCAAATTTTTAAACAGCCTGAGCAACAGGCCTATGGCGGTTTTTGTGACCGCCTATGCCGGCTATGCCGTTGAAAGCTACGATTTGGATGTCGTCGACTACCTGATGAAACCTGTGAGCCTGGAACGCTTTGCCAAAGCGGCTCACAAGGCTCTTGATACCTGGCAGTTGCGCCATAGCGCACTGCCTGCCGCCACACCGGAAGCGGTAGAACACCCGGATTTCTTTTTCGTCAATTCGGAATATGCGCTGGTGAAAATCCCGGTGGCCAATGTGCTGTTCATAGAAAGCATGAAGGATTACGTAAAGATATACCTGTCTACCCAACCCCGGCCCGTACTGACCAAATCCACACTCAAGGGCATTGAAGAAAAATTGCCGGCGGGCAAATTTTTGCGCGTACACAAATCCTTTATCGTGCATGTAGACAAAGTGGAGATAATCCGCAACCATCAAATAACAATGGGGGCCCACGAGATACCCGTCAGTGAATCCAATATGGACGAATTATTGCGGTTGCTGCGCTATGAACGCTAGTGCCCGGGCATATCCAGCACTTTGCGGCGCAGTTCGAAATTGCGCCCCAGGTACACCTTTCTTACCATCTCATCAGCGGCCAGTTCTTCGGCAGTGCCGGCCTTCAGAATGCTGCCTTCAAACATGAGATAAGCCCGGTCGGTAATTGACAGGGTTTCTTGTACGTTGTGGTCAGTGATCAGGATGCCGATATTTTTGGTTTTGAGTTTGGCGACGATATATTGGATATCTTCCACGGCAATTGGGTCAATGCCGGCAAAGGGCTCGTCGAGCAGGATGAATTTTGGGTTGGTGGCCAGGGCGCGGGCGATTTCGGTGCGCCGGCGCTCGCCGCCCGAGAGCGTATCGCCGCGGCTTTTGCGCACTTTTTCGAGGCCGAATTCGGCGATGAGTTCTTCCAGTTTTTGATGCTGCTGCGCCTTGGCGAGCTTTGTCATTTCAAGCACGGCCATGATGTTGTCTTCCACGCTGAGTTTGCGAAACACGGAAGGTTCTTGCGGCAGATAACCGATGCCCTTTTGGGCGCGCCGGTACATCGGCAGGTCGGTGATGAGTTCTTCATCGAGGTACACATCGCCGGAATTGGGTTTGATAAAACCAACAACCATGTAAAAGGTAGTTGTTTTACCGGCGCCGTTGGGGCCTAGCAGCCCTACAATTTCTCCCTGCCTCACTTCTATAGATACGTCGCGCACCACTTGACGGGGGCCGTAAAACTTCACCAGGTTTTTGCTGCGTAGATAGATCATTAGTCGATGTACTCAATTTTGTGCAAAAAACGGAAGCCCAATGTGAGTTCCAAAGTCAGGTTACGCACCTTGCGTTCCGGCAGCGTGCGTTGCGTTCCGGTAAACGGGTCGGTCACATTCGGGATGGCCGGCTGCTGGTATTGCAGCGAAAAATCGGGGTTGACGGTAAGTTCGAGTATCATCCCCACCAATTCCGTAAAAGGCAATTCCATACCTCCGCCGAGTGTTAGTCCGTAGTTGAACTCCCGGATAAACTCCCGGTCGTCAAACGGAAAAATGGCATAAGCAGGGTTTTGTTCGTTGAAGTCATTGTACTGCGCCAGGTTGGTACTCAGGGTATAATCGCCGCGAACGCCCAGCATGTAATACAATTTGCCGGCGCCGGTAAAGGGGAATTTCTGTTTGCCGCCGACGGTCAGTGATATATTTCTGAACAAAAATTCATACGCCGGCGGTCGGAATAAATCGCCGTTGATTGGGTTTTGAAAGGTGCGGTTGCGCATGGCGCTGCCTTTGATGTGGTAGCCGCCCTGGGCAAAGATAGAGAAGTTGTTTTCTTCATCTGCTGATTCAATAAAGGCGATGCCGTGCATTTTGTACGATGGGTCGCGCTCAAAGTCGCTCCAACGCTGGCTACCCACGGTAAGACCGCCCTTCAAGCCGAAAGCATAGCTCTGGGCCGCCGCCGCCGCCGCCGCTGTCAGTAGTGCAAAGAGAAGTAGATGTTTTTTCATAATAATGTTTTATTGAAGGGGTATGAATAGACGCTCATAACCCCTCATAACCTCTTCCCGACTTCCCTTTGGTCAGTACGGGACTCCCCCGACATTTAG
>DAINSQ010000131.1:0-12767 GCA_036741235.1 Saprospiraceae bacterium | reverse complement strand
AAATCATTAAAGATATGCCGATTACTTATAATATCGAAACGGATTACTTGTACCAACAAGGTATGGAGAAAGGCATTGAGAAAGGTATCGAGAAAGGTATTGAGAAAGGCATTGAGAAAGGTATCGAAAAGGGCATTGAAAAGGGTGTTAAGGTTGGAATTGAGATAGAACGCCTTCATGCCCTGGCTGAAAAACGCGAGGCAGCCAGAAAGATGCTGCTCGCAGGAATAAATGCCCCTCAGATAGCCGGTTTTCTTGGTTTAACGGAAAAGGAGGTAATTCAAATAGCAGAAGGACTGGGGATTTTTTAGTCGGGCATATGTCATTGCGCCAACATGACACCTCGAAATTATTACCCATTAACTTACCTATATATCTCGACCAACCTCTCCCCCGGTCGGGAATAACCGCGATACATTCCCTCGCTATTAAAAGGCAAAGCCACGTTACCGTATTTGTCCACGGCGATGAGGCCGCCTTCGCCGCCGGCTTTTACGAGTTTATCCATGACGACCGTGTTGGCGGCATCCATCAGGGAAAGGCCTTTATACTCCATGAGCGCAGCTATATCGTAGGCTACAACATAACGGATAAAATATTCGCCGTGGCCGGTACAGGAGACGGCACAGGTGTTATTGTCGGCAAAGGTACCGGCGCCGACGACGGGCGAGTCGCCCAGGCGATTCCAGCGTTTGTTGGTCATACCGCCAGTGGAAGTACCTGCTGCCAGGTTGCCCCGCTTGTCGCGGGCGACACAACCCACAGTGCCCATTTTTTGGCTGTTTTTTGCAGGGGCGCCGCCTTGTTCTCGTTTTTCAGCAGCCAGTGCCCGCTGCAACGCATCCCAGCGCTCCTGAGTGAAGAAATAGGAAGGCGCTACGGTGTCGATGCCGTTTTCGATGGCGAAGGCTTCGGCGCCTCGCCCGGTGAGCATGACGTGCGGCGATCGCTCCATGACGGCCCGGGCAAGGGTAATGGGGTTTTTGACAATAGTGACGCCACCAACGGCGCCGGCGTTGCGCGTAGCGCCGTCCATGAATGAAGCGTCGAGCTCGTTTTTGCCGGCGTGGTTAAAAACAGCGCCTTTTCCCGCATTAAAAAGCGGGTTGTCTTCAAGCGAACGAATGGTTTGCTCTACAGCGTCCATGGCGCTGCCGCCGTCTTTTAGTATTTTTTCGCCAATGTCAAGCGCAATATTGAGAGCCTGCTTGTATGCCGCCTCGCGCTCAGGCGTCATCTGCTCTCTGAGGATGGTACCTGCGCCGCCATGTATGACGATAGCGTAATCATAGGTTTTGGAACTAGTCATAGCCCCTCCCGTTTGTTGCTCAACGCCCGGGCGCGAGCAGGCGCAAGCAAAAAGCGCCGCGATGATGGCGAATTTTGTAGTATTCATTACTCCGTTTTTCTCCGTTAGCAGCCAAACCGCTAGCTACGGCTTAACCGCGGTTAGCGGTCCGACCGCTAGCGAATCAATGTAGTCTCCCCCCGGAACACCTCTCTGGATCCATCCACGTATTGTACTTCAAGGTGCCAGAGGAATACGCCGCCATTGAGCGGTTTATCGCGGAAAGTACCGTCCCAGCCCGATGGTTCATCGTTCACGGGGAAGTCTTTGGCTTCGTATATCAATTCACCCCAGCGGTCAAAGATCCTGAACCGAACTACTTGAATTTCCTGTTTGCCATGCACCAACAGGCGATCGTTCAAGCCGTCGCCATTGGGGGTGAAACCAGTCGGTACGTAAGCCGTATTGTCTTTTACCACAAATACCGTGATAAGATCATCGGCCTCACAGCCTTTTTCATCGGTGATGCTGACCTCAAAGCTGGTTTGATCGGTGATAGAGACCAGCGGCGACGGACAATCCAGGCAGCTCAGTATGGATGTGTCTGCCGGAGTCCATGCAAAGTCGATGTTGCCGACAGCGCCAATTATCTGGGGATTGAAATTGAAGGTTTCTCCGTAACTGATGTTGAAGTTGTCGCCCAGGCTGACCGTAAGCCGCTCGGGTTCATTGATGACAACAGCCTCCGACAAAAACTGGCAACCCCTGGCATCACGGACATAGACGTTATAGGCGCCAGGTTCCAATCCTATAAATACATTTGAACCGCTGAACTGATTGCCATTTAGACTGTATGTGTAAAATGGCGTTCCACCTCCCGCAGTAATTTGAATGCGACCATTGTTTTGCCCAAAGCAGATAACGTCTTCGGGTTTGACGATAGCCGACACGGGTTCGGCAGGTTGAGCTACGGTAGCGGTCTGCTCCAGTTTGCACCCATTGGCATCAGTGACTTGCAGGGTGTAGTCGCCCGCCGGTACAGGATTGAGTTCGAGCCCCGACTGATTGTTTGACCAGTTGAGTTGATACGGCGGTACGCCTCCCAATACAAGTGCCTCCACCGCGCCGGTATTGTCACCAAAACAATTGATATTGGTGATGTCAAATGACAATTGCATAGCCGGCGGTTCGGCGATAAAATCGGAAAGCGTGGATACACAGTTGTTGGCATCTGTGACCGTAACGCGGTAGGTACCGCTCAGCAGTCCTGTCAGGTCTTCGGTAACCGTGTTATTGCTCCAATTGTAGTCATAAGGCGGCGTACCGCCCTGAACAGACAAGTTGATGGCGCCGCTGGGCTCACCGGCGCACAATGCAGGCGTGATTCCCGCAGATAAGATCAATGCAGCAGGCTGGTTGATGAAAGCAGCTGCATCGGCAACACAGCCGTTGATGTCGCTTACGGTAACAGCATAATTGCCGGAGCTGAGGTTGACCGGAGAGGCCGTACTTCCAATGCCGGGGGCACTCCAGGTATAAGTATAACTGCCGGCGCCGCCGGTGGCAGTCACCACAATGGCCCCGTCATTGCCGCCATTGCAGCTTACGTCGGTTGTAGTAAGCGACAACGCAATGGCGGGGGTGCCGTCAACCATTGCGCCGGCAGTTGCCTGACAACCGTTGGCGTCGGTAACGATCACGCCGTATGTACCCAACGGCAGGCCTGTGGCAGTAGCTGTATTTTGCGCATTGGCGTCGTTCCAAAGATACGAATAAGGCATTGTGCCGCCTGCCGCGGTGACGGTCACGCTGCCGTCTGCCGCGCCATTGCAACTAACGAGGCCGTCGGTTGCCGTAGCAGTAAGTAATGTAGGTTGCCCAAGCGTTGCTCCGGCAGTGGTCTGGCAGTTGTTGGCATCGGTGACTGTGACGGTTACGGCGCCCGCAACCAAATTAGTAGCGGTAGCCGTCATTTGCCCTGAACTCCATACGTACTGATAGGCGCCGGTACCGCCACTGGCCGTAACAGTAGCCTGGCCGTCGCTATAACCATAACAGGTCGGATCTTGCGTTGTAGTTGAAAGCGCAATGGCAGTAGGCTGGCTTACGGTTCCCTGGGCAGTTGTCTGACAACCATTGGCATCTGTTACCGTTGCCGTAACAGGGCCGGCACTCAAACCGTTTGCCGAGGGCGTTTGCTGTCCATTGCTCCATAAATAAGTATAAACGCCCGTACCTCCCCCCACTTGCAGCGAAGCCTGACCATTATTGCCGCCGTTACAGCTTGCAGGCAGGGTACTTATCGCTACCTGCAAGGCATTGGGTTGGCTTAGGACGATATTGATTACTGCCGTACAAAGATTGGCATCCGTTACGGTTGCCAGGTAATTGCCGGCACTGAGATCGTTGCGGGTGGGAGTTGCAGCGCCGCTGTCGCTCCATTGATAGGTATACGGCGAAGAACCGCCACTTGCCGTCAATGTGGCGGTACCATTAGCGCCGCCGTTGCATAAGGGGGCGGTTACAGCAATAGCCACGTTGATAGCCTGCGGCTGGTCGATAGTCACCGATGTCGACTGCGAACAGCCATTGCCGTCGCTGACCATTACCATATAGTCACCGGCGGTGAGCTGTAATACATTGGCTGCGCTGCCTACTATTGTGCCGTCACTGGCGCGGGTCCAGGTATAGGCATAAGTTCCATCGCCGCCTGAGGCAGATGCCGAAGCTTGTCCGTCAGGTGCGCCGTTGCAGGAAGCATCCACAGTGGATGCCGAAAGCTGAACAGCAGGATTTTGGGCAATGGCTGCCGTTGCACTTGCCTGACAACCATTGTCGTCGGTAACAGTTACCGCAAAAGTACCGGCAGACAAGCCGGTGGCAGTAGCCGTAGGTTGCGAACCGGCAGCAGTATCCCACAGGAAGTTGTAGGGTTCGGTACCGCCCGCGGCTACAACGGTAGCTTCGCCATCAGCCAACCCAAAACATGATACGTCTACCGGCATTGTCGATAACTGCAATACCGCCGGCTCTGCAATGGTAACAGATGCCGTTGCAGGACAGCCGTTGGCGTCGGTGATCGTCACATCGTAATCGCCGGCAACCAGGCCGGTAGCCAGCGAGTCGTTTGACATATTACTCCAGCTAAAGTCGTATGGACCGGCGCCGCCATTAATAACGAAAGTGGCGCTACCGTCGGCGCCGCCGTTGCACAAAGCAGGCGTAGTGACGGCTTGTAAATCCAGGGCGGCAGGCTCGCCGATAGTAAACTGTATGGGGGCATTACACCCGGAGGCATCGCCTACCGTGGCTACGTAGTTGCCTGCGCTGAGATTATCAAATTGGCCTGTACTGTTTGATTGCCCATTAAGGGTGTAAGTAAACGGCGCCAATCCTCCCGTGGGCGTAATCGCAACTGTACCGTCAGCGCCGCCGTTGCACCCGGCGTCGGTAGTAGTCGCGCTCAGACTAGCAGGCGTACAGGGCAATGCATCACACGTGATGGTAGTGATACCGCCGGGACAATCGCCCAGCGCCCTGACCTGGAAAGTTACGGATTGCGATGTCAACAAACCGTTGACATCATGTGAAAGCCCGCTATTGGGGCTCACCCAACCGCTATTGTCTACGTTGATCTCGTAACCCAGCGCTCCGGGAATATCATCCCAAAATACAGCTACGCTGCTCTCAGTAGCTGTTCCACAGCTCGCATTGGGCGCTGTCAGAATAGGCAAAGCACCAATGGCGATCGTATCAAAAACCTCGCAACCATAGGAGTCGTAAGCGCGCATTACGTAATCGGTGGCAGTCAATTGCGGCGTAACAAGCGGATTAGGGCAGTCTGTACAACTTAGTCCCGCACTTGGCGTCCACTCGTAGTTAATTTCGTAAGCCGGGTTAAAACAGATCGTCCAACTGTGCAAAGTGCCGTCAAGGCTATTGGTATCGTCTATTAATTGTAATCGCCAGTCGCCATTGGTACTTTTATTGTTGCCGTCCCAGAGGTCCGACCAAACGCCTTCGGGCAAGAAATTGCCGGTAAAAGGTACCGCTGAGGGCGGAGCGAAAGGCCCCGGGAAATTAATGGGTTGCGCGGCATCAAGCGTAAAACAGGTGTGGAGATAGTAATCCAGTCCCAACCCATTGCCGCCGTTGCCGCCGTTGTCGGTAGTCAATTCGATGAATTGGCCGTCGGGGCTGATCAGGTAGATGTCCAGGTCGTCTATCCAGCGATGCGACAAACTGTCAATGCATACCGACCGGATGACGCCCGGCCCCAGAATAGGAGGCAATACGCCGCCGACGGTGATATCCGAAAAGCGGGGCACATTAGTGGGCGCAATGAGCAGGTCGTTATCGTTGGTAAAACATGGCGGCTCGGGCACGGGGACATTCAGCGTACCGTCAAGTTGGATTTCAGTTCCTGCGCATACCGTTTGATCCATACCCAGGTTGGGCGCCACCAGTTGGTTGTCTTTTATAAAAATAGTAATCGTATCGCGATTGCACACATCACGCTGAACATCAATCACTAATGTTTCCGGAGCTTCGGCAATGCCGTCTTCGATAGCCACGATGGGCACTACGAGGATGGAGTCGCCGGCGGGAATAAACAAATCTTCCGGAATAAATTCATAGTCGACGCCGTTGATGGCTGTTCCGATAATTTGATAATCGATGAACAAATCCGATTCAGTAGGCGTAGGTAGCGAAAAAGTCAAAGTTCCGGGAGAACAACCTTCGGCTATAGAACCGTCAAGGCTAACCGTAGCCGCCTCTACATTCAGCGAGCCGGTGCCGAAGCTTTTAGCTTCCAGAAAAACGCCCGAATCAAAAGCCGAGTCAGACACATCGCAAACGACGAGCTTGATGGTATACTCCTGACAAGGCACAACGATAGCCTCTGCCGTAAATACGTCGGTAAACCCGTCGTATGAAGGAAGCATGTTTGATCCGTTGTTGTCGTTGTAGTACTGCGAGTAGTTGAGGCTGCCGTTGGGCGGCGTACAGTTGGCAATATTGCCGGCTGCGCCCACCATGCCGGAATTGACATTGTTGATGCGCACCGGCAGGTTGGTGCCGGGAATCAGCGCAATATTCATTGCATTATCGGCATATGGGCCGTTAATACCGGGGCCGGATATAAAAAATCCAAAGATGTCGTTATATGCGCTACAAGCAAATTCCGGATATTCCTCCGAGCCAAAAACATAACGAAACCGGAGGGTATCTGCAATTGGCTTGAACCTGATCACATATTTAGTGACATTAAAAATGTTGAGCCCGCCCGCGATGGTCTGCAAATCAGGGTCGCTGAATCCGCTCATATTATCCACGCTGGCGAAAGCATTGCCCGTTGAATTGACCCCCGTCTCAAAGGCGCCCGTAGTAACCGCTGCACCGGTAGTCATCACCAGGCCTCGCTCGATACCGACTTCATCAATGCCATTTTTAAAAAATCCTACCGATTTATTGGCGCCAAAATATTCAACGCTAATTACCTCTACCCCTTCCCCCAAAAATACGTTGGTGATGAGGTTTTGAGGCGTGATAGGCGGAGCATTGGTAACTTCCAGCGGCTGAGCAACTAATCGCTGAAAAGCGCAACTTCCGATAAAAAATAATAGCATCCTGAGGGTTAAAGGCAGCAGTCTCATAGATAATACATGAAACGGGTGAACAAATCTGATCAAATATATTCCCAAAATAATATGGTTTGCGAAAACATCAAGAAATAGTACCTCATTTTTAATGAACTACGCCTTGTTTGTCATGCAAATCACAATAAAAATTGTGCCAGGCGATTATTTGGAAATCAATTGCAAGCCCAAAAATAGATTCTTGCATTCAATAGTATGCAATAAAAGATATCTAAATGGTTACTGTAATACAAAATCCTTTTTGAAATAGATTCGCTGCCTGGCAATCTACAGTCCAGGAGACTAATTATGATTCAACATCAAAAATAGCTCCAACTAATCCCTTCCAAACAGGAAAAAAAACCGGCTATACAAATTTTGGAAACAAGCAAATCCCTTACTCCCGCTTGCTTTTGTATTCCATGCTTGCCTTGACGAATCCGACGAAAAGCGGATGCGGGTTTTCAACCGTACTTTTCAATTCAGGGTGAAATTGTACGCCGATAAACCAGGGATGGTCTTTGAGTTCGACGATTTCAACCAAATCGGAATCGGGGTTGATGCCTGTACACATCATGCCGGCCTGCTCCAGTTGATCGCGGTAGTCGTTATTGAATTCATAGCGGTGGCGATGGCGCTCTGTAATACGCTGATTTCCATACACTTGTTGAGCTTTTGATTTTTTGCGCAATTCGCACGGGTAAGCCCCCAAACGCATGGTGCCGCCTTTTTTGGTAATTTTTTTCTGATCGGGCATCAGATCGATCACAGGGTGAGGCGTTTTTGTATTCACCTCTGTTGAAGCGGCGTCTGAGAGGCCTAATACGTGCTGGGCATACTCCACTACAGCACATTGCATACCCAGGCAAATGCCGAAAAACGGGATATTATTTTCCCGCACATACCTGATGGCGTTGATTTTGCCGGTGATGCCGCGTTCGCCGAAACCTGGCGCTACAAGCACCCCGTCGAGGTCTTTGATGCGGCGCACCATCGCCTCGTGATCGTTTTCCAGCTTTTCGGAATGGATGGGCTCGACGTTCACTTTGCATTCATTGACTGCCCCGGCATGGACGAAAGATTCGTAAATGGACTTGTAGGCGTCCTGTAGTTCGTTGTATTTGCCGATCAGTCCAATGCGCACTTCGTGTTTGGGATGTTTGAGCTTGGCAAGGAACGACTTCCAGACGCGCATATCGGGTTCGCGGCGGTCGGGCAGGCGCAACTTGCTCATCACCGTAGCGTCGAGATTTTCTTTTAGCATGAGCATGGGCACATCGTAAATGCTGTCGGCATCGATAGCTTCGATTACCGACCCCACTTCTACGTTGCAAAACAGGGCGAGCTTGCGGCGGATGTCCATACTCAACGGATGTTCGGTGCGACACACCAGTATATCGGGCTGAATACCGGTGGTGAGCAGTTCCTTGACGGAGTGCTGAGTGGGCTTGGTTTTGAGCTCCTTGGCAGCCCGCAAATACGGGATAAGCGTAAGGTGGATCACCATACAATTGTCGCGGCCCAATTCCCAACGCAACTGGCGCAGAGATTCCAGGTAAGGCAACGACTCGATATCGCCGACCGTTCCCCCCAACTCTGTAATAATAATATCGTATTGGTTGGTACTTCCCAGTAGTTGCACCCGGCGTTTGATCTCGTCGGTGATATGAGGCACCACCTGCACCGTTTTGCCAAGATAGTCGCCCGAGCGTTCTTTATTGATCACCGTCTGATAAATGCGACCGGTAGTGACATTGTTGGCCTGCGAAGTAGGCGTATTGAGGAATCGCTCGTAGTGGCCTAGGTCGAGGTCGGTTTCTGCGCCGTCGTCGGTTACGTAGCATTCACCGTGTTCATAAGGGTTGAGCGTGCCCGGGTCGACATTGATATATGGGTCGAACTTTTGAATGGTGACGGAAAACCCCCTGGCTTGCAGTAGTTTAGCCAGCGACGCAGAAATAATGCCTTTACCCAGCGAAGAAGTGACGCCTCCCGTAACGAAAATGTATTTGGTCATAATGTAGTTCGTCTGTTTACGATTGGTAGACTGAAGCGCTTTGGAGAATCGGTTCAGATCGTTACGGGACGTAAAGGTACAAATTTCCTGTTATGAAATGAGCAATATTACCACAACCAAAATTTTCTTTATCAAAAAAACACACTTTACTCTGATCGGAATTATCTACTTTAGCTTCTCAAATTTGAAATTCTGATGAAAAAAATATTAGTCGCCAATCGCGGCGAAATCGCGCTCAGAGTAATGCGCACCGCGCGCAAAATGGGAATTGCCACCGTTGCCGTCTATTCGGATGTGGATAGCAATGCCCGCCACGTACAATTTGCCGACGAAGCCGTGCATATCGGCCCACCGGCATCTTCTGAGTCTTATCTGCGCATGGATAAGATTATCGAGGCCGCCAAAGCTACCGGCGCCGACGCCATCCACCCCGGCTATGGCTTTTTGAGCGAAAACGCCGCTTTTGCCCAGGCCGTTACAGATGCAGGTATCATTTTTATAGGCCCTACGCCGCACGCCATTGAAGTTATGGGCAGCAAGCTGGCCGCCAAAGACGCCGTCAAGCAATACAATATTCCCATGGTGCCCGGTGTCGACCACTCTATCTCCGACCCGGAAGAAGCTAAAAAAGTGGCCGAACGCGTAGGTTATCCCATTCTCATCAAAGCTTCCGCCGGCGGCGGGGGCAAGGGTATGCGCGTGGTGGAGTCGGAAAGCGAACTCGAAGAACAGATGACCCGCGCTATCAGCGAAGCCACTTCCGCTTTCGGCGATGGTTCTGTTTTTATTGAAAAATACATCGGCTCGCCCCGCCATATCGAGATGCAAGTACTGGCCGATCAATACGGCAATGTCGTCTACCTGTTCGAACGCGAGTGCAGCATCCAACGACGCCACCAAAAGGTGATCGAAGAAGCGCCCTCTTCGGTGCTCACCCCCGAAATCCGCGCCAATATGGGCCGCGACGCCGTGATGGTGGCCAAAGCCTGCCAATACCTCGGCGCAGGTACAGTGGAATTCCTGGTAGACGAAAACCTGAACTACTATTTCCTCGAAATGAATACCCGCCTGCAGGTGGAACACCCCGTGACGGAAATGATTACGGGTATCGACCTGGTAGAGCAGCAAATACGTATCGCCCGCGGAGAGGTGATGTCAATCAAACAAGAGGAACTCCAGATCAACGGCCACGCTATCGAATTGCGAGTGTATGCCGAAAACCCTTACGACAACTTTTTGCCCAACGTCGGCTCACTTAATACCTACCGGCGCCCCGTGGGCGAAAATATCCGGGTCGACGACGGCTACGAGGAGGGCATGGCAATCCCGATCTACTACGATCCGATGATCGCCAAACTGGCAACCTGGGGTATCAATCGCACCGCCGCTATCAAACGCATGCTGGAAGCTATCGCCTCCTATGAAATAGAAGGCGTGGTCACTACCCTGCCCTTCGGTCGCTTTGTGTTTGAACACGACGCCTTTATCTCCGGCAAATTTGATACGCATTTCGTCAATAAACACTATACGCCCGACTTGCTGCGGCAATTACACCGCCAGGAAGCCCACGTAGCCGCCGCCCTCGCCGCGATGATCAATAATCAGGAAACCGAAAAACTGCACATACCGAATGTGCCTGTAAGCGCCTGGAGGGTGAAGAGGTGATTTTATAATGCTGAGTGCTGGATGTTTAATGGATTCAGAACTCTAGATATATAAAAGAAAGAGCGGGAGAAAGGGTATCTCTCCCACTCTCCCGCTCTCCATCTCTCCCGTTTAATTACTGTCGAGCAATGGTCAGCTTCTGAACGCCGACCGACTCGCCGTTTTCAACGCGAACTACATACATGCCGGCAGCAAGCTTGCTCACATCCATCGTGATGCGGCTATTATCCTTGCCAAGCTCATACGAATTGCGCTGCAACAACTTGCCCGTCAAATCCATAATACTTACCTGTACCGGGCGCTCGTCCTGCATCATGATGTCCAGCGTCAACTCATCCTGAGCCGGGTTGGGGAACATCAGGAAGTTCGACTCCAGTACAATAGCCGGAATTTCAAACTCGGTGGTTTCACCGTCCGTAGTGCCGTCTTCGCGGAAGGCCGAGCTGCTCAACGTAATGCGCAGCGTGTAGCACTGCGTATTGCTGAAAGCGCCTGCATATCCGTATACATAGGCATACCAGTTGGAAGTCGTAGTAGATGTGTTGTAAATGACAACTTCCGAAGTCGTACCGCCATTTTCGGAAGTCCTGCGGCGC
The DNA here is from genome assembly GCA_036741235.1 of Saprospiraceae bacterium. GTDB lineage: Bacteria > Bacteroidota > Bacteroidia > Chitinophagales > Saprospiraceae > JABWBR01. The sequence continues at coordinate 1,562 of DAINSQ010000131.1, read as the reverse complement.
GTATTGTTCTGCCAAAGCTGCAGGTCATAATCTGCAGGCAGGTTCGTCAAATCCACGCGGATGTTGCGCTGACTCGACGTGTTGGCGAAGCGATACCAGTCATTATCCCCGTTAAAGGCAATTTGAGCTACGCGATCGGTTGCTACCGGGGTCAATGGCAGCGAAGTACTGCGGCTGTTGTTGGGCTCGTAGTTGTCGCTGCAAGCCTGACCGGAAGTGGTTGTAAACGTAGCCGACGATGAGTAGCTGCCGGTTGTACTGCCGCAAACCGCCTGTACCTGGAACTCATATTGCGTGTTAGCAGTCAGGCTGGTCGCATTGATAGAGGTTCCACTGGTTGAACCGCTGCTCCAGGTGCTCGATCCTACCGGGCGCAGCTGAACATTGTAAGAGGTAGCGCCGCTCACCGCGCTCCAGTTCAGGGTAGCCGTTGAACTGGTGATAGCCGTAGCGTTCAAACCGCCCGGGGTTCCACAGCTACCGCCGCCTGATGGAGGCTGACATCCTTGCGAAGAAGCAAGGCTGGCCCTCGAGCCGCCCGAAGCCAACACCGCTTGCATACGGGCCTTCTGGCCGGCGGTAAACATATACATACAAGCATCATAGGTATAGTCCATGTAATTCATGGTCATTTCTACCGGCGAACCCGAACAGGTGCTGTAGTGCGGGTAAGTGGGACAGCCGCCGTTGGAGGTGTTGTGCACCGGCGTGTCAGATACGAAGTCATTACCACAGGTAGCATCGCCCCAAATGTGGCGCAGGTTGAGCCAGTGGCCGATTTCATGGGTGGCCGTACGACCTCTGGCATAGTTTCCGCCGGAGGGGTTGGGACTAGCCACCGAGCCTACTGACGACCACAACAATACCACGCCGTCAGTGCTGGCCGTGCCGCCCGGGAATTGGGCGTAGCCAAGCGTACCGGCATCGGCGCCGCCGAAAATCACCGTCCATACGTTGAGGTACTGGTTGCGGTCCCAGATGGTCGAAGGCTTCAAGTTGCTTTCGATTTGCGAATAGGTCCAGGAGGCCTGTCCGCCGTTGATGCGGTTGATACCCGTAGTAGCGGCTCCGGAAGGCGTCCGCTGTGCCAGACAAAACTGGATTTCAGCATTGGCAGCCACCGGCTGGAACAGGGCGGGGATCAGGTTGGCATCGGAGTTGGTCAGCGAAAAGTCCTGGTTGAGCTGTGCCAACTGCGCCTGGATCAGCGCGTCAGAGATGTTTTCGCCGGAACCCACCGCATCGCCGTTGTGAACGATGTGGAATACAACAGGGATGGTGTAAACAACCCGGTCGCCTTCGTTGTAACTGCGCACGAAGTTTTCGGTGTGCCTTTCAATGGCTTCCATGCGATTGGAAAGATCAGGATCCTGCAGCAACTGCTGCTCCAGGTGGTGCATAGCCCCGCAATTGCGGTGGTCCTGGGCGAACGTAACTACAGTAGAGAGCAATAACAGTAGAAGTGTTGCGAATACCTTCATGTTGATGCGTTTTTTTCAATTAAATAAGGTGATAATGACAAACAGGCTTAAAAGTAACACTCTCTTTTTATTTTTTCAATA
>DAINSQ010000130.1:12442-13024 GCA_036741235.1 Saprospiraceae bacterium | reverse complement strand
GCTGCTGCCTGGGTTGGTTCTGCGGCTGTTGTTGTTGCTGCTGATTTTGCTGCTGCTGCTGTTGTTGCTGCTGTTGTTGCTGCTGTTGTTGCTGCTGCTTGAGTTGTTGCAATTGCTTTTGGGCGAGTGCAAGATTGTGCTTGGCGCTCAGGTCGGACGGATTGAGGCGCAGGGCGTTTTTGTATGCCTCCACGCTTTTTTCGTAATCCTGTTTATTATAATACGCATTGCCCTGATTGTGGAAAGCGTCGGCTCTGAGGGCGGGATCCTGGGTGCGTTGGGCGGCATCCCCGTATTGCCGGGCCGCGTCGTCGTAGCGTTTTTGCTGGTAAATGGCGTTGCCGAGATTATAGGCGCCGTTGGGCGTTTGCTTTTTTTCGAGCGCTTTGCGGTAATTTTCTTCGGCCTGGCCGTAGGCTTTTTCCTGGTACGATTTGTCGCCCTTGCGCAAATACCGGTGCCCCGATTGAGCAGTTGCGGCAACAGTGCAGCACAAGGCAATTACAAGCACAAGCCCAGGACGGATGCTGTGCCGCAAAGCGCCCGCAGCCAATCGCACAGTCGAAAAGATCGCCAAGTCGC
>DAINSQ010000130.1:8338-12432 GCA_036741235.1 Saprospiraceae bacterium | reverse complement strand
ATAGTCCAACACTCTATTGTCCCGCCTCCATAGCGGGTTGTAAAACAATATTCACATGCCCGCGGGCATTGACGCCTTGCAACTCCACCGGCGCCAATTCATTGATCAGCAGCGGATCGTAGGGTGTTTCTATTTTAATATAATTATCGGTAAAACCAGACATCAGACCTTTCTCGGTGTGGTTTTCAAATAAAACCGTACGAACTTGCCCCAGGTGCTGCTCGTAAAAATAGCGGCGTTTTTTCTCGCTCAGTATGGTCAGCATTTCATTGCGACGGCGGCGCTCCTCAATAAGCACTACGCCGTCCATTTCCGCTGCCGGGGTATTGGGCCTTTCAGAATAAGTAAATACGTGCAGGTAGCTCACCTCGAGGTCGCGCAGGAAGGCGTAGGTGTCCAGAAAATCTGCTTCCGTTTCGCCGGGGAACCCTACGATGGTATCCACGCCGATGCAGGCGTGCGGCATCAGCGATTTGATTTGCGCCACGCGTTCGGCGTACAGTTCTCGCAGATAACGGCGGCGCATCAGCGCCAGCAGTTTGTTGCTGCCCGACTGCAAAGGCATGTGGAAATGGGGGACGAAGCGTTTCGATTGGGCAACGAAGCTGATTACTTCGTCGGTGCACAAATTGGGTTCGATAGAAGAAATGCGGAAACGGCTGATGCCCTCTACTTCGTCGAGCGCCTGGATGAGGTCGATGAACATCGCCTCTTTTTTGGGGCGCATACCCTCGATGACCTCCGTGCCGTTGCCGAAGTCGCCGATGTTAACGCCTGTCAGCACAATTTCCTTGACGCCCATGTCGGCAATACGGCGGGCGTTGGCTACCACATTTTCAACAGTATCGCTGCGACTGCGGCCCCGCGCCAGGGGAATGGTGCAAAAAGTGCACTTGTAGTCGCAGCCGTCTTGTACCTTGAGAAAAGAACGCGTGCGATCGCCAAAAGAAAAAGCATTGACAAAATCGCGGACTTCTTTGATCTCGCCGGCTCTTACCAGCCCTTTTCCGGGGGCTTTGCCCAGGTGGTCGATGTAATCGAGGATACGGAATTTTTCGGCAGCGCCCAACACGAGGTCGACGCCGGGAATGCCCGCTATTTCTTCGGGTTTGAGCTGGGCGTAACACCCCACCACCACTACAAATGCGCGCGGATTGTGTCGCAAAGCCTGGCGCACCACCTTGCGGCACTTGCGGTCGGCAAAATCGGTTACCGAACAGGTATTCACCACGTATATATCGGCGCCCTCCTCAAAAGCTGCCTCGCGATAGCCGGCGTCTTCAAAGAGTCGCCCTATCGAAGAGGTCTCCGAGTAGTTGAGCTTGCAGCCCAGGGTGTAAAATGCTACCGATTGAGGAGTGGCCATGCCTTGTTTTTTCTCACCACAGAGTTAAACGGAGTGACACAGCGTGAGATTTTGACTCTGCGGAACTCCGTTTTACTCCGTTTAACTCTGTGGTAAAGTTTTACTACTTACAGGGAACGCAAAATTAGCCCGATGCGTTGATATTTCCCGACGTTCGACGACTTATTTGGCCGTTTATCGAAAAAGTGTTGGTTTTTTTATAAAAAATAAATAATTTTGTTTTAAAATCACCCGATATGACTAAAATCCTGACACTAATTGTTTTTAGTGTAGTGCTGAGCCAGTCTATACTAAATGCGCAAACCGCTGCCGGACAAATTGCCGGCAAAGTCACCGACGACAAAAATGCGCCCATCGCATTTGCCAACGTACTGCTATTCAATGCGCTAGACTCCACGCTTGTCAAGGCAGAATACAGCACCGAAGAAGGCGCCTATGAATTCAGGCAGATACCTGCAGGCCGCTACCGTATTGCGGTGAGCTATGTGGGTTATGCCGATGCTTCCACCGGCGAATTAAGCCTGAACGCCGGCGCAACCCTGCAAGCGCCCGTCATCACGATGGCCTCTTCGGCCACCGAACTCAAAGAAGTGGTCGTAGCCGCCCGCAAGCCGCTCATCGAAGTACGGCCCGACAAGACTGTTTTTAACGTGGAAGGCAGCATCAACGCCGTCGGCAATACCGCCTTCGAATTGCTGCGCAAATCGCCGGGCGTAGTGGTCGACAACAACGACAACATCATCCTCCAGGGCAAAAACGGCGTCAATGTGTATATCGACGGCAGGCCTTCGCCGCTGACCAGCGCCGACCTGGCCGCCCTGCTCAAAACCATCCAGTCTTCCGAGATCGAAGCCATCGAGATCATCACGCAGCCTTCCTCCAAATACGACGCTGCGGGCAATGCCGGCATTATCAACATCCGGATGCGCCGCGACAAACGCATGGGCGCCAACGGCAATGTGGAGCTGGGGTTCGCTGAGGCTATCTACCCCAAATACAACGGCGCCGCTTCGCTCAATTATCGCAACAAAACCTTCAATGTATTCGGCAAATACAGCCTGGCAACCGGCGATAACTGGAGCTTTTTTAACCTGTACCGCGAACAATCGGGGCTGACATTCGACCAGCAGTCGACCAACGAAAACGAATTCACCAACCACAATATCCGCGCCGGCGCCGACTTTTTCCTGGGCAAACACCACACCATCGGGGTGTTGGCTACCGGCTTCCTGAATGACGGAACCTGGGATTCCAAAAGCAAAACGCTTATCGCCGACCAGCAAACGGGCCTCTATCAGGAGGTGTTGTACGCCCGCTCCGATAATGAAGGCAACCGCGACAACCTCAACGCCAATATCAACTACCGCTTTGACAATACCAAAGGCATCATTTGGAATGTAGACGCGGACTACGGCGTTTTTCGCATCCGCAATGAGGCCTACCAGCCCAACCTGTACCTCCACCCGCTCGAAAACACCCTGCTGCGAAGCGTGGTTTTCGCCACGGAGGCGCCCACCGACATCGATATCGCCACGTTGAAAATCGACCACGAGCGCCCGGCATTGGGCGGACAATTGGCGCTGGGCGTCAAGACCTCGCTGGTGAGTACCGACAATATTTTCAATTTCTATAATGTCGAAAACGACGAATATACCATCGACCCCGAGCGCACCAACCAATTCGTTTACGATGAAAATATCAACGCCGCTTACGTCAACTACCAACGCCAAATGGGCAAATGGGGCTTCCAGGGCGGTTTGCGCCTGGAGCACACCCATTCCGACGGCAGGCTTACCAGCGCCAGCCCCACGGGCAATGACAAAGTTGAACGCGACTATGTGAACCTGTTCCCCTCCGCAGGTATCACCTATAATGCCAACGAAAAAAATGCGCTGCGCCTCAACTACAGCCGCCGTATCGACCGGCCGCGCTACCAGGACCTCAACCCGTTCGAATACAAACTCGACGAGTTGACTTACCAGCGCGGAAACCCCTTCCTGCGTCCGCAGTATTCCAATAGTCTGGAATTGGGCCATACCTACAACTACATGCTCAATACTTCTATCGGATATACTTACACCACCGACCTGATGACGGCGCTGACCGATACCACCGAGGTGAGCCGCAGCTATATCACCGAGGTCAACCTGGCCTCGCAACGCACCTGGAATATCAACGTAAGCTATCCCTTTGCCATCGCCAAATGGTGGAATACCTACACCAACGTGTCGGCGTTTAACACCCGCAACCAGGCTGATTTCGGGGAAGGAAAAGAAATTGACCTGGCGGTAAGCGCTTTTTCAGTTTTCAGTCAACACACCTTCCAATTGCCCTGGAACGTATCGCTCGAATTATCCGGTTTTTACAATTCGCCCAGCATTTGGGGTAGCAACTTCCGCAACCGCGAGTTCTGGGCCGTAGAAGCCGGCGTGCAGAAAAAAGTATTGCAGGGACGCGGCAATCTCAAGGCCAGTCTGAGCGACTTGTTCCTGAGTATGCGCTGGCGCGGCGTGAGCGAATTCGGCGGCTTGTACAGCGTGGCCACCGGCGGCTGGGAAAGCCGGCAGCTCCGCCTCAATTTTACCTATAATTTTGGCAACCAGGAGGTCAAAAGCGCCCGCCGCCGCAATACCGGTCTGGAAGACGAGCAAAAACGCGTGAAATCGGATAATTAAGTTGCCATTGCGCAACTCATTAATTGTCCGTATCTTTGCACCGTTTTTGAGCC
>DAINSQ010000130.1:0-8328 GCA_036741235.1 Saprospiraceae bacterium | reverse complement strand
CGCCGCAATACCGGTCTGGAAGACGAGCAAAAACGCGTGAAATCGGATAATTAATATTGGGCGCACCTACTTGCGCAACTCATTAATTACCCGTACCTTTGCACCGTTTTTGAGCCGAGCCTTGCAGGAGGTGTTGCTCCTGCAAGGCTTTTTATATTTAATATCTACTTGATGAATAACGAACTGACTTTTGCAGCATTGGGATTATCGGCTGATATCCTGAATGCTCTCGCCAAAAAAGGGTTTGAAAAACCCACCCCCATCCAGCAAAAAACCATTCCATTGCTTTTACAGGGAGAACGCGATATTATCGGGCAAGCGCAAACCGGCACAGGTAAAACCGCCGCTTTTGGATTGCCCCTTCTGGAGCGCATCAGGCCCGAAAAAGGCAAGGTGCAGGCCATCGTGTTGGTTCCTACCCGCGAATTGGCTCTTCAAGTGTACGAGGAGATCAGCTCTTACCAGACCGGTAACAAACTGACCATCCTGCCGGTGTACGGCGGACAAGGTATGGATGTGCAATTGCGCCAGCTAAAAACCGGCGTAGACATCGTAGTGGGCACGCCAGGCAGGGTCATGGACCACCTGCGCCGCCGCTCGCTTAAACTGGACAATGTAAAGTTTGCCGTACTCGACGAGGCCGATGAAATGCTCAATATGGGCTTCATCGACGACATTGAAACGATACTGGAATACATGCCCGAAAACCGCCGCATGCTGCTTTTTTCTGCTACTATGCCTACGCGCATCCGGCAGTTGGCCAAGCGCTTTATGGGCGAATTCGACGAAGTGAGCATCGAAAAGGTAGAAGGCGCCAAGGCGCAGATTACCCATACCTACTACGAGATGTTCAACGAAGACAAAATGACCGTGCTTACCCGCATCATTGATACGAATCCGGGTTTCTACGGACTTGTCTTTTGTCGCACCCGTGCAGGCTCTGACCGCCTGGCCAAAGATCTTTCCGCCGCCGGCTACGACGCCGAAGCCTTGCACGGCGACGTATCGCAGGCCCAGCGCGAACGCATCCTGGACAAGTTTAAAATGAAGAAGATCCACCTCCTGGTAGCTACCGACGTAGCAGCCCGCGGCATCGACGTGAACAACCTCAGCCACGTGGTGAATTTCGATATTCCCGGCGAGGCGGAGACGTATACCCACCGCATCGGCCGTACCGGCAGGGCGGGCAAAACAGGCGAAGCGATCACTTTTATCGTGCCCCGCGAGTTCAGGGCGCTGCAGATGATCATGCAGCAAACCCGATTCCAGATTACCAAGCAACAGGTACCGACTCTTCAGGAGGCCCTCGAACAACGCCGCGCAGCGGTAAAACACGAGATTTTCAAGCGCATCATGACCACAACGCCTACCGATGAAGTCAAAGCGCTTGCCGTAGAACTCCTGTCGAAAACAGAACCCGAATTGCTGGTGTCAGCGCTGCTACAACAAAATTTCGGCCGCCAACTCCAGGCCCAGCAAATGCGCGAAATAAAGCAGCTGCCGTCAAAAGGCAGCGACTCTCCCCGCACAAGAGAATCAAGAGACCGGGTAAGAAGCGGCGGCAAAGGCGGTCACGATTCGCTGTTCTTCGGCAAAGGCAAAACCGACGGCTGGAAGTCGAACCGGCTTATACAATACATCAGCGATACGGCGGGCATCCCCACCAAAAGCATCGCCAAAGTAGACCTGTTCCAGAAACACGCCATCATTACGGTAGAATCCGATTGCGCAAATACGATCCTCGAAAAATGCCGCACGCCAAAAGGGCAACGCCCGCTGTTGCGGAGGGATCGGGTGTAGTATTTTGTTGTCGGTTGTCGGTTATCGGTTGTCTGTTTCTGAAACCGATAACTGACAACCGACAACCCTCATGCGTATTCTCATCCTCATACTGGGTTTAATCACAGCTTTCGGAGGCACTTGCCTGGCCGCAAAGTCGCTCCAAAACGCCAACTATCGCTTGACAAACGCCCCCCGCCATATTCGGTTGTTCTCAATATGAACAGCTACATGATACCACCCTTCCGGAAGCTCGCTCACATCTATTATTTGTTCCGATTCGACAGCCGTAAGATATTTGACTGTCCGACCGGTGGAGTCATAGATGAACAATGGCCCCATAATACCGCCACCCGATAAATCAGATAACTTGAAATACCCGCTGACAGGATTGGGGTATATGGCTATTCCATCAACATGCCAGGTATTTTCAGTTTCCGTTACCCAATAACAGGGGGTGTAGGCCCAATAGGGGTTTACTATGAGTCTAAGACCTGGAATAGGCATAATGCCCAATCCTTCTACTTCTTTATTAATGTATACCCTGATTTGCTCAGGAGAGGGTTCTTCTGTGAAATCAAAGTAACCGCTATCTACCGCTGCCATACAATAATACAACGGAGGTATCTCGTCAGGAGAGATAGGGCCGGCCAATTCATCAGTAATATGATTTACGATAAATGCACCCCGGAAGCACTCATTGTTGAGCAATAGGTTCTTATCCCAATTTACTTTTATGGGGTAATGAATGGCATAAACATAAATTATCCCAGTTGAACCGATGTAACAAGAGGAATCATTTACAACTATCTCTGTATCTTGTATTAATCGCTTAGTTAATTTATTTTTATAAAAATAATCAAATGAGCCAATTTTAACCTCGAAAACAGAATCAAAAGGCGTAGTTAGCTCTACCTCGCCCCATTCCGGGTCGATATCGGAGCTGGCGTTGATATCATAACCAAAAATGACAGTATCGCGGTTGCCTATGGCATCTTCGAAATACAAACTCATTTCAAAATAAGGCGTGAGTTGTGCCTGTAGCGTGTCTGGTACGCTAAATATCAGGGCGATAACCAGCCCCAATTGTATTGGAATTTTCATGGCGCTTAATTTTTTATGATTGAGTTGCTAACGACCAGCCCATCGAAATCGAGAGCCAAATAGTACAACCCAGATGGAATGCTTGAAGGGGGAAATAAAGTCTTTGAGTATGTACCTGCGGCATTCACATATTCACTGCCTAAATAAATATCCGCCACTCCGCTGTTCTGTGCAACCAGCCAAATATTCAGGTATCCTGTCCTTTCCGCGCTATAATCCATACTGATCATATCGACGAAAGGATTGGGATACAAATTGTCAATTGCTATTTCTGATGTAGGCTCTACCACGCAACCATGTGCCGGCAGGGGCGGCAGTGTAAATGTGAGCGCCTCGCTGGATTCTTCCCCACACACATTTTCTACTGTAAGCACAGCTTTATAGGACACACCAGGCACAAAACCATGCCGGTACTCTGTGGCGTATTTTACAGAACGAGATATGCAGTATTTCAGCGCAGGCCCCGTTACCCAACCTGTGCTATATTGCAAGGCATCCGAAACGGTGAAGAATTCCAGTTTATAATACGCATCATGCATACTTGCGCCTATTTGAAAGCAAAACGCGCAGTCGTCGTCGACCGATTCATTGGGCAGAATATGCAAATTCGACATCGGAGGAAGGCAGATATCATCAGTGATAACCTCTTTGTATAAACAGCCTTCGGGCGTACTCAAATACTCCAGCATGCGGGTTATCTGGTTTTCAGTAAAAGCGCCGCAGCAGTCGGTGTACTGTGAATAGTGCATTATATTATTAGTATGATAATCCCAACTACATCCCGGCTCAGGCAGGCAGCCCTGAAGACTTGATCCCGGAGGTAATTCACTTTGTTGCGGGTTGCACGGGTTTTGGTAGTTGATTATTCCATCTCCATCGTAATCCAAGGGGCTCGTAATTTGAGAAGACAAGCCACAATTGACATCGTCGGGGTGACACCAGATACCACGATGAACCTCCAATTCACTCAAACCGCCTGCAAGTGTCCAATTATCTGTTACATCTCCGTCACAGTTGTAGTCTATCCTATATATAATGTTGGGTGTATCATCACAATAATCATCCAAGTCGAATGTATGGCGTAAAGTCAATACATGTCCCATCTCGTGATTAATATTACTGCGAGTGAAAATCTCTGAAGTGAAGGATGTACCGCCATATCCATCAGCTGCCCCGCTCGGATTTTGGGAGGCAATTGCCGGCAATTCGACGAGAAAAGCGTTAAACTCCGAAGTGATATTTATACCGAAATTATCTCTAAACCATGCCACCTGAAGTCCCGACGTGTTGAGCGCCTGTGTATTGCAATGAATATATACCCCCGACAAAGCGTATCGAATGGGTATGCATTGCACAGGTTTTTCCTGATTTATACCCCATAGTGGAATTTGCGCCCATTGTTTATACATATCAGGCCCAAGTTGTGTATTTGCACGGTTTACCCAGTCTTCAGCAACTTCGTAAGCTTTTTCAATCGGAATATTTTCTATTCCTAAAGGATCAAGCGTACCATTGCAGTTATCATCCAAAAAGAAGTGTACGTTGACTCTAATCCAAACTTTTGTACAAGTTTGTTGGATCAACCCAACATCAAAACAATGATTTTTCTCCAGTAGCGGTTCGGGAGGCGATGTCGGTTCCGGTGTTCCACAAGTTACGGGTGCATTTTGAGAAAAAAGAGAAGAAGGACTAACAATCATAGCATAGGTAAAGGCCAAGAATGCGGTAAATAGCTGTACATTTTTCATATAGCTCTATTTTTAATGAAGAAGTATTTATAGCTCGCAAACGAGATAGATTGGAACGATTGCTTTGTTACCGAAAAAAATAAAGGGTAGCACAACCTGATTGCGAAGGATACTTTCGTTATTGAACTGAGTACCTTGGCCGTCCCTTTCCTGTGAGGATAAGTTTTTGGCAATAAATACGAGGAAAGCAACTAAGAATATGGTCTTGGGGTGCATATTCATCTTGATGTTTTTGGAGGTGATAAATATTAAATTTCACAATATAAAAATAAATGATGCGCGTATTTGTTGTTTGCTTATAATTATATCAAAAATTAGATGTTGATTGTTTATTTTATCGATTAACAAAATACATGGCAAAATTAATGGTATTTATCTTGCAAGTCAATACCTTCATCAGATATTGTTACTTTTTTTTGCCGAATAATAATTTTGCACCGATTAAGTTTAGAGAACATACCCCATTAAATCTATAAAAATCAAAGAAAAACATCCAACGTCAAAAATACCCCTTCCGGCTTCTCTTAACGAATAAGCCTATTACCTCATAAACTCCAGGTTCTTCCAAAATATCGCTATGCGCATTAAGTTTTTGTTGATAGCCATTATATTATGCTTCCAAAACAGCGGTTTTGCCGGCAACCACTACGCCTATTCCCCACTGGCGCGGGATGCCTACGACAAAGCCATCAGCCTTCGCATGAAAGAAGCGCGCCAGGCGATTGCCAAGCTGAAAAAGCAGGAACCCGGCAACCTGGTGGCGCACCATATCGAAGATTACATCGATTTTTTTACGATTTATATCGGAGAAGACGCAGCTACTATGTCGCGCCTGAAGGGCAACAAGGACCGCCGCTTGTCAATACTCGATGACGGCCCCAGCGACTCGCCCTGGCATTTGTTTATTCAGGCCGATATCCGGCTGCATTGGGCCCTGCTGCGTTTTCGCTTTGGCGAATATATCAGCGGTTTTTCGGAGGTAAACAAGGCCGCCAAATTGCTGGAGAAAAACCGCAAACTCTATCCCAATTTTATGCCCAACCAAAAAGACCTGGGCATCCTCCACGCCGCTGTGGGCACCGTGCCCGACCAATACAAGTGGGGCCTTCAATTGCTCAGCAGTCTCAGCGGCACGATCGAACAAGGCCGCAAAGAACTGGAAACGGTATTGAACTACGCCGAGCGCAACGACTTCGTATTTCGCGAAGAAGCGAGGGGCCTTTATGCCCTGCTGCTGCTGCACCTCGACAACAAGGGCGACGAAGCCTGGGATGCCGTCAATAATGCCGCACTGCAACCCGGCGCCAACCCGCTGCATTGCTTTGTGGCAGCCCACGTGGCCCTGCGCACCGGCCGCACGGACAAAGCCGTGGCGCTGCTTGAAAAACGGCCCGTAGGCCCTCAATTCATCGCTTTCCCTTTTCTCGATTATATGCTCGGACTGGCCAAACTGCGCCGGCTCGACAAAGACGCGGCGCCCCATTTTCAACGCTTTTTGAGTAAGTTCAGAGGAAGGCATTATATCAAAGAAGCCTACCAAAAGATAGCCTGGAGCGAGCTTATCAACAACAGGCCGGAAGGCTACCGCAAAAATATCCGCTATTGCATCCAGCGCGGCCTGGACGAGGCCGGCGGCGACCGCAGCGCCCTGCGCGAAGCACAGTCGGGGCTGGCGCCCGATATTACGCTGCTCAAGGCCAGACTGCTGTTTGACGGCGCGTATTATTCACAGGCCTTGTCGTTATTGCAAACCAAAAAAGCAGGCGATTATAAAGATAAGCACCACCGGCTGGAGTATTCCTACCGGCTCGGGCGAATTTTGCACGGACTTCACCGCTACGACGAAGCCCTGGGCTATTACTGGCAAACGGTGAATGAAGGCAGCCAGGAACGCTACTTCTTTGCCTGCAACGCCGCCCTGCAGATGGGGCTGGTGTATGAAGTTAAAGGCGATAAAAAGCAGGCGCGCAACAGCTTCAACCGCTGCCTGGGCATGGAGCCCGATGAATACAAAACCAGTCTGCATCAGCAGGCTAAGGCGGGGTTGGCGCGGGTGGGAAAAAACTAAGTTTTATTACCTACAAAATTCAATACAAACACCCAAAAACCCACAAAGGAAAAAACTTGCCAACCGGATATTCCAAATCGTCGCGGACTACATAGCTATTGGGATGCCCGGCAATTTGATCGTATGTTTTTTGCTTGCCGCCAATTTCAAATAAATACTGATTATCTACCAAAAAATCGCCTTGACTGGGGGCGGTTACGGTAAATAAACTTTGCATTTGGCTGAAAAAGAAGGTCTCCCGCAAATTGCCGGTATTGGGCGGTTCGCCCGATAATGCATAAGCCAGGTTGGTGTTGTTGAGGTATACTTTTTCCGGTTTTTGCAAAAGAGAAAGCCCCGCCCCGGATGCCTGCAGCAACCTGATCAATCGCGCATTTTCGAGATATACGAGGTAATTGAGGATAGTGTTTCGATGTACGTCCGCTTTCTGCGCCAATTGGGTGAGATTGGGTTTGTAAGGCACATTGGCGGAGAGAATAAAAAGCAATTGCAATAATTTGCGCGCATTGCGGGGGTCAAATCCTTTAAGTGCAGCCATGTCGTATTCAACGACAACCCGTACCATCTGCGCCAACCGCTGGTGAAAACCCTCAGGGTCTTCCCTAAAAAACGGGTAATAGCCCTGAGACAAATAAGTCCGAAAATGCGCTAATGGCCGAAAATCGGCGGGGAATACATCGCGGATGGCGGTGGTGCTGTGGATCAGGTCTTGTAGCGACAACGATTCAATATTTACTATGCCGCTTAACCCAAGGTATTCGCGAAAGGACAGCCCCTGTAGTTCGTACATCAGCGCCCTTCGGCTTAAATCTCCTTCTTCTTTGGCCAGGTCTATGATTGAAGACCCAGTAAAGACTACTTGCAAATCGGGGAAAAAATCATACAGGTTTTTGATTTCCCGCGCCCATCCGGGGTATTTGTGTACTTCATCCAGGAACAGCATCTTTCCGCCTTCGCGGTAAAATTGTTCCGCTACGTCTGCAAACAGGTTTTGGGTAAAAAAAATATCGTCCAGCGAAAAATAAGCGGCTTTTGTAGCGGGTAGTTGCAGCGATTTCAGCCGCTGTAGCAAAAGGGTTGTTTTTCCTGTGCCACGCGCGCCTTTTATGCCGATAAGTCGATTATCCCACCTGACAGTAGTATATAGATAACGGCTATACTGCGTAGCGGTGTGCCTGACTAACTGTTCTGATTTTGCGAGGAGATTGTACATTTTGCACATTCATTTATGCAAAAATACAAAAATTCTGCATATCCAGGTGTGCAAAATCCAAAACAACCCATCTCATCACATATTCCGCCGGTACTGTCCGCCTACCTGGTACAGGGCATGCGTAATTTGACCCAGGGAGCAATACTTGGCGGTTTCCATGAGTTGCTCGAAGATATTGCCGTTGGCCAGGGCTTTGTGCTGCAATTCGCGGAGCATCGCTGCGCTTTGGTCGGCCTGCGCCTTGTGCAATTGCTGTAAAGTGCGGATTTGTGCTTCTTTTTCTTCGGTAGTGGCCCTGATCACCTCTCCGGGCACGAGCGTCGGCGAGCCGTCTTTGCCCAGGAAGGTATTTACCCCGATGATCGGCAGTTCGCCGGTGTGTTTGAGGGTTTCGTAGTAGATACTTTCGTCCTGGA
>DAINSQ010000129.1:0-13144 GCA_036741235.1 Saprospiraceae bacterium | reverse complement strand
AGGAAATCGGCGACCGTCAGGGCGAAGGAACCACCCTCAATAACATCAGTCAGATTTATGATGCGCAAGGCGACTATGCCACGGCCTTGCGCTATCTGGAACAAAGTTTAAAAATAAGGCAGGAAATCGGCGACCGCATGGGAATGGCTACTACGCTTCACAATATGGGCGCTATGCTGTTTGATCAGGAACAGTTGGAAGCGGCACTTCCCAAATTGTACCTGGCCTACGCTATTTTTGACCAGATTGGGTCGCCGAATGCAAAGGTCTCTATGCAATATTTAGAGGCCATTGTCGATCAACTCGGCGAGGACCGGGTGAAAGATTTGCTGTCGCAAATGGAATAATGTTTCTGATGTTGGATTTTTGATGTTGAATGATTTTTGATGATTTTTAAGTCGTTTATTAAAACATGGGGAGTATGGAACAGGAAAAACCCGGTATACCGGTAGTAATTCAGGGTGCGCCGGAGCATCCGGCGGCGGCGGCGTGGCGGGCCTACCACCGCAATACCGTAGAGGGCGCCCCCCAGCGGCTGGAAGAAGCCGCCAAGTTTCTAAGCGGCGCCATAGCCCTTACGCTTACGTTGACTATCGATAACGATTTTTTTAAATCTCCCGATCCCGCCGGCGCGCCTGCGGCGCCCGATGCGTATGCCCCTTTTCTGCTGGCTGCAGGCATCGGCCTGTGGGTGCTGTCGCTCACTGCAGCCCTGCTGGTGGTGTTTCCCTTCCGCTACCGCTACGTGACCCAATCGTCGGAGTCTATCCAGGCTATGCATACCCGCGTGGTGCGGCGCAAATACGCCTTTTTGGTCGCCGCCGTAGTGTGCTACCTGCTGGCGCTGGCCGCCGTAGCCTGGGTAAGGTTAGCAGCCCTATGGCCATGACAATATGCCGCAGTATGAATGTCGGATGCTGAATTGATTATGATTAACTCATTAATAATCCAGCATCCAACATCAAACATCAAAAATCAAAAATCTCACCCTCCCACTCTCACCCCCTCTCACCCTCACTCCCCGACAACCACCCGTCTCACTGCCGGCTTGCCCCCTTCCACCTGTGCTTTCACCAGGTAAATACCCGGCGCCAGGGCCGACAAATCCAGCGTTTCCGTAGCGGCGGTCATCACTTCGCGTTGCAGCACCTGTTGGCCCATGCTGTTGAAAATCCGTATCGTCGCCTGCTTGTCTATCGTCCCGTTCCACTGCAACTGCACCTGGCTATTGGCGGGGTTGGGGAACACGGCAAACGCGGGTAATTCAGGGAAGTCGGCGGGCAGGCCGGAAACAGGATTAAGCGACAACTCCCACAGAATCAGTCGGCCGCTGTTGCCGTCGGCGGCATAAGTCAGATTGTCAATAAATGTAGCGCCGGATGCGGAAGTACTGTGGGTCAGGTTAAAAACTACGCCTTCCTCAAAAGATGATTCGGTGAGTTCATAGCGGTAAGCGTAAAACTGGGCCGCGCCCCAGGGCAGGTTGCTCACGACGAGTTGCACCGTATTTTCGGCGGCAAGGGGTTTGTCGGCCGGCAGGGCGATTACAATGCGATCCTGGCTATCGTTGATACCCGCCAAAGCTGCATGGCCCGCGCCGGCTGAAACCTGTAATCGATGGGGCGTATCGTTAAGTTTGTTCATATTGTACACAACATAAGCCGAAGGTTTGGGGCGGAAGGGGTCTACCTGAAACATGCCCAGGCTTTCAAAGCTGTCGTTGCTGCCGTCGTCATCAAATAAAACGGCTTGGTGGGCCATGGCGACCCGGCGGTCGAGCATGTCGATCCAGGCTTTTGCGCGCGTCAGACCATAGTCGAGGTCGCCCCAGAGGCCATAGTCGGGGTCGAGCGCGTTGGCGTCGAGGCGGCCCCATTCTGCGTTGATGAGGGCAGCGCCGGGTTTGTAGTTGAGCCTCCACTGGTCGGCAATGGCTACCCGCTCGCCGTCGTAACCGGCGCCCTGGTCGCTGTAGGGATGGAAAGAGATAAAATCCATGCGGGTGTTATTCAACTGGATACGCTGAAAAAAGTCGATGGGAAAGGTATTGAACAATACCCCAAAGGCAAAACTGCACCCGCCGAACTGGATATTGGGGCTTAGCGCCGGGTCGGCGTTTATCTGGGCGGCAAGGGCGGCATAGGCTTCGTACAACTGTTGTGCAGTGCCGCTCCAGTAAAACAGCGAATACTGGTCGGGTTCGTTCCAGAATTCAAAATACCTGGTACCGAATTGCTCGTAACAGTGTTTGATCAATTTATAAAAAACACGCCCAAAAACGGCATTATCGGCAGGCGGAGCGTTGCGGATGCTATTGTTGAAAGCCAGATAGTGAATAAAAGGGTTGGGCGGCGTGGGAGTCGTATCGCTGCTGAGGGTAAAAGGCATGAAGTCGAGCGATAGAAAAGGCTCGGCGCCGGTGTTGTATACGGTTTGCAGCAATGAATCGAGGTAGCCGAAGTGGTAGTTTGTGTCGTCTTCCGCCTCGGCCATGCTGTTGCCCCCCCGGTAGAATTCACAGGGCAATTGCCGCAAGATACTCGTATTGGTTGAATAATAATTGGTGTCCGGCGGCGAATCGGCTCTGCCAATGGATACCCTGATAAACCTGGGCCGCAATTGCTGCATGGCCGGCACAAATGCCGGGTCATTGATAATCGACTGGTGAGGCCCTTCGTAAAATGGATTGCGCCCCTGCCCATACAATAGGTGCATTTCGTAGTGGTCGCCCCACAACGGCGCTATGCTACCGGTAGATGCCCCCGCATTTACCTGCACTTGTATGGAGGTTTGCGCCCCCGGGTATTGAATACCGCTCAATAGCACGGTACCCAATAATAAGAATTGAACGCTCAAATTCATGTCTGATGATTGATTTTTGATGCTGAATGTGTAATTGAAATTAATCATCAATCCTCAACCATCCAACATCAAAAATCAAACATCAACAATCAAAGATCTCACCCTCTCACACTCACCCCCTCTCACCCTCACTCCCCGACAACCACCCGTCTCACTGCCGGCTTGCCCCCTTCCACCTGTGCTTTCACCAGGTAAATACCCGGCGCCAGGGCCGACAAATCCAGCGTTTCCGTAGCGGCGGTCATCACTTCGCGTTGCAGCACCTGTTGGCCCATGCTGTTGAAAATCCGTATCGTCGCCTGCTTGTCTATCGTCCCGTACCACTGCAACTGCACCTGGCCGTTGGTGGGGTTGGGGAAGATGTCGAAGGACAACTCTTCGGATAATGATTCGAAGCCTTGAGCGGTAGAAGCGTTGTCGGTTCCTGCCAGTGCGGCATTACCGCTTACGCTTACGTTGTCGAACTGGGCGGCGGTGACGGTATTCACGTTGATACTTTCTGTAAAAATACCCACCAGTACGCAGTTGGGCATAGTTACACTTGACGTACCACGCAGGTTCCACAGCACGCCGTCAAGCGAAGTGAAGAAAGTGAAAACATTGCCGTTTCTGTTGATGCGCAGCCACTGCGGGCCCTGCGGCACGGGGTATTGCTGTGTGTTGGTGGGGCCGTTGTTCGCATTGCGTACATCGCGGTGGACCAGCGTATTCAGTTGCGTTTTCAATACGGCCTTTCTGGCGCCGGGGGCCAGGCTTTCGCGAATGAAAATCCCGGCAAAACCGCCCGTAGCATTCAGGTTGGCCACGCGGGCCGTGATTGAGCCGTTGCCGCAAAGCGTACGGTATACGGCGCTGTGCGCGTCCTGAGTGGGCGTGCTAAAGCCGTTAGCTGTCAGATAAAAGTTATTGTAGCAACCCGCGTATGTTCCCGTGCCGGTATAACCGCCTACGATGCCGTGCTGCCAGGGCGCGGGGAGACTGGTATTTTCCGCTACGGTTACTTGCGCGGTACAAGTTGCCGAATTGCCGCATTCGTCGGCCACGGTAACCGTTACAGGTATCGTGGCGCCTACTTGCGCGCAGCTTACGCTTGCGGGCTGAATTTGCGTCACCTGGAAACTTCCGCAGTTGTCGAAGCTACCCTCGATATCGAGTACGTCGGCATTTTGCAAATTATAAATGCCATTGGCGCCCACATAAACGGTCGTATTGCGGCACACCGGTGTGGGCGGCGTATTGTCGGTAAAGCAGAAGGTAGCGCTGGCGCTGGCTGGATTGCCGCAGGCGTCTACTGCCGTAAACAGGTAGGTAAAGCAGCCCGTATTGCCGCAGCCGTCGGTCGAGTTCAGCATTTGTGGCGTTAGCCAGCTCACTGCCGAGCAATTGTCGGTTGCCACTGCGCCGCCGCGGTTGGCGAGCCACTGGTTGAAGGCTGCGTTATTGCCGCAAGCAGCCGAGGCGCCGGCCGGCAGCGTGCTAAACGTGGGCGCCGTCTGGTCGAGTACGTTGATGGTCTGCACCGCGCTGTTGCTATTGCCGTTGCCGTCGTTGACCATCCAGGTGCGGGTGATGACCAGGGCGCCGGTGCAGTTGCCGCTGGTAAATGCGTCGGTATAGGTCGGCATGAGGTTGCTGCCGCAGTTATCGCCGACAATCGGCATACCGGTAACAGCCGGGGCGGCATTGTAGCTGCAGCCCGCGCCGCGGTATACGGTAGCGGTAGCCGGCGGGGTTATGGTGGGCTGGGTATTATCGGCGACGGTCACCGTGGCTATACAAGTAGCTGTGTTGGCGTAGCCGTCGACAGCCGTCAGCGTCACCGTTTGATTCCCCAGATTGGCGCAGGTAAACGTATTGGGGCTCACCGACAGGGGCGTTACCGTGCCGCAGTTGTCAGTGCCGTTGAGGAAAACCTGCTCTGGCATTAGCGTTACATTGCCCATGCTGTTGAGGTAAATCGTGGCCGGCTTGCAATAAACCGTCGGCGGTACGTTTTCGGCGACGATGATGGTGGCGTTGCACTGCGCCATTTGATCGTTGATATCTTCAGCGGTCACTACTACCTGGCGGGGGCCCAGGTCGTCGCAATCGAAGGTCAGGCTGGGCTGGCCGTTGACCAACAGGCTGAACGGCCCGCAGCCCATAGCTTCACCCAGTTGGCCGGCATTGACGGTCGCGGTATTGGTAGTCGGATTAAGCAAGGCGGTCACTTCGCCGCAGACGATGCTGGGCGCCACATTGCAGAGGCGGCAAATCGACAGGCTGTTTACGTAGGCATTTCGCTCTGAACTAAAACCTGCATTGGCGTTAAAAAAGCGAATACGGGCCGGCACTTTGTCGCCGCCGCCGTTCATCAACAGGCCGCTGTAAACCTGCGTGAAGTTGTCGCTCAGTCGGGATACGTATAGTTCGTAGGTATTATTGTCAATCAAAATGATGCTGATCGCAAAACCTTCGTCGGAGAAGCCGATGCCGGTAGCGCGGGCGCCATTGAAATCGGCAACTGTGTAATTGGGGCTGCCGCCGGCAAAGTAGAATTCGAGCAGGTTTTGCCCGCCGGCGTTTTGGAGGCCGAAGCCCACCGTGCCGCCGGGTTCAATCCAGCCGTTGTCGAAGCGGAAGTTGAGCAGGTCGCCGGGCGCCATCGGCTGCACAAACGGCCTTACGGCATTTGATACGTTGCCGGAGTTGGCATACAAGCCCCAGGCTTCGCCGCCGGTGTCGATATCGCCGTCCTGATTGGAGTCGCCATCGCCGTTTTGGGTTGAAGTAAACACAAAGTGGCCGGCATTGGGGCCCGAGGTACTCAATTGCCAGGGGCCAAAACCGGCGCCCGAATTATCGCCGCTGGTCCAGCCGTCGTTGTAAACTCCGGCAGCCGCCGCATCGCTCTGGCACTGGCCTTCGTCGGCGCAACTTGCCGGCGCAGTAAACAGGGCCTCAGCGAAGTAGGCACAGTCGGGATCGCCGCTAAACGAGGCCGACACATTCACCGGGGCGCCATCGGCGGTAAGCCCCGCGAGTATGATCGTCTGCGGACTTCCGGTGATGGGGTAGTACTGCCCGTTGACAATCAAAAATCCGCTGGGGTTGTTTATGACGTAGGTTACAACGAGCGTTTGCGTATACGAATTGGTCTGCGCCACACAACCCGTCTGGGCGCCTGCCGTGATAGCGATAATATCGCAGGGCGGACAGGGGTTGGGCGCCGTAAACAACCCTTCGGCGAAATACGTACAACCTTCATCGGCGCTGAAGCTGACTGCTACGTCTACCGGCTCGCCATCAGCGGCAAGACCTGTCAATTCGACAGTCTGGGGGCTTCCAAGTATGGCAAAGGACTGCCCGTTGACAATAAGCGATCCCCCTGCGGGCTGATTTTCGTATGTCACCGTAATCTGTTGGCTATAGGTATCGTTTTCGCAATCCGACTGCGTGCCGGCGCTGACCGAAACGATCTCGCAGGGCAGACAGGAGGCCGGCGCAGTAAATAGTTCTTCTGCCGTAAAGGTGCACGAAGGTATAGCCGAGAAATAGGCCGTTACATCCACGGTCTGGCCGTTGGAGTTCAGTCCGGTGAGCGTCACGGTTTGCGGGCTGACGCCAATGGGGAAATATTGCCCGTTGACCACCAATTGACCGATCGAGGGGGCGTTTTCAAAGGTTACGGTCACCTGTTGGCTATAATGGTTGGTTTCCGGGTCGCAGTCGCCCTGAGCACCTGCGGTCAGGTTTGAAATCACACAAGGATCAACAGGCACACACACTTCAAGGTTGTTGAAGTAAGCATTGCGCGGGCTGTCAAACCCGGCATTGGAATTAAACAGGCGCACCTGTGCGATGGGCTGTCCGCCGCCAGGGTTGATCAAGGCGCCGCTGTGGGTGTAGCTGCCGCCCTCAAGGCGAGTGACGACGAGCTCATAAGTGGTGGCGGTGAGCAGCGTAAATTCAACCGTCAGGCCCTCGTCGCTAAAGCCGAGGCCGGTATCGGTTTCGCCGGCGTTGTCATTGATTTTATAATTAGACTGGCCGGCACGGAAGTAGAACTCCATGCGGTTGTTGCCGGAAGCATCGCGAAGGCCGAAGCCCACAGCCCCGCCGGTTTCGATCCAGCCGTTGTCCATTTTGATAGAGAAAGTAGACCCTGGCGTTAGCGGCGAATCGAAGGGGCGCACGGCGTTGGATACGTTGCCCGAATTGGCGTACATACCCCAGGCTTCGCCGGGGGCGCCGGTATCGACATCGCCATCGCTATTGCTATCGCCGTTGCCATTTTGGGTTGATGTAAATACAAAATAGCCGGCATTGGGGCCGGAATTAACGAGCGTCCAGGCGCCGAAGCCGTCGCCGTCGTCATCGCCGCTTTGCCAGCCGTTGTCGTAGGCCGTAGCCGAGGCGTTGCTGGCGCCGCAATCGAAAAATGTCGTACAGGATGCCGGCGCAGTAAAGACGCTGTTGAAAGTAGCCTGGCAGCTATTATCTGCGCTAAAATAGGCATCAACATCCACCGGCGCGCCGTCGGCCAGCAGTCCGGTAAATACAATCGTTTGCGGGCTGCCGGTGACGGGGTAATTCACGCCGTTCACCACCAATTGCCCCGAGGCGGGTTGGTTGACATAATAAACCAGTATCGTTTGCGAATACGAATTGGCTTCAGCATTGCACTCGCCTTGTGGGCCGGCAGAGATGGCATAAATCGAGCAGCCATCGGTATCAAAGGCGGTGAGCAGTGAAATGCCGTTGCAGTCGAAAGCGCCGAGGGCGTTGGTCGTAGCGCTAACATTGCCGGTGCGGTTGGGCGACTGCGGGCGGTCGGGCAGGAAAGCGAATGCTTGTCCGGCAGGCCCATACTCGAGCGATCCCACTTCTTTTTCAGTACCCAGGCTGGCGTCGTAGACAAAAATGCGGAATATCTCGTTATCGGCCATGCCGTTGGAAGCGGGGGCGCCGAGTACCTCAATGATCATATCGTGCTGGCCGTCCCAGGCAAAACCCTGGCCGATGCGGC
Organism: Saprospiraceae bacterium; assembly: GCA_036741235.1. Lineage (GTDB taxonomy): Bacteria > Bacteroidota > Bacteroidia > Chitinophagales > Saprospiraceae > JABWBR01. Next base: position 5,274 of record DAINSQ010000129.1, on the reverse strand, counting down.
CAATACCGACAACCTGTCCGGCGGCATTTTTCACGGCCACCTGGTCGCCGTTTTGAATCGGCGCGCCGTTGACCATGAAATTGGCCGCGTCGGCTACGCGCAGGGCGATGAAGTGGGGGCAGCCGCCGGGCGTCGCATCCATTTGAAAATGGCCGGCGCCGGCGTCTGGTGGTGCGGGGTAGAGGCCTGTAGGCGCATACCAGCTATAATCGCGCGGCTTGGCCTTGATCAAGGCCTTTGAATTATTGCCGGCATAGCTGGACTCGAACATAAATCCGTCGGAATAGTCTTTGAGGTATTTATTGGTAAAAGGCGTATTTACCTCCACGCCGTGGGTTTTGGAGGGGTGGTCGTTGAGTCCCAGCACCATACCGTCGGAGGCTCCGCTGGTATGGCCATTGCGGCGCATGGCAAACATATTATTGCCATTATTATCGAAATCGAAAGGCGCATCGGTCGGCCAATCGCCGTTCATTTGCTGAATATGGTTGGAAGTGCCGGTAGCGGTAGCTTCGCGCAGGGCCATCTGCCATTTGATGTGCTTCGACAATCCATACCAGTACCAGTCTTTCCAGAACACCATCGGGCGGCCTTCCATGGCCATCAGCAGGGGGTAGCCCATGTCTTCTTTTTCGCTAAAGATGGGATGGTGGTCGTTTTCGGTTTGCAATTTCAGGCAAGAGCCGCCGAAGGGGATTTGGCAGCCCGTGCCGTCGCCGACATACCCTGTGCGATCGGTATCGTGCGAATCGAGCCAGGTAAAAACGTCGAAGCCGCTGAAGCCGCCGCCCCAAATCAGGCCGGCATTGCCGAGCAATTGATAGAGGTCGGCGCTGCCGTTGGCGTTATTGTCAAAGATAAACTTCAGGGTACCGCGCAGCGGAAAGTCGTACATGGCCATATTAGCCTTTTTGGTACCCGAGTTGTTGGAATTTTCAACAGCATTGTGATAAAAAGCAATAGCCCCGGTATTGTAGTCGAAAAATTCGCCGAGGGTATAGGGCTGGTTGCCGTTTTTCGTTTCCACGATAAACTTGGCGAGGTAATCCGGTTCTATGTGTTTTACGGCGTCGAGGCGTATTTCGTCGAAGCCCACCTCGTTCATCAGCCAGCGGCCCCACATGATCAGCGAGTCGCCGAAAGAACCTATCTGAGTGACGCCCGGCGCGCCGAAATACCAGGAGCCGGGGCTGCCATTGGTATTAGTGGGCGGGAAAGCGTCGCCTTCGTTAAAATAGCAGATATCTTCAAAAAAGATAGGGTTGTGATAGTCGGGGTTTTGATCGGGGTGGAAGAAATTGGGGTGAAAATGCTGGGGGCCGCCGTTCATGCGACCGCTGGGCGGAGTAAAAACCGTAAAACCCGTGCCGCCGCCTACCTGGTAGGGCGCCTGGGCGTCGGCGCCGCCGCGGTGGTTGAGCACGACGTCGGCCATAACAATGAGGCCGTTGTTGTGCATGGCAGTGATCATCGCGTTGAGTTGTGCGCGGCTGCCGTGACGGGTTCTAATACTGCCCTTGCTATTGAATTCGCCCAGGTCGAAATAATCGTAGGGGCCGTAACCCATATCCCAGGGGCCGGCAAATCCCTTTGTAGGGGGCGGCGTCCAAACGGTTTGAAAGCCGGCGCCGGCCAGTTGGGGCGCCATGAGGGCAAGCGTATCCCACCAGATGCCGCCGGTAGTGGTATTGGTCACATCCCCGGGGTGGGTATTCCAGTAGAATCCCTGCATGACGACATCCTGGCTTTTCAGCGGGGCGCACCAGAGTAGCAAAAAAAGCGCTGCGGCTAGCAGTCCTAACCGCTGCTTTTGTTGATTATGTAATTGCTGCCAGTTCATAAGTTGAGCTGCGTTTATTGAAATAATGTAAATAATCGATAAAATGCCGCACAACAGTGTGTGCGCATTATTTTTAAAAAAATAACCCAATGCTGTAAATGTGATTTGCCTCTCTCGGGGGGAGAACGGATATTGCCGGTGATAGCTATAGAATGGCGACCGATTTACCGGACTAGCAAATTTAACACATATAATTTATTATCAAAAAATAATTGGGGTTTTATCCACGGAGCGCCCATGGTTACTCAGGAGCGCCACGGGTTCGTTTAGCTTTACTCAGGAGCGCCTGCGGTTCGTTTAGCTTTACAACGATCCTCCCGTGGCTGGTTTAGCGATAGGGTGTAGTTTTGCCACGAAAAAATTAAACAGCGAAGCGATAAACGAACTCAGGAGAACCCCGGTCAAATTAAACAGCGAAGCCTACAACAGCGGCTGCAGTACCTTCCACACATTATCAGCAACGATATATTGGCCTTCCGCATTGGGGTGAATGCCGTCGGGCAGGTTGAGTTTGGGATTGCCGCCAACGCCGTCGAGCAGGAAGGGGATAAGCGGCAGGCGATTTTCTGCGGCCAGTTTCGGGAAGACCTGGCGGAAAGCTTTGGTAAAATCGGCGCCCATATTGGGGGGCGCTTCCATGCCGGCCAGAATAATTTTGGCATTGGGGTACTTGGCCTTCACCTTATCGATAATAGACTGCAGGTTGGCGTAGGTAGCATCGGGGTTAATACCGCGCAAGCCGTCATTGCCGCCCAACTCGAGCACAAAAACATCGACGGGTTGCTGCAGAATCCAATCTACGCGTTCGTTGCCGCCGGCGGTGGTTTCGCCGCTGAGTCCGGCGTTGATCACTTTATAAGACAACCCGAGCGAGTCTATTCTGGCCTGGATGAGTGCCGGGAAGCCCTGTTCGGGCTCCAGTCCGTATGCTGCTGTGAGGCTATTGCCAAAAAAGACAATCTGGCGCGCGGCGGCTGTATTGCCGGATTGTTCTTGCTCGGCTTCGGCATCCTGTTGGTTAGATTTGCCGTCGTCGGCCGCTGGGCCGCAAGCAGCCAGTGCCAGCAAGAGAAATGCGAAAAGTTTATGGGTAGGCATCCGGTATTATTTTTTTTTCAGAAAATCAATATTGCGTTTTAGTCCGGCGAATTTCGTGCGTTTTACGGCGGAATGGCGAAAAAGCGCCTGAAAAACTTCTTCTGTGATATCTTCCCAATCCCGTTTGGTCATATCGAGCAATTGGGGATGCGGTTCAAATGCCGGTTCAGTATGGGGTTTTGCGAAGCGGTTCCAGGGGCATACTTCCTGGCAGATATCGCAGCCAAACATCCAGTTGTCCATCTTGTCTTCAAATGCTCTGGGGAGCTCGCTTTTCAACTCAATAGTCAAATAAGAGATACACTTACTGCCATCGACGAGATAACCCTGGGGTGAAATAGCCTCGGTGGGGCAGGCGTCGATACAGCGGGTGCAAGTGCCGCAATAGTCTTTGATGGGGTGGCCGTAGTCGAGTTCGAGATCAATAATCAGCTCGGCCAGAAAAAAATACGAGCCGGCCTTCGGATTAATGATCAAGGTATTTTTTCCGCTCCAGCCGATGCCGCTGCGCCGCGCCCAGTCGCGCTCGAGTACCGGGGCCGAGTCGACAAAACAACGGCCGTTGACCTCGCCTATCTCCTCCTGAATAAACGCCAGCAATGATTTGAGTTTGCGTTTGAGTACAAAATGGTAATCTTCGCCATAGGCATAGCGGGAGATTTTTGGCGCTTCGGGGTCGGATTGGGTGTCGGCGGGGAAATAGTTGTACAGCAGGCTGACCACTGTTTTGGCGCCGTTTACCAACAGCCGGGGGTCTACCCGTTTGTCAAAATGGTTGGCCATATACTGCATCTCACCGTGGCGCCCCTGATTGAGCCAGGCTTCGAGCCGGCGAGCCTCCTCATCAAGGCGTTGGGCACGGGCAAAACCGATAAAGCTGAAACCCAATCGCCGGGCTTCATCTCGAATCAATTGAGTATGGTGAGTTGCGCGCATAGCTCATCAATAACAACGTCGGATAAGTCGCTGTTCGCCAAATTTATACACAAAACCGCTCATGTCGAAGTATAATACCGGAAACAACGCTTATTTTTGCGGGGTTTATTTCATAACCCATGTATTGCCACATGATTAGACATATTTGGTTACCAATCTTCATACTGCTGGTTGTTATCAGTTGTAAACGCGATGCTGGTTTTACCGCCGAACAGATAGTCGGCCGTTGGGAGCTGGAATCAGCTACTCGCGACGGCAGACCTACAGAATCGCTGGCCGAACTCTATTACGAGTTTTTGCCCGACGGCGCCCTGCGCACCAACATGAGCGGCGTGCCGGAAACGGCCGCGTATGCGATTGAGGACAATATACTGCAACAGCGACAAGGCCGTATCGAAGCTGATTATACCATAGTAGAACTCACTGATTCGGTGTTGGTGCTTTCAGCCAATATCCGCAATTATGCTTTTCAGTTCAAACTAGTGAAGCGCAGCAGCACGGAAACACTGCAATAGCCAATTTTTAAACGAGAAAAAAATATCGACATGCACAGAGAAATCCATTCCTGGTATAGCCCGCGACTCAACAAAAACATGGAGATCGTGATGTACGGCCATTACGGCCCCGCACTCCTTTTGTTGCCCACTGCCGCCGCCGACTACCTTGAATACGAACGTTTTCTGCTCATCGACGCTATTGCCAAATATATTGACGAGGGCAAAGTGAAGGTGTTTTCTATCAATAGCATCAACTCGGAGAGCTGGCTCAACAACCACATGCACCCCAGGCACAAGAGTATTCGCCACCAGCAGTTCAATGCTTATGTTTATGAGGAGGTGGTGCCTTTTATCCGCAGCAAAACCAGCCACGATACGCCCATCATCACCAGCGGCGCTTCGCTCGGCGCCCTGCATTCCGCTAATTTGTATTTCAGACGCCCCGATTTGATCGCAGGCACTATTGCGATGAGCGGCAGCTATAATCTGAGCACCTACACCAAGGGATACCACGACGAAGACGTATATTTCAACTCGCCGGTGCAATACCTGCCCGGCCTCAACGACGATCATTATCTGCCTATGCTGCGTCAGGGCAAACACACTTATATCCTCACAGGCTCAGGCGATTACGAAACCCCGGAGGCTTCGCGCCTGCTGTCGCAAATCCTCCATGCCAAAGGCATCCCCCACAAGCTGGATGTGTGGGGCTACGATATGCCGCACGACTGGCCTACCTGGCGAGCTATGCTGCCGTATTATATTGCAACGCACCTTTAGATCGGTTGTAGGTTGTAGGTTCCAGGTTCCAGGTTCCAGGTTTTTTATTAACCTACAACCTACAACCCACAACCTACAACCTACAACTGGTGCTGCCCGGAAAAAGTTGACAGAAACGAGTTG
>DAINSQ010000128.1:0-13668 GCA_036741235.1 Saprospiraceae bacterium | reverse complement strand
CCCTCATCCCCCCTCATAACCCCTCATAACCCCTCATAACCCCTCATAACCCCTCATAAAACGAATGATTCAAATCCCGCATAATATTCTGGTAAGTCCAGGTTACGCGTTGCTCGTGGGGGTGTCGCCGCTCGGGGCAATTTTTTTTCATACATAGCCTGCACGACACCGGCTCGCAGGGATCTGCGTGGATAAACAGCTCCACGGGCGACTGGCAATGCGCTTTCACAGCATCTTCAAAAGCCTTCACTTCTGCATGACTTCGGCGGGTATCGTAATACCAGGGTAGGGTGAGATGACAATCGATATGCAGGGTAGCGCCGTATTTAATAACCCGGAAGTTATGCACGTCTACCCAGTTTTCCGTTCTTTTTTCTTCCAGCATTTGCACAATATTATCCACCAGTTGGTGATCGGCTTCGTCCATGATGCCGGCTACCGAATTGCGCATAAGACGGAAGCCGGTGACCAGAATAAAAATGCCGAAAGCGCCGGCGATGAGGTTGTCGAGAATCGCCATGCCGGTGAAATACACCACTGCGAGCCCGATGATTAAGCCGAGCGAAGAATAAGCGTCGGATTGCAGGTGTTTTCCGCTGGCGATGAGGGTCATAGAATTGGCCTGGCGGCCTTGTACTTCCAGCATTTTTCCGAGCCCAAAATTGATGCTGCCGGTAATCAGGGTCAGCAGCAAGCCGATGTCGATTTGTTGGAGCTCCTGCGGGTTAATCATATTGTAACCCGCCTTGCCGAAAATAGTAATGCCCGCCAGAAAAATCATAGCTCCTTCAAAACCCGCCGAGAGGAATTCAATCTTTCCGTGACCATAGGGGTGGTTGTCGTCTTTGGGTTTGGCGGCGAGGTAGAGGCTATACAGCGCGAAAGCCCCGGCCACAACATTGATAATACTTTCAAGCGCGTCGGTCAGGATAGCGTTGGAATTGGTGAGCCACCAGGCCAGGAATTTGACGGCCATGAGGCCCAAGCCAATGGTAAGTGCCAGGATTTGCAGGCGAATGTATTTGCGCAAAACGACTGTAATTTGGTGCAAAGCAAACCAAAAACGAGCATTTGGACAAGCGCAAAAGTCATCGAAAAAATTCGGCAGCCAGTTAAAGAATATCCCTACATTTGGCGTATGCAGTTGAAAACCTCTTACCGCCAAATTGTATCCATTTCTTTGCCTATTATGTTGGGCAGCGCTGCGCAGAATGTCATTGCGCTTACTGACAGCGTATTTCTCTATCATTTGGGTGAAAACGACTTTGCCGCTATCGGGTTTGTAGGGGTTTTTTATCTCATTATTGCCGCTATTGGATATGGATTTTCAAGGGGGGGGCAAATCCTGATTGCCAGGCGTCTGGGCGAGCGCAATCCTTTGGAAGTGGGCCACAACTTCTACACCATGTTCTACTTCGAATTGGCCCTGGCATTGGTAATGTTTCTGTTTATGCAATACGGTTGTTATTACTTTTTTCAATTAATGGTCGACTCTGAGATTATTTTTGAAAAAAGCCTCCAATTCCTCGAATACCGTTCCTGGGGCGTTTTTTTTGCGTATGCGGGAGTTAGTATTGTAGCCTTGTATACCGGCGCTGCGCGCACTACGTTCATTATGATCGATACGGCTATTTTGGCAACTGTCAACATTGCTTTAGACTATGCGCTGATTTTCGGGCATTGGGGTTTTCCGGCCATGGGCATTGCCGGCGCCGGATTGGCCAGCACAATCGCCGAAGCGGTGGCGTTTCTGGTTTTTGTGTTATATATGCTATTTGATAAAGGCGCCAGAAAATGGCATATCTTTTCACTCCCCAAATTTGATCTCCGGCAGATTTTACAATTGTATAAACTTTCATTGCCTATTGTTGCTCAAGCTTTTGTGGGTATGGGGAGCTGGTTTATCTTTTTTGGCATTGTGGAAAACCTCGGCGAGCGCCAATTGGCTATTACCAACCTGGTGCGCATGGTCTATTTGGTATTGTCGATACCCACCTGGGGTTTTTCAGCGGGTATTAATACGATGGTGAGCAACTTTATCGGCAATCGCAAGCGGCAGGCAGTGGTGCCTATTGTGGTAAAAACAGCCTGGTTGTCGTGGGTCGCTACAATGCTCATTACCCTGCCGATCGTGTTGTTTCCACATTTTTTTCTGTATCCGTTATTGGGGAACGATGAAGCCGCGTTAATCGACGATGCCAATCAGGTGTTTTATTTGCTGGTACTCATCCTGTCGGCTTTCTCTATTGGAGCGGTGATGTTTAACGGCCTGATCGGCGCAGGAGCTACCTGGTTCGGCCTCAAACTCCAGTTTTTTTGCGCTATCGGCTATCTGATCTATATCTATTTTGTGGTCAATTTTTCCAGCGGCGGCTTGCTCTGGGCCTGGGCCTCCGAAATTTTCTATTGGCTGGCTATGCTGGGGCTAACTATCTGGTACTTGCGGTCGAAAAGGTGGCATGCGTTGCAGTGGTGAGTTTTGATGTGCTGATTTGCTGATTTGCTGATGTGCTGATGTGCTGATGTGCTAATTTGCTGATAATTAAATAATAATAAAGAATCAGCACATTAACTAATCAGCACATCAGCACATTAACTAATCAGCACATCAGCACATTAACTAATCAGCACATCAACACATCAGCACATCAACCTCCCGACCTCCTTGCAGTCGGTACGGGACTCCCCCGATTTTCAATCGGGACTCACTTCGTTAGCCTTCGGTCGCATCAGCACATCAATAAAGATCCACCGTATGCGTGTGGCCGTTGATGGTAATAACCGCCTCGCCGTTGCCCAGAAACTCCAGCGACCCCTGATGAGAGAAGTTACTACCGCCTGTACCGTTGCCCGTAAGGGTAAAAGAAGCCGTACCGCCGATGATATGGCGGGTAGTTTTATCAACGCTGAGGTCGGCGGCAGTAATTACGAGGGTAGAGGTAAAGGTATTCTGGTTCCGAATCTTTGAGGTTTGACTGCCGTTGCGCGTATAGCTGCCGTTGAGGAGATAAGCGTTGCCTGCAGTCAGATTGCCCACATTCCAGGCGCTATTGGCGTTGTCATTGGAAAGCATACGCGCCGTTTCCCATTGCCCCTGTGCCGTGCTCGTAAAATCCACCGATTGCGGGATTAAAAAGTTATTGCAATTTACGGTCCAACTCAAGTTGGCATTATAGGCGGCAGAGATGGTAGCCGAATTATACGAACGTACAATTGTAGAATCGTAAGTTTGTCCGCAGGGACCCAAGGTTTTGGTGGTATATTGATCGGCGATATAAACGGCTTCGGCGGTCTCTTGAGCTAATCCTTCAGTATCTTCGATAAGGGCGCCTTCTACGATGGCAACAATCTCTTCGTCGTTGACGGTCTCCGGCGTGTTGTCTTCTTTTTTGCAGGCGCCCATTAGCAGCGCTACGGCGATCAGGGCCGTCAGTACGCAGTTGTGTTTCATCAGTGAAATTTGAAATAAGGACTTCATGGTGGTGTAATGGTTTTTGTTTGTGAAAAAATGAATTTAATACTGCAAAGAAATAGCGCTCGCCCTGCTGTTCGCAAATGCTTTCAACAAGTGGATGTTTTTTCTCAACCAACTGCCGGTAATGGATTATTTTGCCGGCGTGGAGAGCGTTTATACCATTCATTGATCAAAACCTGCCGTTCGTTGAATCTCTTTTATCATAATGAGTTGTGGGGCGTAGTTTTGGGCATGTTCATGCAAATACTATTCATATGGCAACTGTCACCCTCGAGAATACAACTGTAGAAAGCCGCCGCAGCTTGAAATTGTGGATGCACATCGGCGTTTGGGCACTTGCGTTTATTATTCATACGCTGATCTTCAGTCGATTGTATTCTCTTTCCCTCGGGCTGGTGCGCGGGGTGTTCAACGTGGCGCCCATGGCTTTGTTATTTTACCTCAATACCGGTTTGGTCAATCGCTATTTTGAAAAAAAGCGCTATGGTTGGTTTGTCGCACTGTCCGGGTTGTTGCTGCTTGTATTAACGGCTTTTCGCGTGCGCGTCAATTTGCTGTTCCCAGATGTGGCCCCCGGCATGTTGCCTTCCAGCGACCTCATTGCTTGGCAGTTCGGCGCCGTAACGACCAATATCGGCATTTGGATGCTCAGCATACTGTACCAGGTAATTCGCAATCGCGACGATAATGAGTTGCGCAACCTGGCTATCATCAGCCGGCAGCAGGAAGCCCAGTTGCAGGCGCTTCGCGCACAAATCAATCCGCATTTTTTGTTTAATACGCTCAATAATATTTATTCGCTGGCAGTGGTCAGGTCGGAAAAAACTGCCGGCATGGTGCTCAAACTGTCGAATTTATTGCGCTATGTAACTTATGAAGAGGTTGGCCGCCCGGTGGCTCTTCACCGCGAAATTGACCATATCAGGCAGTATATCGATTTGTTCCAATTGCGCAGCGAAGTTCCCCTGGATATTAACTTCGAGGTGCAGGGCAGTTTTGAGGGAATAAAGGCGGAACCTATGATTTTGATTCCTATAGTGGAAAATTGCTTCAAGCACTGCGATTTTGATACTAATCCAGGCGCGTTTGTGAGCATTCAATTGACACGGAAAGACGATACGCTCTTTTTTTATACTCAAAATACCAAAAACGAAGCTGACAAACAAAAAGACGAAGTCGGAGGGGTGGGGCTCGATAATATTCGCCGTCGTCTGGAGTTGCTGTATCCCGGCGCGTATGATTTGGCGATTTCCAATCAACCCGCTACTTTTGAAGTTAAGTTGAGCCTTGCGTGCCATGAATGAAATGCCGACCATCCGCGTATTGCTCGTCGATGACGAGTACCTCGCTCTCAATTTGCTGGAGGAATTTATTAAACACTTGCCCGACCTCGAACTGGTGGGCAAGGCCAAATCGGCCATGGCGGCCCTCGATATTTTGCGCCGCACACCGGTTGACCTGATGTTCCTCGATATCCAGATGCCGACGCTCAGCGGGGCGAATATGCTCAAAACGCTGCAAAACCCGCCGGTGGTGGTTTTTACCACGGCCTACGCCGATTATGCCGTGCAAGCTTTTGATCTCAATGCGGCCGATTACCTGCTCAAACCCTTTCCCTTCGAGCGGTTCCTGCAGGCGATCAACAAAGCCAGGGAACAATTGCAGTTGCGCCGGCCGGCCCAGGTTGAGCATTTGGTTAAGACCTCAAAGCCCAGGGAGGAATTAAGCTACGAAACCCTGACGATAAAAGTGGACGGCAAACTGGTGAAATTGCAGTTGTCAGATATCCTTTTTATCGAAGGACTAAAAGAATATGTGCGAGTGGTATGCGCCAACGGCAAATATGTGACACTGGCAAGCCTTCAGGGGCTGGAGGCCATTTTGCCCGCCCACGCTTTTATGCGCGTCCATAAATCCTATATCGTCTCCTGCCATAAAGTGCAGTCGCTCATCGGCAATATGCTCGAAATCGCCCCCTATCGCATCCCCATTAGCCGGGAGAAAAAAGAAGAGGTGGTGAAGCGCATTTTTCATCAATAGGAATGGCCTCTTCGCATTGCACAACAATCCTGTTTATCCTGTAATTCTTAAAAATCTGTGTATATCTTTAGGGCAAATTTTTGTATTATGAAATACGCCAGTTTCGCGCCAATAATCCTCATGGCTATGCTTTTCTCCTGCAAACCCAGCGCCCCGGTCACAGAGCTGACCGGCTTCGACCAATACCCGGTATACGATGGCAACGACCTGGGACTTACCTATGCTCCCGATAAATCTATCTTCAAATTGTGGTCGCCGGCAGCGCAGGCCGCCAAAGTCTATATATACGAATCTGCGCTCGGCGGTCGCCCCGTTTTATCGAAAGATATGACAAAAGGAAATCAGGGAGTCTGGGAAGCTGTTTTTGAGGAAAATATCAAAGCCCGCTATTATACTTTTCAAATCCAGCACAAAGGAAAATGGCTTGAAGAAGCTGTCGACCCCTACGCCAAAGCCGTCGGCGTCAACGGCAAACGCGCTATGATCATTGAGTTGCGCGAGACCGACCCCGAGGGCTGGGAAAACGACCGCAAGCCCTCTTTGGCAGGCTTTAACGATATTATTATTTACGAACTGCACGTTCGCGACCTGTCAATCCACCCCGAATCAGGTATTAAAAACAAAGGCAAATACCTGGGACTCACCGAAACCGGCACAAAAAGCCCGCAGGGCGAGTCTACCGGCATTGATCATATCAGCGATCTGGGTGTCACGCACGTTCACTTGCTGCCGGTTTATGACTTTTTGTCAGTTGACGAAACCAAACTCGAAGCGAATAAATACAACTGGGGTTACGACCCCCAAAACTATAACGTACCCGAAGGCAGCTACGCCACCGACCCTACAGGCGCCGCCATGCGCATCCGCGAGTTCAAGCAGATGGTGAAGGCTATGCACGACAAAGGCCTGCGCGTGATTATGGACGTTGTGTACAACCATACCGGCGTCACCGAGACCTCCAATTTTAACTTGTTGGCGCCCGGCTATTACTACCGCCAAAACGCCGACGGCTCGTTTTCCAATGCCTCCGCCTGCGGCAACGAAACCGCCTCCGATCGCCCCATGATGCGCAAATTTATTATTGAGTCGGTAAAATACTGGGCCCAGGAATACCATATTGACGGCTTTCGCTTCGACCTCATGGGCATTCACGATATAGAAACCATGAACCAGGTGAGCGAGGCCCTGCACGCCATTGACCCCACGATTTTTATTTATGGCGAGGGCTGGACCGCCGGCGGCAGCCCGCTGCCCGACAGCTTGCGCGCGCTAAAGGCCAATGTGCTGAAACTGAATAAAGTAGCGGCATTCAGCGACGATATCCGCGACGCCATTAAGGGCCACGTTTTTACCCCCACCGAAAAAGGTTTTATCAGCGGCAAACCGGGATTGGAAGAAAGTATCAAATTTGGCGTGGTGGCCTCTACGCAGCATCCGCAGGTCAACTACGATTCGGTGAATTATTCCAAAGCGCCTTGGGCGCCGGAGCCTTACCAGACGATTACCTATGAGTCGTGCCATGATAATCACACCCTTTGGGACCGAATAGCCGTAGCTAATCCCGATGCTTCTGAAGCCGACCGCATTCGCATGAATAAACTGGCGGCGGCCATCGTCCTCACCTCGCAGGGCGTAAGTTTTCTGCACGCCGGCGAAGAGATGCTGCGCACCAAAAACGGCGTGGAAAATTCCTTTGAATCGCCCGATGAGATCAACCGCTTCGACTGGTCGCGCAAGGCCAAGTACAAGGACGTCGTGAATTATTACAAAGGATTGATTGCTTTGCGCAAAAAACACCCCGCCTTCCGCATGCCGTCAACTGCGCTGATCCAAAAACACCTCGAATTCCTCGATACACAAGAGAATAACCTGGTGGCCTACCGCCTCAAAGACAACGCCAACGGCGATGCCTGGAAGGAAATACTGGTGATTTACAACGGCAATGCCGCGGCAAAGAAAATGACGATACCTGCCGGCAACTGGACCATCGCCGTCAACGACGCCGGCGTTGATGAGAAAGGCCTGGGTAAGGCCTCCGGCGGACAAGTTAATGTGGCCGCTACGAGCGCGCTGGTGTTGTATAGGTAATTAGTGCGACGACTGTGCGCAGGCGGGGGCGACTTGGCGAGGGGGCGAGGGGGCGATTTTTGCTTTCTCACCCTCTCACCCTCTCACCCTCTCACCCTCAAACTCAGCCTGCCTCGGCTACTCGTTATGCTCCTTCGCTTACCCCGGCACCCTCCGGTCTGCCATAAACGGCTGGTCGTACACCCTTTTTCCGGTAGCGCGGTACAGCGCGTTGGCCAGCGCCCCGATAATAGGCGGGTTTAGTGGTTCGCCCAGGCCGGTGGGGTCAATGCCGTTATCTACGAAATGCACCTCGATAGCCTTGGGCGCTTCACTGTGGCGAATCAGCCGGTACTTGTCGAAATTGCTCTGCTCCGGCGTGCCGTCCTTGAAAGTCATCGCGCTGTACATGGCGTGGCCGATGCCGTCCACGATGCCGCCTTCTGAAAGGTTAACGGCGGCAATGGGGTTGACGACCATGCCGCAATCAACGGCGCAGTGCACCTTTTGGATCACAGGTTTGCCGCTTTCCATCACGATATCCATCACTTGCGCCACGTAGGAATTGTGGCAGAAATACGCTGAAACGCCGCGGTGGACGTTGGGTTGCTCGTTGCCCCATCCCGATTTTTCGCGCACCAACTCCAGCACGCCGGCATAACGGGCGGCTTCGTAGTCGTTGTCCTTGCCCACAGGGTTTGTTTTGGCGCGGTTGAGCAATTCGAGGCGCAAATCGATGGGGTCTTTGCCCATCGCCTCAGCCACCTCGTCGAGGAACGACTGCTCGGCGCCCGCGATAAAGTTAGACCCCGGCGCCCGCCAGGCGCCGGTAGAGATATTGGAGTCTAAAATCCATTCTTCGGCGAGGTAGTTGTCTATGGCGCCCGCCGGGAATCGGTTGGCGTGAACCGGGCTGTCTTGTGTGCCGCCGCCACGCACATGAAAACCGATGAGCTTATTATCGGCATCCAAAGCGGCGCGATAGGTAACCATATAAGCCGGGCGGTAAGTGCCGAAAGTCATGTCGTCTTCGCGGGTGTAGACCAGCTTGACCGGCGCGTTCATTTTTTGAGAAATGAGGGCAGCTTCCACCACAAAGTGGCCGTATAGTCTGCGCCCGAAGCCGCCGCCCTGGCGTGTCATCTGGATGTCGATTTTCTCCAGGGGCAATCCGAGGCGGGCGGCCACCGATTTTTCCATGAATTCGGGGGTCTGTACCGGGCCTACAAGTTCGGCCTTGTCGGCAGTCACATGGGCGAAGAAATTCATCGGCTCCATGGTATTGTGGGCGAGGTAGGGGGCGGTATAGGTGCGCTCAATAACCTTGGCTGCTTTTTTAAAGGCTGCCTCCGGGTTGCCGTCCTTGCGCAGCAAAGTGGCCGGCTTGGCATTCAGTGCGGCCATTTTTTTGTAATGGTCGCCGGTATTTTCGGGTTCCGAGACCTTCTCCCATTCGATTTTCAGCGCTTTTTTGGCGTTCATCACCTCCCAGGTAGTATTGCCCACCACCACTACCAGTTCGTTAAAAGCGGCGGTATCGCTCCACTGCTTTTCGTAGTCGTCCTGATAGGTATTGATGGTAAAAATGTCCTTGATACCGGGCATTGACCTGGCCGCCGAATCGTCAACCGATTTGAGTTTCATACCAAAAGTAGGCGCGTGTGCAATCATGGCAATGAGCATGCCCTCGCGGCGGTAATCGAGGCCGAACAGCGGTTGCCCGGTCACAATTTTGAGCCCGTCCACGTTTTTGCGGGAGGTGCCGATGATCTTGAAATCTTTGGGGTCTTTGAGTTGTACTTCTTCGGGCACGGGGATGCTAACGGCGGCGGAGGCCATTTCGCCGTAACCCGCCGATTTGCCGCTGTTTTTGTGGTGTAAAACGCCGGCTTCGGTCGTGATTTCGTCTACGGGCACTTGCCATGCCTTGGCTGCGGCTTCCCGCAACATCTGCCGGGCTGTAGCGCCGGCCATACGCAGGCTTTGCCAGCCCTGGCGGATCGACTGGCTGCCGCCGGCCAGCTGCCGGGTAAAAATAGATGTGTCGAGCGGCGCTTGTTCTACAATAACCTTTTTCCAGTCGACGTCCAGCTCTTCAGCCACGATCATGGGCATGGAGGTCTTTACGTTTTGTCCGATTTCGGGGTTGGGCGACATTATGGTGACCACGCCGTTTTCGCCGATTTTCAGAAAACCGTTGATGTTAAACCACTCTTTGGGCAACTCCAGCACTTCATCTGCAGGCGGTTTACAGCCGGCCAGCCAGCTAAAGCCAAGTACCATGCCGCCGCCTGCCATGGCGGTGATTTTCAAAAAAGAACGCCTGCCGTATGTTGTTTTTACGATTGTCATCGCGAAATGATTTTAATTTTTGGAAAACCCAGCGGCCGTTGTCGGTTATGGGTTGTAGGTTGTAGGTTGTAGGTTTGTCAGTTCGTTTATCGGTTTACGCAACAGTCCAACAGTCCAACAGTCATCTTACACTGCCTTAATCGCCGCCTTGATCCGGGTATAAGTGGCGCAGCGGCAGATATTGCCGTTCATGGCGGCTTCGATTTCCGCATCGCTGGGGTTGGGGTTGGCCTTCAGCAGTGCGACGGCATTCATGATCTGCCCGGCCTGGCAATAGCCGCATTGGGCTACGTCGTGTTCGAGCCATGCTTTTTGCACGGGGTGATCGCCGTTTTCCGATAAACCTTCGATGGTAGTCACGGCCTGGTTACCGATTTGAGAAACCGGCAACTGACAGGAGCGCATGGCGATACCCTCCAGGTGGATGGTACAGGCGCCGCATTGTGCAACGCCGCAGCCGTATTTGGTGCCTACCAGGTTGAGGTGATCCCTCAATACCCATAGCATGGGAGTGGCCGGGTCAACGTCTACCTGTTGTGTTTTTCCGTTGATATTGAGATTGAAGACAGCCATATTGGTGATAGTAGATTAGATTAAAGCAATTTGATAAAAGTAATTGATTTTCAGGAGTAGCAAAAATTTGAAAGGCTTAAAATTATGTTAAAAGCACTTGCCTGCAGTAGCAGATCGGTTGTAGGTTGTAGGTTGTAGGTTGTAGGTTGTAGGTTGTAGGTTGTAGGTTGTAGTTTGTAGGTTGTAGGTTTTGAATAACCTACAACCTACAACCTAGAACCTACAACCGCGAACCACCCTTACCTCACCACTACTTTCTGCGTTGCCACTACCTTGCCCTTCTCCTGAATTTCAAAAATATAGGCGCCGGGGCTCAAAAAGTCGATACCAAAAGAAGTACCGGCGAATGGGGTAGGGGGGAGCACCAGTCTGCCGTTGGCGGCATAGATAGCGACTTTGGGCGACACCAGCGGGCGACTGCTGTTGACCTGCAAAATACTGTCGGCGGGGTTGGGTGAAAGCGTAATGCTGAGCGGTTTGTTGGGATCGATCGTGCCAACGGCCACGGCGTCGGCATAAAGCCATTCGTAGGCGTCGGGAAATTCGCGGGCCCAGTACCACTCGCTGTGCTGGCCGTCGGAGTGGGTGACGTAGTAAATTTCGTTGTTCAAAAAGCCTGCATTAAGCAGGGTAGTGCGCATATTATTCAAGTCGGTTACTACCGAGCCGTTGCCTTCCAACTGACCGGCCAGCAGGTAAAACTTCATATCTTGTTCTTTGCCGGTTGTGGTCACTTGCGTATAACATTGGGGTGCAAACCAAAACGCCGGCGAAAAAATGCCGGCTTTGCCAAACACCTCCTGGTATTCGATAGCGGCGTACATCGAAATCAGCGCGCCCAGCGAAGACCCCATAATACCGGTGTTATTGCGGTCGGACAGCGTGCGGTAGTGCTCGTCGATATAGGGTTTGAGGGTTTCCACGATAAATTCGGTATATTCATCGCCTTGTCCGCCGCCGTATTGGGGGTTCACCCAGGGCGAATACTCATTGATGCGGTTGGCGCCGCCGTTGTCGATGGCCACCACGATCACCCCGTCGTCGCCGTTGCCGAAGAGCTCGTTGAGCGACTCGTCAACTTCCCATTCGCCGGCGAAGCTGGTGGTGGCGTCAAACACGTTTTGCCCGTCGTGCATGTATAATACCGGGTAACGCTTGCCCGAGTTGTCGTAGTCGGGCGGCAGATAAAGCCACACCCGGCGATAACGGTCGAGCTGGGGCATGTAAAAATCGTAACTCAAGACGCTCACATTGTCTTCGGTAGTGCCTCCTCCGCCAGTACCCAGGTCTTCCCAGCTTTGAATGGTTAGCTGCGCCAACTGTTGGCCGCCATTGTAAGTCAAGGTGCGATTAGGCAAAAAAGTACCGTTGGCATTGCCTTCTACGGTGGCCCAGCTACCGCGGGTAAACTTGAATTCGATCGTGCCGGCCGGGATATTCAGCGTAATCTGGTAAGTGCCGTCGTTGTTGTTGGCAAGGATATAATTGGCGTTGCCGGGATCCCAGTTATTAATAGTGCCGGCAATGTATATCGACGCGGCAGCCGGCGTATTGTCGGGAACATCGGTAATTTTGATGGTGAGTTGCGCCAGTGCGGCGGCAATGGGAAACCAAAGCAGCGCAAGCAGGCTGATCAGGCGATGACTTTTCATACGTCTATTGTTTTTGAAATAATTATCACAAATTTAACCCTAACGGCGTTTATTACCCAACCTTTTTAGCTTAAAGGTCCGTCTAACCAGACAATAACAAAACAACGCCTATGAAACTGTCTATTACTTCCGGCTTTTTACTGCTGGCACTCGCGGGAACGCTCAGCTCCTGCCTCAAGGATTCCTGCGATTCTGTGATGACCTATACGGTGTACAATCCCGTGTATATCAAAATGGATGAAGTGCGCAATGACATTCAGACCGAAGCCCCTCGCGCTTTGAAACACCCGGGAAAAATTTACGTCTTCGGTCGTTATTTGTATGTGAATGAATACCATGAAGGTATACACATTATTGACAACCAGGATCCGGAAAACCCGCAACCTGTTTCGTTTATCAAGATACCTGGCAATGTGGATATGGTGGTGAATGGCAATCTGCTGTATGCCGATAATTACGTCGACCTGGTCACCATGAATGTCGAAAACCCGCAGTCGCCTCAGTTTGTTAGTCGAACCCAGGATGTTTTCCCCTCTTACGGCTTGTATGCCGAACTGGGGCACCTGGTGTATTACGAGCCCAGCCAGGTAACCCAGCAAGTGCCTTGCGAATCGCCTAACTGGGGCCGCAATTTCTGGCTGGAAGATACAGGCGTTTTGTTTGTAGCTAACAACTTTGACGGCGCAGCTCCTCAGAATGCCAGTGCGGCAACGGGCGGCTTCGGCGGCTCTATGGCTCGATTTACCCTGGCCTCCAATCACTTGTATGTAGTTGACGACTACAGCCTTCGGGTATTTAGCCTGACCAACGAAACTCAACCCCAGTTGGCTACTACAGTCAATCTCGGCTGGGGTATTGAAACTATCTTCCCCTACGAAAACAAACTCTTTATCGGCGCCAACGACGGCATGCACATATACGACAATAGCAACCCTCTGCAGCCGCAGTTTATGTCGATTTTCCAACATGCCCGCGCCTGCGACCCCGTTTTTGTGGATGGCAACCTGGCCTATGTGACGCTTCGCAACGGCACCACATGTCAGACTTTCAACAACCAGTTGGATGTCGTAGACGTTAGCGAACTTACCAACCCCCGGCTGTTGAAAACATACCCGATGCACAATCCGCACGGCCTCTCTGTCGTTGACAACACGCTGCTGTTGTGCGAAGGCGATCAGGGGTTGAAGGCTTTTGACGTAAGCGAGTGGGATAAAATAGGGCAGCGGCAATTGTCGCATATCACCGGATTTAATACCTTTGATGTTATTGGACTGCCGTTCAACAAAGTAGCTATCGTTACCGGTAAGGACGGCATCTACCAGTTTGACTTCAGCAATCCATCGCAATTGAAGCAACTGAGCGTTATGCCGGTGCAGTGATAAGGGAACTGTGCGAGGCAAGGGGCGAGGGGGCGAGGGGGCGATTTGGGGTGACTATTGGACTTTCCCTCACTCTCACACTCTCACACTCCCTCCCTCAAACTCAGCCGGCCTCGGCTAACCCGGTATG
>DAINSQ010000127.1:0-13740 GCA_036741235.1 Saprospiraceae bacterium | reverse complement strand
GACTCCCCCGATTTTCAATCGGGACTCACTTCGTTAGCCTTCGGTCGCATCAGCAAATTAGCAAATTAGCACATCAGCAAATTAGCACATCAATTATGGGTTTTCTCGTATTAATATTACTTTTGAAACAGACAAAAGAACCAATAACTCACAACTGACAACCGACCAGGATATGCCAATCAGAATGGAAAAAGACCCGCAGGAAGGCGGGGGTGGAAAACGACAGCAGGGAGGCCAGGGCGGCTCGGGGAGCAATTCGCTGTTGAAATTGTTGCCATTACTGTTGTTATTCGTGTTTAAACGGCCCAAATTGATTATCCCGCTGCTTGTTATTGGAGCGGCGTGGTATTTCTTCTTCGGCGGCAAGGAAATGCTGGGCGGCGGGGGCGGTATGCCTTCGGAAGACGCCTACAGCCTGGGCGCTACGCTCGACCAGGAGCGCTTCGACAAAGCGGAGGTTTTCGAACCACTGGCCTACGGCTATAGCGGAAATAGTCTGCCCAAAGCTGTTTCCCTGCGACAGTACTGCCCCCGGCCGCTTCATCAGGGCCGCCAGGGTTCCTGCGTTGGCTGGGCAAGCGCCTACGCCGCGCGCACCATCCTCCAGGCGCGCGCTTCCGGCAACGACCCCAACAGCGTCGCTTTCAGCCCGGCTTACCTCTACAACCAGATCGCGCTCGAAGGCTGCCAGGGCGCCTATATGCTTGAAGCCATGAAAACCATGAAAGACCGCGGCGCCCTGCCATTCAAGCAATTTGGCTACGATGACAGCACCTGCGACAACTACCCCAGCAACCGCGCCATGGAGGCAGGCAGACAGTTTACCATTAAAGGCTATAACCGGCTCACACTCAACCACGACAACTATACGCCCGACATTATGGCCATCAAGCAAAACCTGGCTCAGGGCGCGCCGGTGGTCATCGGCATGATGGTGGGAGGGTCGTTTATGACCAATATGAACAACCAGAAAATGTGGTTCCCCTCCCGACGCGACTACGCTATGTCGGGCTACAGCGGTCATGCTATGTGCGTAATCGGATACGACGACAACATGGAAGGCGGCGCTTTTCAGCTTATGAACAGCTGGGGGGAAGGCTGGGGCGACCGCGGCTTTGCCTGGGTGCGCTACCCCGATTTTGAGCATTTTGTGAAAGAAGCCTACGGCCTCTACCCGATGGGCGGCGCCCAGCAATTTGACCCCGGCAAAATGGCCGTAGAATTCGGCCTGCTCGATATTAATACCCAAAGCACAATTGCGCTACAACAAAAAGAAGACATTGTCTTTCAAACGGTTAAACCCATCCGCAAAGGCGATAAATTCAAGGTGCTGGTAGCTAATTCTATTGAATGCTATATTTATGTATTTGGACAAGAGACCGACGGCTCCAGCTATGTGTTGTTCCCGTATACCGATAAACACTCGCCATATTGCGGCATTACCGGCACCCGCCTGTTTCCCAAAGACTATTCCATGAAAGCCGACGAACTCGGCGCCACCGACTATATGGCGATAGTGGTGTCTAAAACAGCTATCGATTTCAAGAAGTTTAACAGCGCCCTGAATACCAGTACGCAACGCACCTACGCAGGCAAATTGCGCGAAACGCTGGCCAATCAACGCATTACAGATGTCAAATTCCAGGCAGGAAAGACGATTGCATTCCAGGCAAATACCAGGGATAAAAACGCAGTAGGCGTGGTGATCGCATTGGAGAAACGATGAGGGTCACCACCTCCACACATCCAGGTATTTCAGGAAAATCCTGGCCAGGTTCTGGGCGTCATCGATGCCCCGGTGGGGCGTGCCGGTAAATTCAAGGCCTTCGGCATTGAGGGCTGATTTGAGGCCGCGACGGGTTCGCAGGCGCTTGATATCGTGGTATTGTTGCTTTAGATTAATATGGTGCTCAGCCCATTCTTCTTCAATATCGTGCAGGCGGCAATCCTGGATCAGCATTTTCTTATCAAAACTACCCCAGGAACACAACAAGTAATCTTCATCAAACATCTCGGCCCAATCCTGGAAATCTTCAACAACGGAAGGGAAAGTAGCGGCGCGATCAACATCCGATTGCCTGATCGTAGTCAGCTGCTGACAGAATAGCGAAAGCTGGGGATGAATAACCGGTTTGACAAAACGCGAAAAAGTACCGTGTACATCGCCATAGCTATCGAGTTTGACAGCGCCGATCTCGATGATTTCCTGTACCATGGTCGGGGGACGCCCCTGCCAGCACGTGGCTTCCAAATCGAATATGATGAAATTCATACTTAGCCGTCATTAAACAATCCCTTCCTCTAACACTTCCATGTCGGGTACTTTTTTCCAATTGATCTTTTTGTGAAAATCGTAATTGTCGAGGCGATTGTGATAAAAATACAACAAATTGAAACTATCGCTTACCAACTGCCCTTTTTTGTTAAACCGCAGGGGTTTGTCCACATGGTAGGTCCCCAAACGCATAACGCCGTCTTTGATGATATCTTCAATGGGCAACCGGAGTCGTTCCGACAATTGGATATCGCCGTTATTTTCCATTTCGAACAACACAACCAGCAATTGTTGCATAGCGTCTTCGAGCTGATCCATGGGAAAAATGTATTCTTCCTCGGGCAATCGCAAAACGCCGTATAAATCGAGTTTGAGGTTCTGGCGTTTGAGCAGTTCAAAAGCCAAAAAAGCAGTGATATGACTGCTCAATACCACATTATCCTTGTAATAGCGATGCACAATTTTGTCGGCCAGCATTTTGGTATACTCTGATTCGCGCTGTAAATCCTCGGTGATTTTGTTGTTGGTAATAAAATAAGACTTCACATCAATAGGGTTGCCATATTTATCGCAGCTATTGCCGTTTTCATCAACGGGGTTGCCCAGCACGTCCATGGGTTGGCCGAAAGAGAGAGTCACCTCGTTTCCCTTTGAAAAAAACAGCCAGGTAAATTTGAGTACATTCCAAAAGCTGTAGCGCTCTTCATGGGCTTTGAGATAGCGCTCTTTGCCCATTTGCCGCAGTTGCTGTTCTATGAGAAATTGCCCTTCGAGCACGCAGTGGTAGCACAACACCAGCGGCACGATGAATATTTTGACGTCCTTACCGTTTTGATACAAAGAGCGCTGCGCTTCCATTACGGAGCCCAGCAGTCCCAGTTTCAATTTGTTTTCGAGAGCGCCCGAGCGCGAGCGGGTGCCGCCGGGGAAAAACAGACTGTTGGTGCCGCGCTGTATTGACAGGTTGGACATAGCCTTGAGCGTTTCGAGGTATATGGCGTTTTTCTTGCGCCGGTCTACCCGGTATGCGCCCAGGCGGTTCATGAAATAAGCGGTATAACCCGTGTTGTACAAGTTAAGCCCGGCGCCGTAGGAAAACGACGGCAAGCCCACAAACATATCAAGCGCATAACCGATGAGAATAGAGTCGAGGTTGCTGGAGTGGGTAGGCGCCAGCACTACCGTGCCTTTTTTCATCAATTCTCGTACTTGCTCCACCTGTCCGCGCACAATCATATGATCGGCCAACTGTTTGCGCACGCCCCACAAACCCGATATATTTTTGGCGCTAATGGCATTGAGCAGCCGGGTAAAGAAAAAAGTAAGAAACCGGCGGGCAAAAAGAAAGGTTTTAATGCCGAAAGTCCCCACGATTTCTTCTGAATAGCGGTGGATGATGAGCCGCAGGATCTCCTCGTTGCTTTTGGCGGCTTCCATTTCGCTTCGGTCAAGCGATGTAGAAACAAGTTTTTTGCTAATACGCTTCCAAAACTGCCGCTCGTTGGGGGGGTCGACCTTCCAGGGCTCCTCCTTGATGCGGATGCGCTCCATGAAGATCGTTTTGGCGATCAGGTCGCTCAGTTCGGCCGTGGATTTGCGCAGCAAACGGTTGAGCGTAAACTCGTCAATTTCCTGCACAAAGCGACGGCGGTCGTCGTGCAACTTATATATGGGCCAATCCTCAATATCGGGGATCACCTGCGGATATATTTTGGTACCCTCACTCATCGGCCTTATTGATTTCAGCGATATAATCGAGCAGGGCGTCGCGCCCGGTTCGCTCAACTGCCGAAGTAATAAAATGGGGCGGCAGCGCTTCCCAATTCTCCTTTAATGCTTTATTGAACAAATCGACTTGCCGCTGGCCTTGCAATTTCGACATGCGGTCGGTTTTTGTGAAAACCAATACAAAGGGAACGCCTTTCTCCCCCAGCCAGTTGACAAATTCAAGATCAATTTTTTGCGGGGGGATGTTGGCGTCTATTAACACAAAAGCGCATTGCAATTTCTTTCGTTCCAACAAATATTGTTCAATCATCTTTTCAAAAGACTCCCGGGTTTTCTTCGAAACCTTGGCATATCCGTAGCCGGGCAAATCGACCAGGTACCAGGCTTCGTTGATCAAATAAAAATTCAGGTTCTGGGTTTTTCCGGGTTTATTTGACACCCTGGCCAGTTCCTTGCGATTGCACAACATGTTGATAAGGGAGGACTTCCCCACGTTAGAGCGGCCGATAAACGCGTATTCCGGTTTGCCGTCTTTGGGGCAGCCGGCTTCCCGCGGGAAACTGCCGATATATGTAGCCGACTTGATATTCATAGTACCTGATGTCGCTATTGAGGCGCAATATAGGATTTTGTAACTTTGCGCATAAGGAACAGGGCCAAAGATACGCATTAATCGCTATCGACCGTTATACGAACAGGATACTTTGGCCGGTGTTATGATAAGTGTGTATTATTTACAACATAAACTTCAAAGAGACATGAAAAATCAACTGCTCATTATTGTCATCCTGCTGACGGGCGCATTGGCCGCGCAAGCCCAGCTTCGTGTCGGCCTGAAGATAGGACTCAGCACCACTGATATCAAAGGAGAAGACCTCAGCATACTTGAACCCGGGGGCGCCCAGCGTTTCCGGTTGGCGCTGGAAGACGCCAATTACGGCATCCACGGCGGCGTTGTAGTCAGGTGGCAAAAAAACAAATTCATTTTGCAACCCGAGATCAATTTTAATTCATCGAGTGCAGAATACCAGCTCGACGACCTGCAAAATCCGGGCAACAGCGGCATTCGCGAGGAAAAATACCAGAATCTCGATATTCCGGTGCTTGCAGGGGTCAAATTGGGGGTTTTCCGCATCCAGGCGGGCCCGGTGGGCCATGTTTTTATTAGCAGCGTCTCTGATCTCACCGATGTTGAAGGGTTCAGAGACCGCTACGAGTCGTTTACTTTCGGCTGGCAGGCCGGCGCCGGCGTAGACCTGTGGCGCCTGATGCTCGATGTGCGCTATGAGGGCAATTTCAGCGCTTTTGGAGACCATATTACGTTTTTTGGCAGAGATTACAATTTCGACAATACGCCCTCGCGATTTTTGTTTTCGTTGGGGTTCCTTTTTGGAAAACAAGATAAAGATCGATAAGCAGTTGGCGATTTAAAAATTTATGCTAATTTTGCCCCCCGGTGAGCGGCGTACAGCCAGCTCCTTCCGAACTCCCCCAGGGTGGAAACGCAGCAAGGGTAGGAGGTTGAGCGGTTGGTATGTCCGTTCACCATAATTTTTTTCCGCTTTTGCTGCGCCGTTTCCCACTCCATATCGTTCCCATTCCAGCTTTTCGTCACGGACTTCTTGCTGTTGCGCTTTTTGCGCTGACTATTGCGCTGGGGTATTTTACGCCCCGTGAACAATTTGTGCAACTCATTGCGCTATACGGCCTTTTTGCCGGCTTGTATCTATTGGCATGCCGCTGGTCGGATGCCGGTACCTGGCCGTTTTACCGGCAACTCGGCATCCTGCTTCGGCTGGCGCTGCTGTTTTCCGTGCCGGGTTTGTCCAACGACGTTTATCGCTTCATCTGGGATGGCCGGCTGCTGCTGCAGGGCGTCAACCCATTGCTGTATACCCCGCTCGAATGGCTGGAAAGTGGCAAATCGGTACCCGGGCTGGACTGGACCCTGTTTGCCAAGCTCAATTCGGGCATGAATTATACGATCTATCCGCCCGTTGCGCAGGCCGTTTTTTGGTTGTCGTGCTTGCCTTTTTCTACCGGCGACTGGGCGCCTACCGTGCTTATGCGGGCCTTGCTTATAGCCGGCGAATACGGCGTATTGCGGCTCTTGCCAGTTTTACTGCCCCGCTTTGGTTATTCGCCTCAGCGGGTCGTGTGGTATGCGCTCAATCCGCTTATCATCATGGAAATCACCGGCAATCTGCATTTTGAAGGCTTAATGATTTTTTTCCTGTTGTGGTCGATGCAGTCCCTGCTAGCCGGAAAAATGCCGCGGGCGGCGTTGGCCATGTCCCTGTCGATAGCGACCAAATTGCTGCCGCTCATGTTGCTGCCCTTCCTGTTGCGCCGCCTCAACATCGGTCAAAATATCCGCTTTTTTGGTTTATTGGGCGTATTGCTGGCCTTGATGTTCCTGCCGATGCTTGGAGGCGGGCCGGTCTTGGCACATTTTGGCAACAGCCTCGACCTGTACTTCCAGCAATTCGAATTTAATGCCGGCATCTACTACATAGCCCGCTGGATAGGCTACCGCAGTACCGGCTACAACCAGATAGACGCCATAGGCCCTACGCTGGCATTATGCACTACCTTGTACATTTTACTTACTGCATTGTGGGAAACGTCGCGCCGCTGGGAAGACCTTCCCGACCGCTGGCTGCTGGCCGGCAGCGTTTATCTTTTTTTTGCCGCTATCGTGCATCCCTGGTACCTCGTCATGCCCATTGTCTTGAGCCTGTTTACCCGCCGGCTATTTCCGCTGGTTTGGTCCGCATTGATCTTTTTATCTTACATCCACTACTCCTACACGCCTTACCGGGAAAATTGGTACGTATTGGGGCTGGAATACGGGTTATTGGCAATTTTCATGACTATGGAATCGTTTCTTTTGCGCAGCGACAAACCTATATCATAACGGTATCGTTTTAAATATATATATTCGGGACTTCAAATAACCAATGCCCCGGTTGAGACAACATTTATGAGAATAATCGCCACTATTTATATCCTTGCGCTGACGGCACACAGTCTTATGGCGCAACAAGCCCAGCCCGTAACGCCGTTTGCCCCCAAAGGCGGGTTTGCATCTTCGGGCTACGAGACAGCCGTTAACGCCGGCAATTTCTCCCCTTTATACCAAATACTTGGCAGCACAGGCAACAAAAGTGAAAATGCAGCCCAATACATCAGCGGAGAAGTAGCCCGGATGGCCCGCGATCTCAAGAAAAACGGCATTGAGGACAAAAAAAACCGCAAAGCGGCCGAGTTATTCAACGAACGCATCGCTGCGAGTCATTTCAAACAATACGACAGCTACGCCCACTTCGAGCAATTGTTTAAATCGGGCGCATACAACAGCGCCACAGCCACCGCTTTATACGCCCTTGTGCTCGATCAATTGCAATTGCCTTACATCATCAGGGTTGAGCCTACGCGGGTATACCTCATCATGTGGCCCAACGAACACCCCACCGCTATTTACGCCGACGCGCCTTCGGAGGCCAAAAGCACCGATCAGTTTATACAGTTTTACCTCAAACTCATCACGGAAATAGGACTAACCGACGAGGCCGGTCGCGACGACAAATCGGATAAAGCTTTGTTTTACAAGTATTTCGGCCCCGAAAAAGAGACCGTCAGCCTCATGCAACTGGCCAGTATACTACACTACCAGCAATCGCTGGCCCTGTATAAAAACAAGCGCTACCTCGACGCTTTGTCGCACATTGAACAAGCTCAGGCGCTGTACGGCGTGCCCCGCCATGAAGTAGTGCGCTACGCCTGCCTTTTTCAGTTGGCCAAAGAACACGAAGGCGATGAAAGCAAGCGGCTCGACTACCTGTTCGAATTATACGAATTGCACCCCGTACAGCAAGTGCGCGACGCGGTATTGCGCCAGTTTCTGGAAGTTGCCGGCCAATCGCTGTTCGAGCAATGCCAGGCCGACCGGCTCACCCAGCAATACCGGGCCATGCGCGGCAAACTCAGCGCCGGCGCCCCGCTGGCCGACGCCCTGCGCGAGTTGTATTTTATGCAAATGTCCAAATATTACGCCCGCAACGGATTAACTCAGGAACTCCTGCCTTGTCTGGACAGCCTGTACTGCCACCGGCCCAACGACAACGTCATCCGCGAGGCGCTGGCCGGCTTGCTGGTGCAATCGCTGCGGCAGGAGCGCAACCGCGACACCGGGCTGGCGCAACTGGAGCGCTACCTTGCGCACTATCCCTTTTTGGGCAAACACCCCCTTGTCAAAGACCTCGAATTATACTACCGCGCCGAATTGATCAAAACCCTTTTTGACGCCAACCGCGAAGAAGAAGCCAAAAAGGCGCTGGCCGATTTCGAAAGCGCACTGGCGCAATTCGGCGGGGCGCCCCGGGCCGTCAACTGGATCACTACCGCCTATGCCGCTTCTTCCAACTATTACTATCGCTGGAAAGACTACCGCACCGCGCGAATACTGCTGGAGCGCGCCCAGTCGCTATGCCCCGACGATCCCTACCTCAACCACCAATTGGAGTTGATGCGCGTATACGATCGTTAATAAATTGATATAAGGAGCCGGCTGACAAGATTCAGCAGATCAAAAGTAGGCACAA
The DNA here is from genome assembly GCA_036741235.1 of Saprospiraceae bacterium. Lineage (GTDB taxonomy): Bacteria > Bacteroidota > Bacteroidia > Chitinophagales > Saprospiraceae > JABWBR01. The sequence goes on along the minus strand of DAINSQ010000127.1, from coordinate 5,133 downwards.
CTTGCCCCGTTCCAACAGGTCGGGATGATTCAACGGCTTACGGTATAAAAGACAAGCGACAATGAGAAATGAAGTATTAAAAAACAGACGCCACGACCCGAGAATAAAATATCGAGGAGAAAATGCCTCGAGACTGGACAACCTGACCGACGCGGTTTTTGGTATTGCTATAACCTTGCTCATTTTCAATTTGACTAATCCTAATTCATTCGGAGACTTATTAACCTTCACCAAAACGCTACCTGCTTTTCTAATAAGTATTTCTTTTCTTGTTCTAATTTGGAACGAGCATTTAAGCTTTTCGGAAATTTACACCTTAAACGACTCAAGACTAACTATATTAAATACTTTTTTTATTGCTTTGGTAATATTTTACGTTTATCCGCTTCGGTTTTTAACTTTGTTTTTAACCAATTACTTTTTCAAAACAGATATTAATGTATATATTCAAGGCGACCAGGTTCCCTACTTAATGATTTATTACGGCTTTGCGGCATTTGCCCTTTATTTTATTTTATACCTGTTTTATCAGAGAGCCTTGACTTTAAAGAAAGAACTGAGTTTAAACGCCTTTGAAGAGTTTTATACTTCATCGCAGAAAAAAAGATTGCTGATAATGTTTGTCGTTCCTCTTTTATCAATTCTTTTGACAATTGTTATCAATAAGTTCTCTTTCATTTGGGCATCAGTCATTAGCGGAGTTACTTATTGCCTTTACACACCATTGATTATTTGGTGGCACAATATGTTCAATAACAAATCAAAAGAATTTAGCAATGTATGATTTTGTAAATACTTCGCTGGGATGGTTTCACCTAATCACCGCATTAATTGCAATGATTGCAGGAGCTTATGTCATTCTCAAACCCAAAGGAACTAAACGACACAAACAGGTCGGATATATTTATGTTTCTTCCATGATTTTAGTGTGCGGCTCAGCCTTGGGTATTTACAACTTGACAGGTAGATTCGGCGTATTTCATATTTTGGCCCTTGTTGGTTTTGCGACGCTAATAGCTGGAATGATTCCTCTTTTTCTTAAAAACATCAGACAAGAATACAGCGTATTTCATTTGTGGTTTATGTATTACTCTGTTTTGGGACTGTATGCTGCTTTTGCATCAGAATTAAGTGTCAGAATTCCTGAAAAACCATTCTACACAATGGTTGGGATCGCGACAGGAGCTATATTTCTTTCAGGTTCAATATTCCTGTTTTGGAAAGAACGCGTATGGAGAAAACACTTTACGAAATGAAAAGCGCTAATGCCTGTTCGAGTTTTGCGCCAGGCGTAATTTCAACCAACTTCCGTCTGATAAATGAAAATTATTAAGCGGATCACGTTGACAATTTTAATTCTGACCGCTATTGGTCTTTTCTTTCGCGGTTGGTTTTATAGACAATTGGTAACGTATAAATCGGTTGGGCTGCGGGCTTCCTATTCTGCAACTGACGACAAGCTTGTCAGCTATATTAACGCAAGTGCCGACAAATATTCAGACCGCGACATTGAGCAAATAATCAAACTGGGACTCTCAATTACATCAGCAAAACTTAACTTTACTGCCCACAAAAACAATTCCAACCCTAACATACTCATAACTTCCAAAACAGCGCATTGCGTAGGTTACGCTTCATTCTTTGCGACTACTTGCAACTACCTGTTAAAAAAGTATGAACTTGACCACAAGTGGATTGCAAAACCGCAAGTTGGACAACTATATTTTCTTGGTACTAATGTTCATCAATATTTCAAAATACCGTTTTTCAAAGACCATGATTTTGCGACTATTGAAAACAAAATCTCTGGGCAGGTATTTGCCGTTGATCCGACAATAAGCGACTATTTACTTATTGATTTTGTAACTTATAGCCAATAACAATTACAACTGACAAAAGAAAAGCTACTCCTGACAAATGGCTTGGCAGTAGCATTAATAGTCCGCTATTGTGTTAATTTCGCCCGCCAAACGTAGGTTTACCCCCTAATTCGTTCTACTTTTGTGCTGCTTCGACATTCGTCGGATAAATTTTTATTGAATGAAAGCAATTGCACCCGCATTACTCTTCCTGGCCATGATCGCAAGCTGGTTTGCCTGCGACCGCAACGACGATTTCACCACCGACGGCAACGTAAAACTCGAGTTTTCGCTCGATACGCTGCATTTTGACACCGTCTTCACCGAATTGGGCTCGGCTACCCGGCTTTTTAAGGTTTACAACCGCAATAACCGCCCCGTGCGCATCGCTCACGTTGAACTTCAGGGCGGCGCCAACTCGCCGTTTCGCATGAACGTAGACGGTCGCCCCGGCGAGCGCCTCGAAGACGTGGAAGTATGGGCCAACGATAGTATCTACGTGTTTGTAGAAGTGACCATCGACCCCAACCAACCGCTGTCGGTGAGCCCTTTTGTTATTGAAGAAAAAATCGTGTTCGAAACCAACGGCAATATCCAGGAAGTCCTGCTGGAAGCCTGGGGGCAAAATGCCAACTATTTCCCGAGCCGCTTCAACAAAGGCGTGCCCGTGCAATTAACCTGCAACAACGGCGTCATCAAATGGGACGACCCCAAGCCCTACGTCATTTTCGGCGAAGTATTTATCGACGACTGCACCCTCGAAATTGCCGCCGGTACTCGCATCTACGTCCACGGCGGCATTGCCCGCAACGATATCTTCGGCATTTTTAACGACGGCATCCTCTACACACTCGAAAATGGCAGCCTGAAGATATTGGGCACACCCGACAATCCCGTCGTCATACAGGGCGACCGCCTCGAAGAAGCTTTTCAGGAGGAGTCGGGCCAGTGGAACGGCATCTTTCTGGGCAAGGGCAGCAGGAATAACGTGATTGAATACGCCACGATTAAAAATTCGATTGTCGGCGTATACGTGGATTCGACAGCAGAATTAAATATTTCTAACACGAAAATATACAATACCGCCAGTAGCGGGCTATTGGGCTTTCACAGTTCGATTAACGCCAGCAACTGCCTGATTTACCAGTGCGGCGCCAATGCCGTGCAATTTATTCAGGGCGGCGACTACCGGCTGGATTACTGCACGATCGCCAACTATGGCGTCAACGCCTCTTCGCTCGGTATGTCCAATTATTATTGTTACGACGATCCGTTTTTTTGCACGGTGCGCGTCGATTATCCGCTAAATGCCAGGTTCCGGAATTGTATTATTTTCGGTTCGCGACGCGATGCGATAGAACTCGCCGATATTTCCGGGGGACAGGTTCCCGATTTTTTTTCAATCAAATTTGAGCACTGCGTGGTGCGCGTCGACCAACTACTTACCACACAGGGCGGTATCTACGCCGGATTCCTCGACAACCAGTGCCTGCCCTGCATCAACGGCAACCGCGATACCAAAGTATTTATTGACCCTACTGAAAACGATTATCACCTCGATTCACTTTCGGTAGCCCTCGGCCAGGCCATTCCGCTGCCCGGTATCAGTATCGATCTCGAAGGCAACAACAGGGGCGCCATGCCCGATATCGGGTGTTATGAGCGGGAGTAGGTTGTAGGTTGTAGGTTGTGGGTTGTAGGTTGTAGGTTGTAGGTTGTAGGTTGTAGGTTGTAGGTTGTAGGTTGTAGGTTTGTTTATGGGTTTATAGGTTTATGAATAAGCGTGTTGCCCATAAACCCATAAACATATAAACCCATAAACAAACCCACAACATTATTACTTCTTACCGCCCTTCTTGGCCTTCCAATCTTCGATCGACTTATTGTTCATGCGAACGTATTCGTCGTTGCCGGCTTTTTCGGCCAGCATTTTCGATTTTTCGGCAGCTTTGATAGCGTCATCGTAGCGGCCCAGGTCGCCCAGGATGAGGCCTTCGCGGCGCACCTGCCAGAAAGCGGGGCTATCGCCGGCGGTAGCGTTCTGGATCCACTCCAGCGCCTTGTTGAGGTCTTTGCCAGCGTCGTGGTAGTAGGAAGCGGCGGCGTAGTAGTCGCCTGCGGTGGGGCCGGCGAGGACTTTGTCGATATCGGCGGTCACTCTTTTGTCTACTTCCACTTCAACAGGGATGCTCACCTTCGTCATGTCCCACATCAGGTCAATTGTAGCCGATGTGTTGCGCAGGTTGTTAACGTCGATAGTAAAGGTTTCTACTTTGTTGCCCAGTTTTGCAGCGGGTACGGCGAAGCTCACAGCAGCTGTTTTTTCAAGATAGCTGCTCCAGTTGCCGCCGTCGTAGTTGTAGAGCGATACTTTCCATTCCGCAGCGCCGGGCACGGTAATGATGGCATAGGAACCTTTTTTAACATCCTGGCCGCCGACTTTCAGGTCGTCGCCGAATGTCAGTTTGGTAGCCGAGTTGGCGCCGGTGCGCCAGGGCTGGTCGTACATCACGATGCCGTCTTTGCCAAATACAGCGCGGTCTTTGGCGCTGGGGCGCGAATAGTTGATCGTAATTTCGGTAAGGCCAACCGTCTGTTTCATTTCACAGCTCGGGCTGGGTTGCGGCGTTCTGATTTGTGCTTGTGTCAAAGTAACCGTTAGTGCGGTCAAAAGGGTCAAAACGAACAGTTTTTTCATTATAACTTGGTTTGAAATGAGAGAATCATTAAAATAGGGGCGAAAATACGGGTTTTCCGACGGATAAAGCCTAAATAACCCTCTTTTCACATTTTATTAAGAAATCGATGTAACAACATCGGTTAGCTAATTTCGTTCAATGACCATTGCAATTATCGCACACGACGGCAGAAAGGCAGATATGGTGGGGTTCGTAAAAGACCATATCGAGTTGTTTCGCCAAAAGAATATTTCACTGATCGCCACAGGCACTACCGGTTCCCACCTCGAGCGGGCAGGCCTGGAAGTGGAGAAGATGCAAAGCGGCCCCCTCGGCGGCGACGCCCAGATCGCGAGCCGACTGGTGGAGGGCCGGGTAGATATGGTGATTTTCTTTCGCGACCCGCTGGGCAAACATCCCCACGAGGTGGATGTGAATATGCTGATGCGCCTCTGCGATGTGCACAATATCCCGCTGGCGACGAATATGGCCGCAGCGATGCTTTTTATGAAGGGGGTCTGAATTATGCCGCGGTGCGCCTGAGGTTTGTTTAGCTTGCCGCGGTGCGCCCGAGGTTTGTTTAGCTTGCCGCGGTG
>DAINSQ010000126.1:0-13786 GCA_036741235.1 Saprospiraceae bacterium | reverse complement strand
GCACTAAATTCCGGATACAACTACCCGTTAATATCTGTCTTGAGTTTAACTTCATTGCTTCCGCGTTAATTGATACCTGCTAAATAGTTACCGCTTAAACTTATAAACCAACCGACCTACAACCCACAACATCCTAGCGAGAATGCGCCGGGGCCAATAAAAAAAACTCGGCTTTGCGGATGGACACAGCGTCGTTATCGGCAAAAAACCTCAAGCGATGATAATTTGTTGAGGGGAAAAAAATATCGGTCATACAGGTAGCGCCGTCGTCGGCAAAAAGTTCGGCGGAGGCAACATCGACGAAGATGTGGAGTTTGACGATATTTCCTGCCACCTGGCGGGATGCGTAGTGAATATTTTGGGCAAAAGTATCGGAAAAGCCGACTTTGCCGGATTGGGTGCGGTCGCTGAAATAAAGACCCCGCGCGGCATCATAACCCACGCTGTAGCGCTCGCCGAGGTCGTTGTGCCATTCCAGGCCGAATACTGAAATGGAGTTGTCGCCCAATTCAACTTCCAATATGGCTTCCAGCAGGGTAGGGGAGAAGCCCAACTGTTCTTCCAGGTCTTTGTGGCCTTGAAGTTGTTGTGGCGGCAGGGAAAAACTGCTGTCGCGAAGGGTTTTTAATTCGACAACCGGGCGCGACCAGACGCGCCAGCCCCTGAGGCTTTTTTTGAGCTGCAACTCGCGCGGCAGCGTCATGGCGCTTCGCCAGTTGGTTGTGGGCGTCTGCTGAGCGTACTGCCAGTTGCTCATCCAGCCCATAAAAATCCGGCGGCCGTCTTTAATATTGATATCCGACCAGGTGACGCCGGCGTAGTTGTCGCGGCCCAGGTCGAGCCAGTTGTAAACGCCTGGATCCTGGTCGGAATCAAGCACAAACTGTTGGCCGTCAAACTGCCCTATGAAATATTGCGTGCCCGAGCCGCCATTGGGGGCGCCGGGGTTGATGCTTACCAGCAAAACCCATTTTCGACGTTCTTCGCCTTCCGGCGTTAATGCAAACAAATCGGGGCATTCCCATACGCCGCCGTGGGCGCCTTCGCGCTTGCCGAAAGAACTGGCGTAACTCCAGTCTTTTAGATTGGGAGAAGTGTAAAAGCGCACGTGATCGCCCGCCGCCAGGGTCATAACCCATTGGTGGGAGGCGTCGTGCCAGATGACTTTGGGATCGCGAAAATCGCGGATGCCTGGGCTTTTTATCACCGGATTGCCGGGGTATTTGGTCCAGGTGCGCCCTTTATCAAGGCTGTAGGCAATGCCCTGGGATTGAAAATCGTTGCGCCCCGCTTTTTCGCTCTCCATGTTGTGATAAGTATAAATGGCAACGATAGGCAGCGTATTGTCGTGGCCAAAACCACTTGTATTGTTCCAGTCAACTACCGCGCTACCCGAAAAAATATAGCCGATAGAATCCGGATACAATGCTATGGGCAGATGCTCCCAATGCACCAGGTCGCGGCTTACGGCATGCCCCCAGTGCATGGGGCCCCACACTATATCGTCGGGGTAGTGCTGGTAAAACAGGTGGTATTCGCCTTCATAATATACCATACCATTGGGGTCGTTCATCCACTTGGATGGAGGCGTAAAATGCAGGCGCGGCCGGTGCTGTTCGGGCGAGCCTGCTTCCCGGGCCGATTCCTGTGCACAGGAGATAAAGCTAACGGCAATTGCTATTGCGTATGCAATGCGAGTAATCATTTTTTGATGTTTGATTAATTAAAGAACATCCAACATCCAGCATTAAAAATCCCTCCCTCTCACTCTCTCTCCTTCTCCCCCTCCCTCCCGGGGCGTTCCCAGCCTTGCCCAGCGAAGGCCTTTTTCCTTTTTGAGAATGGCTTTGGGTTTACTGGGTTTGCTTTCGGAATGTTGTCTGTTGACGGCGGTAACGGCATAGGTATAAAACAGCCCGGCCTGAGCGGTTGGGTCGATAAATTTAAATTGGCGGGGTTGGGCGCCCATGGGGGTTATTGCGAGTATATTGCGGGGGTCTTCAAAATTGCCGGGGGTGTCGCCATCAAAGCGATAAATAACAAAATAGCGGGGTGGCCGGGTTTTATCGCGGGGGCCGGTTTTCCAGCGCAGCTTCACTTTTCCTTGTTTGGGCCAGATCGTTTTTAATTTGGGCGCGTCGGGCAGTGGTTGCTCCAGGGAGAGCATCTCGGGTACGAGGGCTTTGGATGCGTAGTAGTGCGACAGCGAGTCGGTCAGTGAAAGGGGGTTGAGCAAAACCGATTGGGAGCGGAAATAGGCGCTGCCGAGGCACTTGGCGGTGCGGCGGTTGAGTTTGATCTGGCGGGGTATTTCGGCGGGATCATTCCAGGCAGGTTCGCTGTTGTTGCCCACTTTATAGGCTGCATGGCCGATGTAGAGGTGGCAATCCTGCACCATAGTGCTCCACCAGTTGATCAGCGTGTTGTGGTCGGCGGGGGCATAGCCGATATTCCAGTATATTTGGGGGATGACATAGTCAATCCATCCTTTGCGAATCCAGTTCAGCACATCGGCGTACAGGTCGTCATAGCAAGTAACGCCGGCGCGGGTATCGGAGCCGAATTGCGGGTCTTTGTCTTTGTTGCGCCAAACGCCGAAAGGACTTATCCCGAATTTGACATGCGGTTTTGATGCCTTGATGCGTTGGCTTACTGTTTCTATCAGCGCATCGATATTGCTGCGGCGCCAGTCCTCGATAGTGCTGAAACCGAATCCGAAGAAGCGATAGTCAGCGCTGTCGGTCAGTATGGCGCCCTTTTCGGGATAGGGATAAAAATAATCGTCGAAGTGAATAGCGTCGATGTCATAGTTGTCGACAACTTCCGCCACCACATCAGAAATATGCTGTCGCACTTCGGGGATGGCCGGGTTAAAATAAAATCTTTTGCCATAGCGCACAATCCAGTTGCGATGCAGCCGGAAAGCATGGGTAGGGGCCAGGCTAACCGTGTCGAGGTCGGCAGTGGCGCGATAGGGGTTGAGCCATGCGTGGAACTCCATGCCCCGCAGGTGCGTTTCCTCCACCATAAACTGCAGCGGGTCAAATTCGGGGTATGGCGCGCGGCCTTGCGTGCCGGTGAGGTATTTCGACCAGGGCGCTTGTTTGGAGGGGAAAAGCGCATCGGCGGCAGGCCGTATTTGCACAATGACGGCATTAAAGCCCATTTTCTGGTATTGGTCCAGCAGGTTTTTATATTCTTCCCTGAGCGCAACGCGTTCTGCTGTAGGCTTTTTGGGGTAGTCGAGGTTGGCAATGGAAGAGATCCAAACGGCTCTGAACTCGCGTTTGACGGGCCCGGCGGCCTGTTGCGCGAAGGTTGAAAGGCTGTGCAATCCGATCAAAAAGATGGCATAGCAAAGGGTAAAACTTGTTTTTTTCATACATCAACAGCTTCTACAGGCCAAATTAGTTAAAGTTGCGAATAGGTGGACGCTTATGCCCCGCATTCTTCCAATAGCCAGTACCTGTTGATCACATTTTCGGTAGTTTCTATTTTGCGAGATAAAGCGTCGAGTTTTTCGGTCAGCGATTTTTTGGAGAAAGTTGTGGCGTTGTGTTTGAGCAAGGCCAGTTTTTTCGCAAAACGCAAAAAGTTGGTATACCCGCGTTTTTGGTCGGTGGTCATTTTTCGGTTGCGGATCACATATATGCGGAAAGTTTCTATCAGCGAAAGCAAGGCCTCGGTGTCGCGCATGGCGTAGTAAGTGCGCAATTGCAAGAACGTGGTGTTGAGGTGGTATTTGACGTCCGTGAATTGAACGTGTAGCAGGGCGGACAAGACCTCGCTGTACATTTTTTTGTTGTAGTACAGGTGCGCGAGGTTGTAATTGTAGGCATTTTCACGCCGGTGCGCCGGCAATTTATCTTTGTACTCCTGGATGAAATTTTCTGTCCACTCAAATTCTTTCAGGCTACAGCCCAGCGAGGTAATGTTTTTGTAATTCCACTCCGACAAAATACCGTTGTCGAGTATCAGCCCGGTTTTGAGACCCTGTTTGTAAAGTTGGAACAATTCCCACTGGTAGGTGCTGTCGCCCAGGTTGATGCGCTGAATGCAGTAGTTGTTGGCGAAAGCGTATAAGTCGCCCTGCTCCTTCACCGACAGGTTATTCATACCCGAAGCCAGGATTTCTTTCAGCTTGTTGTAGTGTTCGGGATTGTTTTCCTCGTTAAGGCTCATGAGGATGGTATAGTAGAGCACAATCGTGGCATCCGATTCAAAAGCCTGCCAGTTTTCCCTCAGGTATTGGAGTAGCAATTCCAGGAAGCCGAAGTCGTAATGCGTATTCATCACCATCATATTGGCGGTGAGGTGGCAACAGTTTTTTAGTTTTTCGGCAATATAAAAACGGTCGAGGTGGTCAAACATGCGCTGGAATAACTCCGGTTTGGAACGATCTTCGTATTGGCCGCCGTAATAACCCAGCAGGTAGTATAGCCGGTAATTGGCCAGGTAATAATCGCTGTTGTGATGGGGGTGGCGCGCCAGGGCCTTTTCCATTTGCCTGCCCCTGTTTTTGAGCAAGTCAAACTGGTTGCTTTCATATGCCGCTTCCAGGGTGAGCAGATCTTCCTGAAATTCCTCTTTTTCAAAAAATTGATACGATAAAAACCGGTGGTATAATTTCTTCAGGTAAGACATTACATTATATAGCTGCTGCTCATCGAAAGGTTCCTTGGGAAAAAGGCGCTTGTATACCCGCTGTTTGTCCAGCCTGCTTCCATTGTTTTGCGAGGATTGGATGGCCTCCAGTATAGTCTCGAGCAGTTCGGTAGTAGGCTGGTGCTGATTAAAATAAGGCGATTGCACAAACAGCCTGAAGCGCTCTCTGTCTTTAGGAGATAATTCTTCAATATGCCGTACCAGGCGACTTTCTTGCATGGGGGTGCGCGATTAATTGGTGTTAAAATACAGAAATTGATAGCCTGTAAAATGTTAAAATGCTGATAATTAGTTGTTTGTATTTTAATGGGGGTAGTGCGTTAAAGCCAGCAAGTTATAAAATTGTACTTATATTGAAAAAATAAATGAAAGACTTTTGTACTGTCGCTCACAATGAAACACTATTAATTACGACTCGCTACTAGCAACTTATAATTCCTTATTTACGACCGCTACTAACAAATTTTGATCCCAGTCCACAAGCGGCCAAGTTTGAATTGGCCGCCCTTTTTTTCCGGGAGACCGGAGGAATTATAATCTCATGAGTGCAAGTAGAAAGGGTATCGCAGCTTACGTTGTGGTACCCTTTTTTTATTAACAATATGCTCAAAATCGTTATACGTAGAAAACCTCGCAAGGTTGCTCTCTTTCGCAATTATTTTCAAAAAAAGAGGTTTGCGAAAACGTCTGAAAAAGCGCTGTTCGTCGATGTATTCCCGGCAATGATCAATCAATAAAAAAAATGGCGGATTATCAGGCAACCTAATCTATTGGCCATTCGTTCTTTAGGAAATCCAGAAAATTTTCGCTAATGACAAATCATATCCTGTTTGAAACGACACCTGCTGCGGCCAGTACGCAAGAGCGCATCATAGATCTGATCAGTTGGCGCCTCAACGTGCCTCCATCCCGAATCAATCCTTATACCCGTTTCGGCGATGATCTTCACCTGGACGCGGTAGACCGCCTGCTGCTGATTGCCGAAATGGAAAGCAGGTTCAATATTTATTTGTCGCCGGAGGAAGTAGATACTATTGATACCATTCACGACGCCAGTTCGCTTTTCCAGAAATACGAGCTGCATCCCGTTGCCTGAAATAGTCGAATATTGCTATTTTTGGCTTTTCAGGTAACGATACCGGATTATGGCAGGCGATAACAGAACTATGCAGCTCCAACAGTTGGCAGCGCATTTGGATATGCAGTTTTTTCCAGAAGAAGAATGGGGGGTGCTTCCCTTTTTGAAAGATTTTAAATTATTCAAAATCGGCACTACCAGGCGTATCGCCAATGTGTTGCACAAACCGGATGCCTGGCTCGAAACGGATGTTCGTATATTCGACTACAGGTATACTATTCATGCCGGCAATTCGCACAAAACTTACCGCCAAACGGTGTTTTTTGTGCAGTCAAAACGCCTGGGCCTACCCCATTTCTGGATGAAACCCGAAACGTTTTTTCACAAAATCGGCCAGTGGCTGGGCATGAAAGATATCGATTTTGCAGAACACCCCGAATTTTCCAACCGCTATTATCTAAAAGGCGAAGATGAAGAATACATTAGGGCTACTATGAACGACGATGTGCTTCGATTCTTCTCTATCGAAAAAGGCTGGTCGCTGGAAGGAGTTAATTATTATATGGTGTTGTACAAGTCGGATCACCTCATGTCGCCCAAAGAGATTAGCGAATTATACCTCAAAGGCCTCCGCTTGTGCGAATTGCTGGAGGCTGAGCCTATTTAAAGCTTTCTGCTACAACGCCCGTTATTGGCTATGGAGAATGCCTTTCCCGACCCCTGGCGCCGATTCCCTGTCTTGCTCACCAATCGCCTCGAATTGAGGGGGTTCCAGCATCGCGATGTCCATAAGTTATTCGAAGGGCTCTGCAACCCTGACGTTACCCGCTATTATTCGGCCCACTGCGACACACTGGAAGAAGCGGAGGAGCATATGGAGTGGATTGAATCATGCAGGCGCGAGCGTAGCGGTATGTGGTGGGCCGTCTGCCGGCAAGGCGAAAAAAACTTGATCGGCGCTTGCGGCTTTACCCATTACCAACCCGCTACTGCTTCCCTGGATATCGGCTATTGGCTCCTGCCCGCTGAACAAGGCAAAGGTTACGCCCGCGAAGCCCTGGAAGCTATGCTTTCTTTTTGCACCGAATGCCTCCATGCTCGCCGAATAGAAGCCTGGGTGGAAAAAGGCAATAAACCTTCCGAGCGACTACTTGCCGGGCTGGGTTTTGCCAAAGAAAAAACGCTGCGCAATTGCGAGGAAAAAAATGGCCGATTGATTACGGTGAATGTGTTTGTGCTGGGTTGAAGTATTGGTTGGCGGTTACGCCTTCTCACCTTGTCGCCTTTTTTAAAAAAAATCGTACTTTTGCTCACACCTTTAATTGCATATGATTAAGAGTCTGCACATACGAAATTACGCCATCATTGAACTGCTCGAGTTGACGTTCTCGGAGGGGCTGACGATCATCACCGGCGAAACCGGCGCGGGTAAATCCATCCTGCTCGGAGCCCTGGAATTGATCATGGGGCAACGCGCAGACTCTAAAGCGCTGTATGACGAATCCGAAAAATGCGTAGTGGAAGGCCTGTTTGACGTCCGGGCTTATGATTTAAAGGATTTTTTTGAATCCAACGATATTGATTACGACAATGAGGTGGTGGTGCGCCGTGAAATTCTGCCCAACGGCAAGTCAAGGGCTTTTGTGAATGATACGCCTGTTAATCTCAAAGTCCTCCAGGATCTTAGCGGCTCGCTGATCGATCTGCACCAACAATTTGATACCCTCGATATCCACCAGATTTCGTTTCAACTCAGGATGATCGACGCACTGGCAGGCAATAAGCAATTGCTGCAACAATACGCCGAAGCCTACCGCCGATTGCAATCCGACAAACGCCGCCTCGCCGATTTGACGGCCAAAAGCGAAAACGCTACGCGGGAAATGGATTTTCTCCAGTTTCAGATGGAAGAATTCAACCGCGCTGAATTGACCGGCGGCGAACAGGAAGCGCTGGAGGAAGAACTCACCCGGCTAACCAATGCCGAAGATATCAAGCGCATTACGGGTTCGGCCTACAATATGCTGGTCGAAAACGAACAGTCGGTGGTGGGTACCTTGCAGGATATCGGCATACAACTCCACCAAATTGGCAAAGTTGACCACCAGATCAGCCTGCTCAATGTGCGCTTTGATAGTATTGTGGTTGAATTGCAGGAATTGGCCCGGGAGCTGGAAACCATTGCCGAAGAAACGGAATACGACGCCCAGCGCATCAGCGAGATTCAACAACGCCTCGACTTGATATACCGCCTCCAGAAAAAACACGGCGTTTCAACAGTAGCCGAATTGCTGGCTATTCAGGATAACATTCAGTCTCAACTGGGGTCATTCGGCGATCTGAGCCAGGAAATTGTGGAGTTGGCCGACAAAATCCATGTACAGGAACAAGAACTTACCGCAAATGCCCTGGAGTTGCGAAACCGCAGGCAAGCGGTAATTCCAGGTTTCGAGGAAAAAGTCACCGAATTGCTTACTCAATTGGCTATGCCGCACGCTCAAATGCAGGTGCAATTTGACGAACTGGCAACACTGGGTTCAACAGGCCTCGACGAGGTTAATTTTCTCTTCGCCGCCAATAAGGGCAGTCGCCTTCAACGTATCAAAGAAGTGGCCTCGGGAGGCGAATTGTCGCGATTGACCCTGGTTACCAAATCACTTGTAGCCAGCGCAATTCCCCTGCCCACTCTAATCTTTGACGAGATAGACAGCGGCATATCAGGCGATGTAGCCCTGAAAATGGGCAATATCCTGCGCAAATTGTCCAACCAACACCAGGTAGTCACTATTACCCACTCCCCGCAAATCGCCGCCAAAGCCGACGCGCATTATTTCGTTTATAAAAAAGAAAAAGACGATCGTACCGTTACCCATGTGCGATTGCTAACCCAGGACGAGCGCGTCCGCGCTATCGCTACTATGCTGAGCCAGAACCCGCCCAGCGATTCGGCTATGGAAAATGCCCGGGAATTGCTTCAAATGTGAATAACGGACGGGTTAAAAAGACTCGCTGAACCGCACCCCGGCGTTCCATTCGGGTTTGCGCTCCAGCGCCTCGCGGTATTGCGCCATACCTGATGCTGTCAGGAAAGGTACCAACATGTTGAACATCACATGCGTGTAATAGTGTATTACAGGTTCGCCCCTTTCATCAAAATGTACTTCGGCGTTGGGAATCCAGGCATCCGCAACCAGCATAGAGTTCAAAACCAGTTGATTATACATGCCGGGTACCCATTCCGGGTGCATGAGGCCTTTTGCAATGAGGTTGTCAATGCCTGATCGTATTTGTTGCTGCCGCAGGCGAATGATTTGCCGGAAATGCTCGCGCAATTCGGCTATCCGGCGTGTTATCGCAACGAAGTCGAGCATCAAAAACCGGTATTTATACATCACCCGGAAGGTATGTTCCGTCTCTTCCAGCATCCGCGCTATATCGGTGTCGGGGTGTTGGACCACTGCTATCAATTTGCCCAACTCTTCTACCAGATTGAGATATAGCTGAAAGATAATGGCATCCGTATTTTTGTAGTGGTAACACAGGTTGCCTGCGCTGATCTCCAATTCGTTGGCAATGGTGCGTATACTGACCTGGTCGGCGCCTAATTCATTAAATTGACGCAAGGCTACCGCCAATATTTTATCTTTTGTTTTCATGTTCATGGCAAAGATAGTACTTTTTGTCGATTTTTTTAGTACAAGTGTACTATTTTTTTACCTTTGCAGTTAATTATTGAGACACTTAAAAAATGACCATGAAAATACGTAAAGAAGAATTGCATGCCGACGAGGCGCAACCCCGGAGCGAAATGGTAGAATGGACCGCTCAACGTTATAGCAAATTCAATGATTGGGTGGCCTTTCGGGAGAATGATCCTATGTGGCTGTTAGTGGGCAAACTGATTGCCAGGTTTATTGGAATAGCCGTTATGATTGTTTTGTCGCCTTTTATTGTTGTTGGACTGCTATTGGCATTCATAGCCGTATTTTAGCTATGCATACGTTTAAGCACCCCGTGTTTATAACCTGTGCCGTCGTTTTTGCCTTGCATCAATTAATGCAAAAAGGATTCAGGGTTTCAATGCCCTTGTTGGATTGTTACCTCGACAACATACTGTGTTTACCCATTTTGTTCAGCATGCTATTGGCCGAGCGGCGTTGGTGGTGGTTGAGGCGGGAGTATACCCTCCCGCCGTGGGAAGTGGCGACAACTACTTTATTGCTAATTTTCCTTTTCGAGTGGGCGTTTCCCGTCTGGTCGCCTCACTTCACAGCGGATTATTGGGACGTGCCTTTGTACATTATTGGGGCGGCGTTTTTTTATTTTGCGATAAATAAATAACATCGGAAAAAATTTAAGCTTATATCGTAAAACATATTTATACAAAATATTGATATTCAAGTATTTAAGAATAGATGATCTTTTATTCTACCTCGTAACACTCCAATTTTTTGGTTTTTCCCATCCTGTCATTGATTCTATTTTGTCGCACTTAACCAGTGTTATCAATGGCAGATTTGAACAAATACAGCAAACAGATCACCCAGGACGACACCCTGCCTGCAGCGCAGGCCATGCTCTATGGTATTGGTTTGAGCGAAGAAGACCTGAAAAAAGCGCAAATCGGCATCGCCAGTACCGGTTGGGAGGGTAATCCTTGTAATATGCACCTCAACGACCTGGCCCGGCAAGTAAAAACAGGGGTTCAGGATGCCGGACTGGTGGGATTGATTTTTAATACTATTGGCGTCAGCGATGGCATTTCCATGGGCACCAGTGGCATGCGGTATTCATTGCCTTCGCGGGATCTGATTGCCGACTCCATAGAGACGGTGGTATCTGCCCAATGGTACGACGGCGTAGTGGCCGTGGTGGGATGCGACAAAAATATGCCCGGAGCGCTGATGGCGGTCGGACGGCTCAACCGGCCTGCTATTATTGTTTATGGCGGCACTATCAGCCCGGGATGTCATGCCGGTAAAACCCTCGATATCGTGTCGGCTTTTGAGGCGTTGGGGCAGCGAATCGCGGGGGCTATCGACGAGGCTGATTTCAAAGGCGTTGTGCGCAATGCCTGTCCTGGACCCGGCGCCTGCGGCGGCATGTATACTGCCAATACGATGGCCTCCGCCATTGAAGCCCTGGGCATGTGCCTGCCGTACAACTCTTCGTATCCCGCCGCCGGCGCCAAAAAAAACGCCGATTGTGAGCGTGTCGGAGCAGCCATACGCCGCTTGCTGGAACGCAACATACTGCCTTCCGATATCATGACCCGAGCTGCTTTTGAAAACGCCATGACCGTGATCACTATCCTGGGCGGCTCTACCAATGCCGTCTTGCACTTATTGGCGGTCGCCCGCACCGTAGGCGTGCCCTTGACAATTGACGATTTTCAGCGCATAAGCGACCGCACGCCGTTTTTGGCCGACCTCAAGCCCAGCGGGAAATATGTCATGGAGGATCTATACAACGTTGGCGGCGTGCCTGCCGTGATGAAAATGCTGCTTGAAGCCGGCTATCTGCATGGCGACTGCCTGACCGTTACCGGTCGTACATTGGCCGAAAACCTTGCCGAAGCGGCGCCGCTGGCGCCGGGGCAAACTATCATCCGGCCCTTCTCCGAACCGATTAAGCCTACGGGCCACATCCAGATATTGTACGGCAACCTCGCAGAAGGCGGCGCTGTAGCCAAAATTACAGGCAAAGAAGGCGAAGTATTCACCGGCCCCGCCCGCGTCTTCGACGGCGAAGTCCAGGCTAATGCTGCAATTAACGAAAAAAAGATTCAAGCCGGCGAAGTAGTAGTCATCCGCTATTGCGGCCCCAAGGGCGCGCCGGGTATGCCCGAGATGCTCAAACCCACCAGCGCGCTGATGGGCGAAGGTTTGGGCGACAAGGTCGCGCTCATCACCGACGGCCGCTTTTCGGGGGGCACCCACGGTTTTGTGGTGGGCCACATTACCCCCGAAGCGCAAGCCGGCGGACTTATCGCACTATTGCGCGACGGCGACCTGATTACCATCGACGCACGCGAAAACCGCCTGCACGCCCACCTCAGCGAAGAGGAAATTGCCATCCGTCGCCGGCAATGGCAAACCCCGCCGCTGCCCGTAACCCGCGGCTGGCTGGGCAAATACGCGCGGCTGGTGTCGTCGGCCAGCGAGGGATGCGTCACGGACGAATGAATGTGCTGATGTGCTAATTTGCTGATATGCTGATTTAAAACCCATAAACAAAATATGGATCAACAAAATCTAATAGACGTAGCTGAGGTGGAACGGCCGGCGGATACCAAAGTCACGCCCCGCACCTTAACCGGCGCACAGGCCTTACTGGAGTGTCTGTTACAGGAGGGAGTAGACACCATTTTCGGGTATCCGGGAGGGGCCATCATGCCGGTGTATGATGCGCTTTACGACTACCAGGACAGGCTGCGTCATATCCTGCCACGGCACGAACAGGGCGCCATTCACGCTGCGGAAGGTTATGCGCGCGTCACGCGCCGTACGGGCGTATGTTTGGCCACCTCGGGCCCCGGCGCCATGAACCTGGTGACGGGCCTGGCCGACGCCCTGCTCGACTCTACGCCGCTGGTATGTATCACCGGGCAGGTTTTTTTTCACCTGCTGGGCAGCGACGCCTTCCAGGAAACAGATGTGATCAATTGCACGGTGCCTGTCACGAAGTGGAATTACCAGATCACCAAAGCCTCCGAAATACCCGCCGTGCTGGCCAAAGCATTTTATGTGGCCAACTCGGGCAGGCCGGGGCCGGTCGTGATCGACATTACAAAAAATGCGCAAATCGAAACGCTCGATTTTAGCTACGAGCCGGTCAACCACATTCGGAGCTACCGACCAGCCCAGAAACCCGACCCCGACGCCCTGCGAGATGCGGCAGAATTGATCAACAGCGCTCAGAAACCGCTGATATTGGCCGGCCATGGCATTCAAATCGCCCATGCCCAGGAAGCCTTTTTGAAGTTTGTTGAAAAAACGGGTATCCCGTTCGCCTGTACCCTGCACGGCTTGTCGTCGGCGCCCTCCGACCATCCGCTGCACGCAGGTATGCTGGGAATGCACGGCAACTACGGCCCCAACCTCAAGCAAAACGAATGCGACCTGTTGCTGGCCATCGGCATGCGTTTTGACGACCGGGTGACCGGCAATCTCAGCCGGTACGCCAAACAGGCACAAGTCATTCACATTGAAATAGACCCCAGCGAAATCAACAAAAATGTGCGCGCCCACGTACCTGTCCTGGCCGACGCCCGCCTGGCGCTGGAGCAACTGCTGCCGTTGGTTGAAACCCGGCGGCACGACGACTGGCTGGCCTCCTTTCGCGAATGCGACCGTATTGAATACGAAAAAGTCATCAAACACGACCAACAGGCCAGCGAAGACGGCAAAATACGGATGGGCATGGTCGTCAAGGAAATTTCCGACCAGACCAACGGCATGGCCGTCGTTGCCACCGACGTCGGACAGCACCAGATGGTAGCGGCGCGTTATTACCGCTTTCGCGATACCAACCAGTGGGTCTCTTCCGGCGGCGCAGGCACCATGGGCTATGGACTGCCGGCGGCCTTCGGCGCCAAGCTGGCACAGCCGCACCGGCAAGTGGTGGCCTTCATTGGCGACGGCGGCTTCCAGATGACCCTCCAGGAGTTGGGTATGCTATCGCAATGGAACGTCGGCGTCAAAATTGTCATCCTCGACAACAACTACCTGGGTATGGTGCGCCAATGGCAGCAACTGTTTTTCGAACGCCGCTATTCATCGGTGGAGCTCACCAATCCCGACTTTGTAAAAATAGCCGAAGGTTTCGGCGTGCCCGGCCGCAGCATCGAGCGCCCCGAAGAACTCCGGCAGGCCGTCGCCGAACTGCTGGCCCACGAAGGCCCATACCTGCTCCATGTGCGCGTTGAAAAGGAAGATAACGTATTCCCCATGGTCCCCGCCGGCGCCGCTGTCGACGAGGTGGTGCTTCAAGGTGACAAGGTGACAAGGTGACAAGGTGACAAGGTGACAAGGTGACAAGGTG
>DAINSQ010000125.1:0-13813 GCA_036741235.1 Saprospiraceae bacterium | reverse complement strand
CATTTGGGCGCCGACTATGTGCCTACGCTATGCGATGCGCCCAACCTGGAACCTTTCGGCTCCTGCCGGGTGTGCAGTGTAGAAGTAGTGCGTAGCGGCAACGGCCATCCCAGGACGGTGGCTTCTTGCCATACGCCCATCGAGGAAAACCTGCAAATTTACCCCGACTCGCAGTCGATTCAAAACCTGCGCCGCAATATCATCGAGTTGGTGCTCACCGACCACCCGCTCGACTGCCTTACCTGCGCCGCCAATGGCGACTGCGAGCTGCAAACGGTAGCCGCCAGGGTGGGAATCCGGCAGGTGCGCTATCCGCAGGGCCGCAACCACCTCGATCGCCCGCGCGACGACAGCCACCCTTATCTGACTTCCAACTTGTCGAAGTGCATCAACTGCTACCGCTGCGTCAGGGCATGCGACGAAGTGCAGGGCGAATTTGTGTTGAGCATGGCGGGACGCGGTTTTGACAACCGCATCATCAAAGGTATGGATACCTCGTATGCAGAGTCGTACTGCGTATCCTGCGGCGCCTGCTCCCAGGCTTGTCCCACCGACGCCATCAGCGACGTTTTCTCGATGGCAGCCCTTAACGCCAGCGACACGGTGCGCACCGTGTGCACCTATTGCGGAGTAGGCTGCAACCTGGAAGTATCCAAACGCGACAACCATATATTGAGCATAAAAGCGCCCTATGGCGCTGAAGTCAACCACGGGCATACTTGTCTGAAAGGGCGCTATGCCTTCCGCTTCTACAACCACCCCGACCGCCTGCGCTCGCCGTTGATCAGGCGCAACGGCAAGCTCGAAGAAGCGAGCTGGGATGAAGCTTACGACTATATTGCGACCCGCCTGAAAGACATCAAAGCCAAACACGGGCCCGACGCTATTGGCGGCATTTCGTCGGCACGCTGCACCAATGAGGAAAACTACCTCATGCAGAAATTCATCCGCGCCGTAGTGGGCACCAACAACATCGACGGATGCGCCCGCGTATGTCACGCGCCTACAGCGCTGGGCATGCAACGCACCTTCGGCACCGGCGCCGCTACCAACTCGATTGACGACCTGGCTCATACCGATTGCATCATGTTGATCGGGGCCAACCCCACTGCCGGCCACCCCGTGACGGGCGCCAAGATCAAGCAGCAGGTGATGAAAGGCAAAACGCTCATCGTTATCGACCCGCGCAAAATACCCCTCACCCGTTACGCCAACTACCACTTGCAATTGCGGCCGGGCACCAACGTGGCCCTGCTCAATATGATGCTGTACTACATCCTGTCGGAAGGGTTGGAAGATGAAACCTTCATCGCCAGTCGCACGGAAGGGTACGAAGATTTTCGCAAGCATATTTTAGCGCAAAACATCGACGAACTGGAAGCCGTCTGCGGGGTAAATCGACAGTTGGTGCGCGAGGCCGCCATGGCCTACGCCACTGCCAGCGCGGCTATGAGTTTCCACGGGCTCGGCGTCACGGAGCATTACCAGGGCACCTACGGCGTGATGCTTATCGCCGACCTGGCCATGATAACGGGCAATATCGGCAGGCCGGGCGTGGGCGTCAACCCCCTGCGCGGCCAAAATAATGTTCAAGGCATGGCCGACATGGGCGTACAGCCCCATCTCGGCCCCGGCTACCTCGATGTAAACGACCCTGCAGTGCGCCAGTCGTACGAAGAGATATACGGCGTACCCGTTCCCGAAGCGCCCGGTTTGAAAGTGCCCGATATGCTCAAATCCGCCCGTGAAGGCAAACTCAAAGCCTTGTGGATCATGGGTGAAGACGTCTTACAAACCGAACCCAATACAAACAACGTGCGCGTAGCGCTCGAATCGCTCGAATTTTTTGTCGTACAGGAATTGTTTCACTCTGATACTACTGCTTTTGCCGACGTGATCCTGCCCGCTTCGTCATTTTTTGAAAAATCGGGCACCTTCACCAATGGAGAACGCCGCATACAGCGCGTCAACCGGGTAATTGACCCGCTTCCCGGTACCAAACCCGATGGTCAGATTGTCGTCGATATCATGAACCGCATGGGGTATCCGCAACCCGATTACGACCCGGCGCAACTGCTGGAGCAGGAAATTTCTAAAGTAGTGCCTTTCTTCAAGGGAGTGCGCTGGGAGCGACTGGGCGACAACGGCCTGCAATGGCCGGTTGCCGAAGACGGCAGCGATACAAAAATACTTCATACCACGACCTTCAAAATTGGCAAAGGCCGGTTCCACTTTAAAGAATTCGAAGAAACCCGCGAATTGCTGGAAAATGCCGGCCAATTCCCGCTGATCCTCACCACTAACCGCGAATTGGAACACTACAACAGCGGCTCCATGACGCGGCGCACCAGTAACCCTCGTTTGCTGAGCGAAGATGTGTTGCTTTTGCACCCCCTGGATGCCCGCAACCGAAATATCGCCGATGGCGAAATGGTGACCCTGCGCTCTCCAAGGGGCAGCATCACGCTGCGCGCCAGGGTCAGCGAAATTGTCAAACAGGGCGTGGTAAGCACGACTTTCCACTTCCCGGAAAATTATGTCAACAATATTACCAGCAGCGTCTACGACGCCGATGCGAAATGCCCGGAGTACAAGGTGGTAGCGGTGGATATTGAGAAGATGAGTTTATAATGCATAAAGCAGTTTAACTACACCTCTTCAGCGATGCCCTGCCCACCTGACAAAAAATGATACTTGTCGTCATAAGCCGGTAATGGCGATATGGGCAGCATAGCTTGAGGCACATTGGGAGAGTCAATTTCTATGGGAAACCCCTTGTACCAGGCCAATTTGGCCAGGCCCAGCGTGTGGTGGGAGAAGGTATGCTCGTAGAGGCGCTTCATTGCGGACTTGAATTGTTGTTTTTCAAAGGATAAAATAGCCTCTTTCAATCGATTTGCATCCCTGTCACGAAGTGCTTCAAAATAAGCTACCAGACGAGACATACCCGCCCAACGGGCAGCGCGGGCAAGCGTAAGCACTTTGCGGTGATACAGCAATACGGCGGCTAACATGATAAAACTTCTTTGAAATACAAAAACACCAGTTTTTTGCCAAAATATGAACGAGTTTCCGCCTATTGGAAGTGCAAATACGCATAATCCCATCTACCAGGCAGTCTGGATTTGTTGCGCGCCGATTAGGCAGAAACCAAATCGACACAGCTCAGACCTTACAAGGTTTTCAAAAATCGCCCCTCGCCAAGTCACCCCCTCGCTATTTCCTACTCTTCAGATCATCCAAATACCTGTTGAGTTCGATCTCGTCATAGATGAGCACCTCGCGGGCTTTCGAGCCGTCGCTGGGGCCTACGATGCCCATCGCTTCGAGTTGGTCCATGATGCGGCCGGCGCGGTTATAGCCCAGTTTGAGGCGGCGCTGAATCATAGACGTAGAGCCGTGCTGATTTTGCACAATAATGCGGGCGGCATCCTCAAACATCTCATCGAGGTCGGCATAACGGAGGGGCGCTGAGCCGGGGCCTTCGTCGTCGCCGTGGAATTCGGGCAGGAAATAGGGCTCGGGATAACCGGGTTGGTCGTGGATAAAATTCACCACGCGTTCCACTTCAGGCGTATCGATAAAAGCGCCCTGGAGGCGCACCATATCGCCGCCTACCGACAGCAGCATATCGCCGCGGCCGATGAGCTGGTCGGCGCCGCCGGCGTCGAGGATCGTGCGGGAGTCTACCTTGGCGGTCACCTTATAGGCTATGCGGGCCGGGAAGTTGGCCTTGATCACGCCGGTAATAATATTCACGGAGGGGCGCTGGGTTGCGATCACCAGGTGCATGCCCACGGCGCGTGCCAACTGGGCGAGTCGACCTATAGGTAATTCGATTTCCTTGCCCGCCGTCATGATCAGATCGGCGAATTCGTCGATGATCAGCACGATAAAGGGCAAGAAACGGTGGCCTTTTTGAGGGTTGAGCATGCGCTGCACAAACTTCTCGTTGTATTCGCGGATGTTACGCGCCGACGCCTTTTTGAGCAGGTCGTAGCGATTGTCCATTTCAATACAAAGCGAATTGAGCGTGTGAATAACCTTGCTCGTTTCAGTAGTGATGGGCTCTTCCTGTCCCGGCAAAAACGCCAGAAAATGGTTTTCGATCCGGCTATAGGGAAAGAGTTCCACCTTTTTGGGGTCGATGAGCACAAATTTGATCTGCGAGGGGTGTTTTTTATATAAAAGCGATACCAAAATGGCGTTAATGCCCACCGACTTGCCCTGTCCCGTAGCGCCTGCTACCAGCAAGTGCGGCATTTTGGCCAGGTCGGCCACGAAAACCTCGTTGGAAATCGTCTTGCCCAGGGCGATGGGCAGGTCCATTTTGGCACGTTTAAACTTGTCGGACATCAGCACCTCTTTCATTGATACCACCTGCTGGTTGCGATTGGGCACTTCTATACCGATAGTGCCTTTGCCGGGAATAGGCGCGATGATGCGTATGCCCAGTGCTGAAAGGCTTAGAGCGATATCGTCTTCGAGGTTTTTTATTTTTGAAATGCGCACGCCGGGGGCGGGGATAATCTCATAGAGGGTCACCGTGGGGCCCACCGTAGCGCGAATCTTGACAATTTCGATTTTGTAGGTCAGCAGCGTTTCAACGATCTGGTCTTTGTTGGCTTCCAGTTCGGCGCGGTCAACTTCCACCTTTTGATCGGAATAGTCGTCGAGTAATTGGAGTACGGGATGTTCGTACGACGACAATTCCAGCGTGGGGTCGTAGGGTTCGCTGTGATCCACGTTTTCCTGTTGTACATCCTCGAAAGAGTGACGTGGCGGGGGCGGAGCGGCAGGGCCGGGATTATCGACGACTTCGGAAGCGCCCGCTTCGATTTCGAACTGCGTATCGCCGGGGCGCAGGCCTGTGCGGGGCGTAGCGGCGTCGGCTTTATTTTCGAGATCGAAGGCCAGTTGTTCTGCCCGGGTCAACGGCGTTTCGCGGCCAACTGCCGAGGGGTCGACGGCCTCCATGGGGTTGGCTTCAGGTAATGCTGCACTGGCAGTCGTAGTTGAGCCGGGGCGTTTGGCTGCCGTCCAGCGCCCCTTGATCAAATCGTCTACCCAGTCGCCCAGGTCTTCCAGCACTTTCTGCAAAGTCAGCTCGTTGAAATTGGGATTCCGGCGCCAGACGATGAGGCCGGCCAACATAAAGATGAACAGGATAATCTGGCCTACCCAGCCCACAAAGTTGCGCAACCATGCATTGACGCCTTCGCCAAAGGCGCCGCCCCAGGGGAAATCTGCGTTGGGCCCGGCAAGAAATTCCAGAAAAACAGACAGGAACAACAACCAAATCACGGCATAACGCAGCACCGGTACAAATTGGCTGAAAGGCCGCCGCTGAATGAGGTTGATGCCGTATGCCGTGAGCAAAAAGACAAAGATATAAGAGGGCAGGCCAAAACCCCAATAGAAAAACATATTGGATACAATGGCCCCCAGGCGGCCCAGCCAGTTGGCCATTTCCATGCCGCTTTCCAGTAATAGCGCCCACGAAAACCGCAACACGCGGTCCTGGTCGATCTTCCAGGTAAAAAGATATGACGAAAAAGCTATGAAGAAGTATAGCGCAAAAAATATGCACAATACACCCAGCAACTTGGGAATACGCTCGTCGTTAATACCCAGTTTGAGTGCCAGCTGCCCTTTCTTTTGGCCTTTTTTAGACATATTGTTTCCTCGAGGCTTGTATATCGGCAAAAATAGACACAATTTATGGTTTTATCGAACTTTATGGGCAGTAAGTCTTTTATTGCCTTCAAATGAGTGGGGCAAGGCCATAACAATTCTCCTTATAACGTATGCACACCGATCATTTTTGCGCTTAATTTTGCATATTGCCGCGCGCTGACGATTGCGATACGCGCACCGGGCCGAGGAAATGCAATGAGTTTGTACACATCAACAGAAACAATGAACAATATCGCCCTTATACGCAAAATTTGCAGCGCCGGCTTATTAGTGGGCATTGCTATGTCCCTGACGCTATGGTCCAATCAAAGGTTATTTCCACTGGCGCCTGTTTTTACCGGTATGCCCGCTTTACCAGCCAGCCTGGAATGGGGCGTAGTTGGCCTTTGGGGCGTTGCATTACTGGCAGTTTTGGCCCTCCCTAACCGCTGGGCACTGGCGGCCGTTTATGCCCTGGGAGCTGTTATTCTCATCCAGGATCAGATGCGTTGGCAACCGTGGGTATATACTTACCTGTTACTGCTATTTCCTTTTTTATGGGATGACAAACCAACGCCCGCAACTCCAAAAATGAAGAAAGCAAAACAGGAATTGTCAAATTTCGATTACATCACTTATGTGCAGATCTTTTTGATTGGGCTGTATTTCTGGGGCGGCGTACACAAACTTAATGCCGGTTTTAACGAGGTAATTTATCCGCTTTTTGTAAAATCCCTGCTGAAATTGCCTGACGGACATTGGCTCTACGAGGCCAAGATCTTTGGCTTGCTTATTCCCGTCACCGAAATTTTGGTAGGCATCGGCCTTATCATTCCGCGATTCAGAAAAATTGCAGCCATCGGCGCCATATTTACCCATCTGGTAATCCTTTTGTTTTTAAGCCCACTGGGATTAAACGACAACCACATTGTCATTCCCTGGAATATGGCGATGATAGTAGTGGTTTATCTGAGTTGCTTCAATCAGCAGCAGAAGCTGGTGTTGTGGCATCCTCAGGCCGACCGCCGGCGTTGGCTTGCTATCGGCCTTGCTGTGTTGGTATGGCTGATGCCGGCCCTTAACCTGCGCGGCAAATGGGATACTTATTTGTCGTTTAATTTATACAGCAACAATATCGATCACATGTATGTGGCTGTAAAAAGTGCTTCGCTGGATAAAATTGACAATCAATTGTCTGCGTATTTCGCTGCTCAAAACATTCTTGACGATGGCAAAGTGATAGACGTATCCGACTGGTCGTTTAAGGAATTAAATGTACCGGTATATCCTGAAAAAAGGGTTTTTAACGCTATTGCCCGGCATTTCTGCCGGTCAGGTATTCCCGCCGATCAACTGATGTTTGTGGAGTATCGCCCCCCGCTTACTCCCGGTAAATACCGTACTTATACGTGCGAAAAACTTGAATAATAGCCCGCCGGCTACCACCCCGGCGGCCGCTTGCCTGTGCGCGTTCGCGACTCGGTGCAGGGCTCGCAGAATTGCGTTTGGGAGGTGATCAGGTTTCCGGAGCCGGTAGTAATGGGCGCATCACTGACGTAATTGCGTTTCAGGTACACGCTTTTGCGGGCCAGGCCGGCAGCGGCAAAAAAGCCGAGCACCTGTTCCCCCGGGTCTTCGGGCAAATAGATGTTGCCGGGTACGGTGGCCGGCGGCTGGTCGAAGATGCCGCCCGAATTGTTGATCTGCCCATTGACCAATTGCCAGAATTGGTAAGCATCTCTCGATAGCGCGTATTGATCGATTACCATAAAATAATCGCTTTTCGAATTGTAGGGAATGGTGGCTACCTGCCGTTTAATCGTGTTGCCGTTGATGAAAACATCGCTGAGTACATTGATGCAGCCGTTGCAGCGCTTGACCGTCCAGCACGGATCGCAGCAGGGCGAAAGATACATCACCCGGGTTTCGCCGTCGAGGCGTTGCAGGCAGTAGTCGATGGAGTCGTAGTGCGTCCAGTTCCAATTGTAGAAATTCCCTGTGGTATCCGGATCGGTTGATTCGATGAATACGTCAAAGCCGGCTACGCGTATCCCTGCGCTGTTGGTAGCGGAATAATATTCGGTATACGCCGTATCGATGGGCGGGGCTGCGCGCAATAATTCGGGTTTGGAGCGGTAGAGGCTGCCGTCGGATGCGCGGACGAAGAGGATATACGTATACCCAGCCTGCCCCCGGAAACTGGACGAATCGCTTTGGTATATGCCCGACCCGCGAGGAGTATAGTCGTAGCGTTGACCGGTCTGGTCTTCTACATATACCTGTGCAGAATTTACCGGCAGGGTGCCGCGTTCGTTGTTGTAGGGTTCGCTGAGCGCCAGGGTGACGGTATAGGGCCCCGGCCCGTCGGTAACCAGGCCGTCGACGATCAACTTGATGGGGCTGGTTCGTATGTCGGGCGAATAGGGATCTACGCAGGTGGCCAAGGCAATAGCCAAGCCGGCTACGGCGCTCCATCGGAGGTACAAAAAGACCGGATTAGAATTGGAACTCATAGGATATCGCAGGAATGATCGTCCCCAACACCGACAACCGGTAGGCTTCTACGCTGTTGTTGGCCCTGATGGGGCTGCTGTTGCGGGTTTTGAAAAAAATTGAGAAAGCGTTTTTGCGGGCGTAGACATTGTAAAGCGAGATCTGCCAACGCCCCTGCCCTTTGCGGCCTTCCTTGCGCGGCGGCTCGATGGTCATGCTCAGGTCGAGCCGGTGGTAGGCCGGTATCAGGTCGAGGTTGCGACTCACATAGTTGGGCACGTAAACGCCGCCAACATAGTATTTATCAACCGGAAAAGTAGCCGGCCTTCCGCTGGTGAATACGAAATTGGCGGCATACGACACTTTTGCCGAATGGCGATAATTGGCGGCTATATTGAGCATGTGCGGGCGATTAAAATTGGCGGGGTAATAGTCGCCGCTAAAGGCCTCGTCTTCAGGGTAGGGACTGTTGATGAGCAGTTCGGCCTGCGAATAGGTATAGCTCACCCAGCCGTTGAGCCGCCCTTTCGCCTTGCGGATCATCAACTCTACGCCGTATGCCCTGCCGTCGCCCTGCAGGATAGCCGTTTCGGGCGTTTCCAGCAGCAATAAGCTTGTTCCGCTCCGGAAGTCGGGGGCATTTTTTTGTTTTTTATAAAAAAATTCAACGCTGGTTTCAATAGCATTGTCTTTTGAGTTGTAAAAATAACCGATGGCGGCCTGGTCGCTTACCTGGGGTTTGACGTACTGATCGCTGAGCTTCCAGCGGTCGGTGGGCAGGGCCGCCGTGGTGTTGGATATCAGGGTTACGTATTGAGCCATTCGGTTTAAGCCGATTTTTATAGCGCTTTGCCCGCTCAACGACCAGCGCAGCGCCAACCGGGGTTCAAAGCCGCCGTATTGGGCTATTGTTTCGCCTTTTCCGTAAAATATGGTGTCCACCCGCGTGAGCACATCGCGGGGCTCGCCAGGGGCATAGGTATACACCTGTCCGGAGCCCCTGTTGACAAACTGCACATAGCGCAAGCCCAGCATCAGGCTGAGCCGCTCGCTGATGTTCCACTGGTCGTTGATATATGCCGCCGCTTCGAGGGCTTGTTCTTCCTGCAAAGTGACGGGGTTGATGGCCGACAGGGCATTGTCGGGCTGCAGATCGCCGGGCTGTATTCGGTAGTTCGACAGGCTAAAGCCGGCTGCGACTTCGTGGTTGTCGCCGTAGTGGTTGACTTCCAGTTTGCCGTTTTGATAATAAATACCTGAACGATACGTAGCTGCGTAGGCGTCATCGGGGATGCTGAATTTGGGCCGGTAATTGCTGATAGCGCCTACAACGGCCGCCGACCAGCGGGGGCTAAAGAAGTGCGACCAGCGCAAGCCTGCGCCTTCCGAATACCAGCGGAATTGCGTTGAGGAGGCATTGACCTCCAGGCCCGTTAACGAGTCGCCGGCCATTTTAAACAAATCGCCGCTCACATAGGCCGTCAGTGCCAGTTGGTCGTGCTCGGTAGGCTGCCATTTTATCTTGCCGGTCACGTCGTAATAGCCCGCCTGGGTAGAGCGCAGCCGGTCGTCGGCCAGGAGGCTGAACAGGTATTGCGGGAAGGCCGCCCGTCCGGCGATAGACATGGTCAGCGATTTGCCGGCGATAGGCCCTTCAGCGGTGAGGCGCTGGCTGACCAGCCCTACGCCGCCCCGTATTTTCCAGGCGTCGCGGGCGGGATCGCGCAGGCGCACGTCGAGCACCGAAGAGCTGCGGCCGCCATAAGTGGCCGGGATGCCGCCGCGATAAAAGATGACGTCGCGCACCACATCGGGGTTAAACACCGAAAAGAGGCCCAGCAAATGGGAAGTATTAAACAGGGGGATATCGTCGAGCAATACCCAGTTTTGATCAATGGAACCGCCGCGAACGTTAAAACCCGTAGCGCCTTCGCCCACCGTTGTGACGCCGGGCAGGGTTTGCAGCCCTCTGATCACGTCGGCTTCCCCCAATAGCGAGGGTAGCGCTTTGATCGACTGCACGCTGAGCCTCGACACGCTGATGTCTGTCGAGCGCACATTGCGATCGACACCCTGATCGCTGACTTCGACGGTCTCCAGCAGATTGACGCTTTCTTCAAGGAAAAAAGTATAACTCGAGGTATTGAAAATTTCGATATTAAAGCGCTGGGTTTCGTAGCCCAGATAGCTGATTTCTATTTGGTGCTTGCCCACCGTCAGGCGGATGCGAAAAGCGCCGTCAACGTCGGTCACGGCCCCGTTGGGGTTGCCTTTTATTTTGATATTAGCGCCGATGAGGGGTTGCTGATCTTTTTTTGATTTAACGATACCGGTAAATACGACCGTATCGTTGCGCAAAATCGGGTGCAGGTTTTCCTGTGCGCGGGCGTAGGCCGATACGAATAAGCACAGCAAGAATACGCCCCATTTGGCGATGCGGGAAATGGGTATTGAATGCTCCATATAGCGTTGTATGGGTTAGGCCAGTTCGGCAAGGTTTTTGGCAAAGCCGCCTACGCCGGCATCTTTCATACGTTTTTGCAGTCGCGAGGCTTCGTCTTGGGTGTTAAAAGCGCCCACGACTACCTTGTACACCGTTTTGCCGTTCAATTCGTTGATATTGACAATGACGACTTCTCCGAATTGGCGCTGTAGTTTTTCGGCCTGGATCAGCACGTTGCCGTAGTCGTAGAAAGCGCCGATTTGCACGCCCCAGCCCTGCGGGTTTTGGCGTTTTACGTCGAAGCGGAAGAGGCCTTTGCCTGTGCTCACCGTTTGGGGGATTTCCACTACCGGCGCGGCGCCTTCTTTGCGGCGCAGAGCTTCCGCCACGGCTTTATCGGCATTCACGCGTCCGTAGCCGAAGCGCAGCGAATAGCCGTTGGAGTATTCCGAGGGGTCGCCGATTTTGTCGGCGGTTTTTTGCAGGATTTCCTTGACTTCGCGGGCCGTCAGGTCGGGGTTGGCCGAGAGTATGAGGGCGCAGATGCCTGCCACGAGGGGCGTTGCGCTGGAGGTGCCGCCGAAGTGCTTGTAGTATTGACCGCGCGAGCGGCCGTCGCGCCAGAATTTATAATTGCCGGTTTCGCCGCTGAGGCCTTCGTCCCACCAGGCGCGGGCGGCCAAAATCGGCCAGTCGCCGTTGGAAGGAGCGCAGACGCACAATTCGCGGCCCCGGTTGGAATAACTCGCGTGCTGATCCTGGCTGGTGCTTGCCGCCACAGCAATCACATCGGGGTGGGCGGCGTAATAGTTGAGGTATTCGAGGTCTTCATTGCCGCCGGCGAACACAATCACACAGCCTTTGCCGTTGCGACCCTGGCGGGCGGCGCGGGCGATGGCTTCTTCTTTGAGGGTGTTGAGCCGGAAGGTGGGGTCGGTAGTGCCCCAGGAGCACGAGATCACATCGGCGCCGTTTTTCACACAATAATCAAACATCTGCTCCGTGGCCCGGTCGCTAAATGAAGTGCCGTTGACGGGCATAAAGCGGGCGTTGGGCGACGAGCCCACGATGCCGGCGCCGTTGGAGGCGGCCAGCGCCACGCTGGCGCAGGGAGTGCCGTGGGTAAACCGGGTATCGCCCTGGGGCAGGTTGGCCGACTGGCTCCACAGGTCGTAGGGTTTCACCACCTTCTGGCGCAGGTCGGGGTGAGTAGGATCAAAACCATTGTCAATGACGGCAATCGTGATCTGCGAAGAGCCCATATTGCCCAGGCGTTTCCAGGCGTCGACCACCTTGGCGTCGGCGCCTTTTTTGAGGCGGTAGTTGACGTCGGCAACGAAGCCGTTGTTGAGCAAGTGCCACTCGTGGTTGAGCAGATCGTCGGTAGGAGCTGTAAACTCGTATTCCGTAAGCGGCGTATCGATATCGGGTTCGGCCAGTTTGACCAGCGAAACCTGCTTAAGGGCCATGGCCACCTTAAAAGGATTGGGCGAGGCGGGGGTCACGCGGGCAATCACCCTGTCGGGGCCGCGGCGCTCCGCCAGTTGCAGGCTGTATTCCTCCAGCACGATACGTTGTTCGTCTTCGCCGACGCCTGCCGAGAAAACGATGTAGATATCGCCGGTAGCCACAATCGGGCGATTGCTGCCTTCGGGGTAGTAGACGTGGGTGCCCACTTCAACTTCCTCGCGAGCCCGCACTTCATCGAGCTTGTCGTCTACCGTAGTGCCTTCCGTATTGAGTTTGACGATATTGAAGCCTCCCAGGTTCTTGAGCACCTCTTTTTCCTTGTAGTCGTCTTGCGCTTCAGTTTCGCGGGTTTCCGTTGTTTTCAAACCTACCAGCGACTGACTTTTTCGCAGGGTAATTTCGCCCTTGCCGCTTTGAATAGTTATTTTGCTCATAATCCGGTGCAGTGGTGATGGTCAAAATTGCGAAAAAAAACAGGAATGTGCAAGGATAAGCGAAGAGCCCTGGATTTTATAGCTCGCACCGCCAAGTTTTGGGCATGGCCTGAGCTGAGGCGCGAGCCCCGCCAAAAGCGGGGCGCAAAGCCGGAAAAATCATGCTCAACTTGTCCCGTACCGACAGGTCGGGATGATTTGATGGCGTACGGCATACATCGGTCGGTCATGCGCCGATTGACGGAAGATTATATCGCATTTTTGATTCACTAATCAACAATCACGACTTTATCCACCCACACCCGCTGCCCATCCTGTCGTACGACGGCGGTATAAACGCCGGCGGGCAGGCCGCTCAGCGACAGGGTGTGATTGCCGGGGGCCAGGCCGTTTTTATGTAGTGTGATGCGGCCCTCAGCGCTTTGCAATACAAAATCGTACGCAGCGCCCGATGTGCCGGGCAGGGTCAGCATGGCTTCGCCGCGGCTGGGGTTGGGGTACAACCTGACGCCGGCATCGGCGTCGGCGGCGGATGTACCCACGGTCGTTACCGTGATGGTTTTGCACAGGGTATCGGCGCCATAGGCGTTGCGCACTTCCAGGCATACCTCATAGGCGCCTTCTGTTTCGTATTGGTGTTGGGGATGTTGCTCCTGGCTGCCCTGGCCGTCGCCGAAATCCCAATGCCACGAGGTGGGACTTTTGAGCGACTCGTCGTTGAAATCGACGGCCAACCCTGCGGGAACGTAGCTGAATGCCGCCAACGGGCCCAGTGTGTCGCAGCCGCTGCCAAGTAAGGGCCCCAGGCGGAAATTGGGATAATTGGGTAAGGCCGACCCTTTTAGCGTGGGGGTCATAATAGCATGCTGCAATACTTCGCATGCTTCGCCAGGCAGGTCAGGCTGATTGATCACATGAAGGGATCTTACCGTCGAACCTTGGCCTATGAAAATCTTTCCGTTTGGCGTGAGTTGAGCAAAGAAGAAAGTCATGGCGACGGAATCATTAAACCCAGGGATAGGCTCCAAATATCCGTCATAAACTGCCACGGTATCCCTTGATGCCTCAATATCATCCGCCCACAAATCGAATTGGTAAACCTCTTGCTGGGCACATAAGTATAAATACCTGGAATTAGGCGAAATAGCTACCCCGCCATACGCATCTATTTCTGCATAATTAATCTGTACAATACTGGAAAAAAGTCCGCTGCAACGATCAAAATCGAAAATAGTTAGAAAATTATTGCCCCAGTCGTACAGCGACAGATGCGCGTATTTGCTGCCGTCGGGACTGA
>DAINSQ010000124.1:0-13882 GCA_036741235.1 Saprospiraceae bacterium | reverse complement strand
CTGCTTCATAAACCTATAAACTATTAAACTTATAAACAAACCTACAACCTACAACGTACAACAGAGAACCTACAACCGACACTACCTCCCCCCCTTCTTCTTGCTTTCCTTAACCTCAAAACTAAAACCGTCGGAGAGGAACTCCTGGTATTTTTGTTTGTCAAATTGATAGAGCCGGGCTGGGCGGTGAGCCACGCCGGCCTGTGTTTGGCCGAGGTCGACGAGCAGGTTCATCGACAAAATTTTCTTCCTGAAATTTCGCTTGTCGAGATCAGTCTCCAAAATGGCTTCGTACAGGTGCTGCAATTCCGTTAGCGTAAATTGAGGCGGCAACAGTTCGAAGCCCACCGGCCGGGTGCGAACCACCAGCTTGAGTCGCTGAAAACAAGCTTTCAGAATTTCGTCGTGGTCGAATGCCAGTTCGAGGTTATTAACATCGGCAACGGCGTGCCACTTGGCCTTCTGGGCGATTGAGGCAGGCAGTAATTTGTAATCGTTAATTTTGATCAGCGAATAATACGCGACCGTTATGACCCGCCCAAAAGGGTGGCGGTCTACTTTACCAAATGAGCCGACTTGTTCCAGGTATACATTGCTCAATCCCGTCAATTCCTTTAACACGCGATAAGCCGCACTTTCCAGGTCTTCCTGGGGATTAACGAAATACCCCGGCAATGCCCACCGGCCCATAAACGGGTCTTCCCCTCGCTGTATTAACAATACTTTGAGGTCCCCTTCGTCAAAGCCAAATATCACGTTATCTACCGTGAATGCCGATGTAAAAAAATTGTCGAATGAGGTCATGCCTGTTTGCGATCGTATCAAGGGCATAAAATTACTTAAATATGCCGTTTCCCATTGATTGAATTAGTGTAAAAATTACACGCTGACTTTTTTGATCGATTTTTCATCAAAAAAATGCCCCATTTCGACAATGACAGGTTGCGGGAGACGTAACTTGGCGCAAACCTTCATTCCAGATGAAAACGCAGCGAGAAGTACCCTTTCTAAGGCTGTTGGTCCCGCTTGTAGCGGGAATTGTTGCCGCGCTGTGGGCCGATAACCCCCAGTGGGGCAAAGTTGCGCTATATGCCGTGCTGTGTTCTTTCCCCTTGTTGGTTATGCTTTCGCAAAAAAAATGGCCGTACGCCTACCGCTGGGTTTTCGGCCTGGCGGCGTTTTGCTGGCTTTACCTGTTGGGCTACGGCCTGTCGGTATGCCGCAATGAACTACACGCGCCATTGCATTTTAGCCGGCATCTAACCGGCAGGCATCACGGGGTGGCCGTTGTCAACAGCGTTCAAGAGCAAAAAGCCGGCAAACGGCTCCAATGCCGGCTGCGGGCCATCGCAGCCCCGGCGCTTGTCCCCGGCGAAGGACAATTGCTCGTGATCTTGCGCGATAGCGCTGCTAATGTAGAACCCGGCGATACCATCATCTTTCGCAACGCGAATATCCGGCGTATTCAGCCTCCGCTTAATCCCGATGTATTTGACTTTTCCCGCTATTGGCATTACCGCAACTACCATTACCAGACTAGCCTGCAACCGGACCAATGGCTGTTAGCGGCCAAAGTACAGCGCAAAAACCTGTGGCAATGGGCCGAACAATGTCGCTCGCATTATGTAGCTGTACTGCGGCAATACCTGCCCGGCGACGATGAGTGGGCCGTAGGTTGCGCCCTCCTGCTGGGCGCAAAAGACGCCATGACCGAAGAAGTAACGCAAGCATACAGCCGTACCGGCGCTATGCACGCCCTGGCGGTTTCAGGCATGCATGTGGCTATCGTCTGGCTGGCGATGTCATGGCTGTTGTACCCGCTCCGACTACTCGGGAAACCGGGAAAATACGCCGCAGCGATAATACTGATAACCGGGGTATGGGCTTACGCCGTCTTTACCGGCGCTTCTTCGTCGGCGCTGCGCGCTGCCGCGATGGTGTCGTTTCTCATCATCGGGCAGTCGTTCAACCGCAAACACTCGCCTTTCAATACCCTGGCCGCCTCCGCTTTTGTGTTGCTTTGCGCAAATCCCTACCTGCTGATGGACGCTGGTTTCCAGTTGTCGTACCTGGCAGTGGCCGGTATTTTGGTTTTTGACAAGCCGCTCTACAAATGCTGGTATGCGGCGCCGCGTTGGGTCGATTATTTGTGGCGACTGACCTGCGTATCGGTGGCGGCGCAACTCGCCACCTTTCCCATCAGCCTTTACTATTTCCACCAGTTCCCCTTTTATTTCTGGCTGTCGGGATGGGTGGTAGTGCCGGCTTCAACAATATTACTGTACTGGGGCGGCGTGTTGCTTGTTTTTCACCCTGTCGCGGCCATAGCAGCCGTGATCGGCAAGGGGTTTTACTATTTCATCTGGATGGTCAACAAGGCTGTTTTTGCGATAAGCGACATGCCGGGCGCCGTTGCCGACCAAGCCTGGATTAGCCAGTTTGGCGTTATAACCCTATACATCGCCTTGCTGATGCTGGCCATTGCTTTGATGAG
The DNA here is from genome assembly GCA_036741235.1 of Saprospiraceae bacterium. Lineage (GTDB taxonomy): Bacteria > Bacteroidota > Bacteroidia > Chitinophagales > Saprospiraceae > JABWBR01. Next base: position 11,388 of record DAINSQ010000124.1, on the reverse strand, counting down.
CGGGCAGGGGCGCTGGCTGTTGTGGATGGGACTGTCGCTGCTCGCAGCGGCAGCCGACCGGGGCCTGACGCACTGGAAAGCGCTGTATCAACGCGAGATCGTCGTCTTTCATGTCCCCAATGCTACGCTAATCGACTGTTACGACGGCAGAAGGGCTTACTCCTATGCTACCCTTCCCCCCGACCACACCCTGTTGAAGCGATCAGCCGGCCCATGCCGCAACAAACGCCTTATCAATGAAATCAACGCGCTGAGTCCAGGCTATCCCCCCTTACATACCCATTCCTTCCGCTATCAAAATCGGATCATCCAGTTTCACCAGCTCACTGTTGCGATTATTGACAGTTCATATCAACACCCCCTGCCCGCTACGCTGCATCAAGTTGATCTACTGGCGCTCAGCGGCAATCCGGCTGTTAGTGTGAAGGAACTGCAAGCGCATTTTGACATACAGCTAGGCATCATTGCCGATGCTTCTAACAGCTATCGCAATATTGACAACTGGGCGCGACAATGCACAGAAAGCGGTATTACTTTTTTTGATGTAAAAAAAAATGGCGCTTTTGTTCGTAAATTTTAAACCCGCTACCCATGAAAAAACAATGGAAAACGCACCTGTACTTTACCAAATCGGAGCGAAACGGCGTTGTTGCGCTGGGATTTTTCTGCCTGCTTTTGCTCGTGATCCCGAAGTTATTCCGCTTTTGGAAGCCGGCGCCCGAAGTGGATTTCTCCGCTTTCGAGCAAATCATTGCCGATACAATTGCAGATGTAGAAACGGCGCCAATGCCCGAACCGTTTTATTTTAACCCCAATACCCTGCCTGTCGATAGTTTCCTGTTGCTGGGCCTCGACAAACGCACGGCGAGCGCTATTGAGCGTTATCGTCAAAAAGGAGGGCGCTTCAATAAACCCGCCGATTTCGCCAGGATTTACACGCTTTCCGACCGGGATTACAAGCGATTGGCATCTTTCATACGTATTCCTGGCAAAAACTATTCATGGCAACAACAAACCCGTCGCGAGCCGCACTACACCCGGTTTAACCCTAATACGGTGAGCTATGAGGAAATATTGAATATGGGCGTACCAGCTAAAACGGCGCATACCTGGGTCAATTTCCGCAACAAAGGCGGTAAATTCCGACAGGCGGAAGATCTCCGCAAATTATACGGGTTAAGTGCCGCGCAATACGAAAGACTGGCGCCCTGGGTAAACATCCCTGCTAAAGCCGACACCGCTACCCGGAATATTCGCTCCGGCACTGTGCATAAAACGCCCCGAAAACAGGTTCGCATCGATGTCAACCGGGCAACGGCAGCCGAATGGGAGGAGCTCGACGGCATCGGCCCCGCCTTTGCCCGCAAAATTACCGGCTTCCGCGATAAACTTGGCGGCTTTGCCAATATCGATCAGGTGGCGGAAACCCACGGCCTGCCCGATAGCGTATTTCAATTTATTCGCCCCCAACTCGACTGGTCGCCGCTTTTTCGCACTATTAATATCAATACCGCCGACGAAACCACGCTTAGCGCGCACCCCTACCTCTCAAAACGAGAAGCCAAAGCAATCGTCAATTACCGCAATCAAAACGGCCCGTTCCGGCATACCGACGACTTACAGCGCCTCCACGCCCTGTCGCCGGCTACGCTCCAGCGAGTCAAGCCGTATCTGGGGATTTAGTTGTAGGTTGTAAGTTGTAAGTTGTAAGTTGTAGGTTGTAGGTTGTAGGTCTGCTTCATAAACCTATAAACTATTAAACTTATAAACAAACCTACAACCTACAACAGAGAACCTACAACCTACAACAAAAACCACTATTCTTGCATTTCATTAATACATCTGCAAATAACGTCATGATAAAGAATATTGCCATTGCGCTCGGCGCCGTAATAATCACCCTGGTATTTTGCCATTGGAGCGTGCCCGGGGTAGAAGAAGCTCCAACAGGGGCAAAAAATGCCGCCCCGATTAAAGATACGCTGCCTATCGATGCATTGAGCAACTATTGGTACCAGGGCAAAGCCGAAGTAACCCGTTACGAACTGCGGCAACACCGCTACCGGGGTTTGCACAAAGGCGAGGCCGTGATGGTGTTTGTCACGGAAGATTTTCTTACCGACAAGCAGGTCAAAAACGAAAAATATACCAATCCCAATAGCGTATTGGTACTAAAAAACAACGCTATCCGCAAATTTGACACAGGCATTTACGACTACTCCGTGATGTCGTCGGTGTTTACGCCGACAGGGCGCAATGATTACCCCCATACCCTCAAACTCACCAACACCGTTCAGGAATGGTGCGGGCAAACATTTATGCAGGTTAATTTCAAAAACGAGCAATACGAAACGAGCACCCACTCTTATTTCGAAGACGAGGCTGATCAGCGTTTCACTGTTCCCGCCATCATTCTCGAAGACGAATTGTATACCCGCATCCGCATCAACCCCGGCAAAATGCCGCTGGGCGAAATCGACATCCTTCCCGGCGCCTGGTACGTCAGGATGATGCACATCGATTTCCAGCCGCTCAAGGCAAGCGCAGAGGCGGCAGATTACAACGGCAAGGATTTCAAAGGCGACAATTTGCGCGTTTATCGCCTGCACTATCCTTCCCTTAACCGTACGCTGGAAATTGTGTATGAAGCCGCCCCACCCTATCGCATAACCGGCTGGCTGGATACGCATCCCGGATTCGACAAGCAAGTAAGAACTACCATTGCACGCAGTACGCACAGCATGCTCACCGATTACTGGAGTAAAAACAACATTGAGGATGTCGACTTGCGTAAAAAGCTGGGATTGAGCACTTTCTAATAATCGTCGCGCACCCAGTCCTCTTCGTCAACCCGGGGCCAGATACGGCCTTCCTTGACGGGCTGATCGCTGTCTTCTACTGTGTACAGCTCAACCTTCTGGCGTTTTCCCTTTAGTTCTATTATGCCCACCCGCATAAACTGCATGGTATGAGGCGGGAGGTGGAGTTTGTCGAGCAGGTATTTAGACAATAAAATCCTGACATCGTAGCGATTGCATACGTCCTGGATCCTGGAAGTGGTATTAAGCACATCGCCTGAAAAAACGATATCTTTTTTGATGACCCCGATTTCGCCAATGGTTACCAACCCGCAGTGCAACCCCGCCTTAAACTCGGGCACCAAGCCGTATTTTTCCCGGTAGCGCTGTGATTGCTTGAGTATCTTTTCGCGCATGCCGTAATAGCAACGAATACAATTGGCTTGCGCCAGTCCGCGCTCCATCGTCCAGGAAATGACGACCTCATCGCCCACATATTGGTATATTTCCCCCCCGGCGTCGTTGATGGGGTTGGTGATGTCCCTGAAAAAGTCGTTCAGCAAATTAAAAAACCGCACATGCCCAAGGCGTTCGGCTATCAGCGTCGACGATTTCATATCGACAAACATAAAAATGCGCTCCTCTTCCCTGGGTTTGTGATAACGCCCCATCAGCAATTTGAAAAATACCCCCGTTCCGTATTTATCATTGACATGCAAAAAAACGATGGTCAAAAAAACGACCAACGACCACAATGCCAGGCTTCTGTAATAAATCGAACTATGCAGCAAAGCCGAAGCCTCCTGCAGGATTGGGGGAGACAGCGGCCCCATTCCGGAGCGCAGGCTCAACATCAAATCGTAGGATATGGTAGTAATGCCGAAATTGAGGGTAGAAAGCACCAGGCTGTTGACCAGAATAGCAAAGCCGAATGATTTGCTGCGCACCCGCTCGCGCAGAAAAAACAAGAGCAAAGACCCCGACAACAATCCGGCAAAAAACGCTGAAATAGCGCTGAACCAGAGCGATTGCTCAAACCGGTAAGCTGTTGTTGGCTGCATGTACAAACTCGTGGCCAGGGCATGCGTATTCAATGCGTCGAGCACCCCTATAAAGGTCCAGACTACCGCAATCCACAGCACTAACCTGAGTTTAATACCCAGCCGCCCCTTGGGAAACAGCTTCTTCATGTTGTGAAAATAAAGGGGTTTTGAGGAGTTTGATTAGCAAAGATGATAATTCCTTCACAATTTCAAATAAAGGGCGGGGCCAAGGCGCGCAACTTGGGCGAATATTCCATCTAAAATTCTAATTTTGAGCTTTGTTGAAAAACCGCTATATGCAACCGCACTTGTTTGATATCGACACGGTGTTATTGACCAACCGAACGGTGATCAGGCGCTTCCGCGAAGGCGACGGCGCCGGCTTTTTTGAACTTTTACAGGACAACTCCGCCGTTTTGAGCGACGAATTCGCAGCGCTGCTGGAAGAAGCAGGCGATAAAGAAAGGGCGGAGGCCTATGTGCGCCGTAGTTTATCAGACTGGCTGCTGCACCGGCATTTTATTTTCGGGATGTGGGACAACAAGTCGGCCAAACAAATCGGGCTGCTTGGCCTGCTACACCCCGACTGGTCGGTGCCCAAAGCCGAGTTAACCTGCTTCATCCACCGCGATTACAACCGCAAAGGGATTATGACCGAATGCCTGACGGCCCTGTTGCGGTTTGGTTTTCAGCAGTTGTTGCTGGAAAAAATATACGTTCAAACAGCAATGGACAATTACCCCGCACAGCGTTTGGTGCGAAAATGCGGATTTCGCCGGGAGGGCGACCTGCGTTTCGAACGCAAGAAACCTACCGGCGAATTCGTCGATGTGATGCTGCTGGCGCTCACCCGCCAGGAAACGGGCTATTAGTAGCTGTCGAGTTTTTTGCGCACGGTATCAACCGCCTTTTTCTGGTCTTCGATTTTCTGTTGGGCGGTCTTCTGGTCTTTCTCGTTTTGCTGGATATCCGCTTCCGCTTTTTTGATGGCTTCTTTGGCCTTTTCGATTTCTTTGTGGTAGCGTTCGTTGGCGCTTACCAGCTTTTTGAGTTCGCCTTCCAGTTTTTCGAGTTGCTTTTGCTCTTGTGCTAGCATCTCGCGGGTTTGAGCTTTGGCGACTTCCACAGCAAAGCGGTTGACGATCTTTTCGGCTTCATCATAGGCCTCGCGGTGGTCTGACCTGTTCATGAAAACGCCGCCCAGGTCGATCCACAGGGTAAACTCCACGTTGCTTTTTCCTTCTTTGAAAGACGCATAAAGATCAACGGGTTTGCCCGTGCCCAACGCGGGCATGCTCACGTCATCAGACATCCACTCTTCGGCTTTGCGATTCCACTTCGACTTGACGTTGTAGTATTCTTTGATAAAATCCGACCAGGTATCCTCTACCAATTTGCCTTTTGCATTGTCAAACGTTGCCGTCATTGCCGGCTGCTCGCCCAGGCTCATGGTGGCCGTGGTGGGGTCTATATCAATTTGAGCTGATAATACCGTCGACCAGCACATGACAACACTCCAAAAGATTAGCTTTTTCATGGTTGTTTGTTTTTTGTTGTGACGCAAATATCGGAGATTGGTAACATTTGCCGTTGGGGGAGGTTGTGGGTTGTAAGTTGTAGTTTTATATATACAACCAACTTACAACCTGGAACCTACAACAACTAAACGATGGCGCCCCGCAGCATCTACTCCCCCATATACTTTTTCACAACATCCAGCAACTCCTGGCCGTGCAGGTTTTTGGCTACCACCCTGCCATTGCCGTCGATAATAAAATTGGCGGGAATCGTGCGGATGCGCAAGGCATCCATCAGGGGCGTTTCATCGCCGGTGAGGTGGGAAGACTGGGGCCACGCGGCGCCGTCTTTGGCGATTGCGTTTTTCCAGGCGCCCTCGCCGCTATCGATCGAATAGCCGATAATTTGAAGGCCATTATCGCGATAGGTATTCCACAGCGGCGTAAGCACCTCGCGGTTTTCGCGTCGGCAGGGGGCGCACCAGGAAGCCCAGATGTCGAGTATCGTCAATTTTTCGCCCAACAAACTTTTCAGGGTAGCGGTATCTCCGGCTTGCATAGGCAAAGGAAAATCGGGGATCGCGTCGCCGACCAGCACGGGCAGTTTTTCGGCGCCGGCCTGATCGCACAACTGCCGCACAAAAGGCAGCTCCGCTTGTCGGCCCGACCAGCGCCCGCATTGGCGGTGCAGGAACTCGGGCACACGCTCGTAGTCGTTTTGGGGGCTCACCCAGCGTATGGCGGCCAGCGCAGCCCAGGTCGACTGCGTAGTATCGGCAAAAGCCATCAGCGACTGCTGGAATTCGAAAAGGGCCTTTTCCTGTTCCAACAGCGCGTGTTCATCGTCGGGAATAGCGGCGACTGCTGCCTGCCATTTGGCGAAAGCGGCCTGCCTGATATCGCGCAGCTTTAACAGCGCCTGATTGTCGGGGGATGGTTTTTTTATTGAAAAACCGGCTTGCAGGCGGTCGGACGGCGCCGCCAGCTCCACCTGTGAGCCGGGTTCAACCACAATCGGCATATAATTGGCCGTTGAGATATCTCCGTCTTCCAATTTATTGGCAAAACGCGTGCCTTTGCGTTGAATTTCAACAAGATACAATGCCGGCTGCTCGATTTTTGGAATATTTTTAAAAGAAAAACCGCCCTTTTCATCTGCCACGGCAGAATCAACGACTATGCCGGCGTAGTTGGCATTGAGCTCCGCAAAGCTGCGGGGTTGAACCAGGTATAGCACCGGCTTCCAGTCGGGGTGTAAGGTTATCGTGCCCGACAAACCGGGTTGTGACGAGCTACAGCCCTGGGTGGCGGAAAAAACGAGCAGGATCAGAATAATTTTCTGGAATGACATAAGCGGAAATGGCTATTCGGTTTAATTGGAGCAAAATTAGAATTTGAGTAGCTTAACTGTTTGTAATGGGGATCACAATAGAATTAATGCAGTCGATTCCAAATAGCCTGCTCATTGATATAGTTCGTCCCGAATAAATTTAACCCCCTTCGTCTGAATATTTATTTCCTTTGTATTTGAAAGAAATCGCTGGATCGGATCAATATCCGGCGCATCTACGGCTTTCTTTAATAAATTAACAATCAAATCATTAAGATCGACGCCAGATTGATCGGCATAATCCTGGCTGCGCCTCAGCAAATCTTCAGGAATTGATAATGTTATCTTTTTCACGATATAGATTATATTCATCAATACCGGTCAATTTACAAAAAATAATTGAATTACTAATCAAAACACCCCTTCAAGTGTTTATCCCTGGTTAATCAACAAGACATGAAAAAATACGGATTACTAGCTTTATTACTGATAGCCGCCACAGCCCTTGCCGCCCAGACCGGCATCGTCAAAGGCCGCGTCACCAACGGCATCAACAATGAACCCATTGGTTTTGCCAACGTCATCGTAGCCGGCACTGATTTCGGAGCCATCACCGACGACCAGGGCAACTACGAAATTACAGGAATAAAGCCAGGCTTGTATGATGTAAAAGTCAGCTACCTGGGTTTCAACGACGTCACCGAATACGAGGTACAGGTCACCAACAATAAGCCGGCGGTGGTCGACTTCGAGCTGGAGGAAAGCGCCGAGCAACTTCAGGAAGTCGTGGTGCAGGCCTCGCCTTTCCGCAAAACGGAGGAAAGCCCCGTGTCGCTGCGCACCATCGGCGTAGCCGAGATACAGCGCAACCCCGGCGGCAACCGCGATATTTCGAGGGTGGTACAGACCCTGCCCGGCGTGACCACGTCCGCCTCCTTCCGCAACGACCTCATCATCCGCGGCGGGGCGCCCAACGAAAACCGCTTTTTCCTCGACGACGTGGAGGTGCCCGTCATCAATCACTTTGCCACGCAGGGTTCTTCGGGCGGCCCCGTGGGCCTGATCAACGTCAATTTCATCCGCGAAGTCGATTTTTTCAGCAGCGCCTTCCCCGCAGGTCGCGGCAATGCCCTCAGTTCGGTATTCAACTTTAAACAACGCGACGGCCGCAACGACCGCTTCGGCGGTACGTTTATGGTGGGCGCTACGGATATCGGCCTCACCCTGGAAGGCCCGGTAGGCAAAAAAACAACTTACCTGCTTTCGGCCAGGCGCTCTTACCTGCAATTTTTGTTTAAAACGCTGGGATTGCCCTTCCTGCCTACTTACAACGACTTCCAGGCTAAAATCAAACACCGCATCGACGAGCACAATGAGATTACCTTTATCGGACTGGGCGCCATCGACCAGTTTGCGCTCAACCTGGACGCCAACGAAACCGAAGAGCAACAATTTCTGCTCGACCGCTTGCCCATTGCGCCCCAGTGGAATTACACCAACGGATTGGTGTACAAGCGCTACCGCCAGTCGGGATTTTTTACGTTTGTGCTCAGCCGCAGCATGCTCAACAACGAAGCCGAAAAGTATTTCAAAAACGACGACAGCACCGAAGACAACCTCCTCCTGCGCTACCGCTCGCAGGAAATCGAAAACAAGCTGCGCATTGAAAATACCGGCAAAGCAGGTCATTACAAATACAACTACGGCGTAGGCTACGAATTTGTAAAATACAACAACCGCACCTTCAACCGCATTTTCAGTTCCGCCGGTCCCCAAACTATCGACTTCCAGTCGGCAATCGAAATGCACAAGTATTTCTTCTTCGGACAACTGAGCCGCAAATTTTTCCAGGAGCGCCTGTCATTATCTGCCGGACTGCGCGCCGACGCCAACAATTATTCCGAAGAAATGAGCAACCCGCTCACTCAGCTCTCGCCGCGTTTTTCATTGGCGTATTCCATCACCGACCGCCTGTCGATCAACTTCAACTCGGGCATCTACCACCAGTTGCCGCCCTTTACCGTACTCGGCTATCGCCAGGACGACCGGCTGATCAACCGCGACAACGGCATCGGCTTTATCCGCAATACGCACCTGGTTGGCGGCCTCGAATTCAATACCGCCAGCAGTTCGCGTATTACCATCGAAGCTTACTACAAAATGTACGACAACTACCCCTTTCTGCTGCGCGACAGCGTGACGCTGGCCAACCTTGGCGCCGACTTCGGGGTATTGGGCAACGAACCGGCCGTGCCCCGCTCGAAAGGCCGCACCTACGGACTCGAATTCCTGTTCCAGCAGCGCCTCTACAAAGGCTTTTACGGTATTTTTTCATATACCCTGGGCTGGAGCGAATTTGAAGACAAAAACGGAAAATTCATTCCCTCCTCCTGGGATGCCCGCCATATCGCCAATTTGGTTTTTGGAAAAAAATTCAAACGCGACTGGGAAGTGGGTATCAACTGGCGCTTCCAGTCGGGGCTGCCGGCCACGCCCTTCAGCGACGCCTCCAGCCTGGTACTCAACTGGGACGTCAACGGCGGCGGCATTCGCAACTTCAATCTGCTCAATACTCAGCGCAACGATGCCTTCAGCGCCATCGACCTGCGCGTCGACAAGCGCTGGTATTTCAACAAATGGAGCTTAAATTTGTATTTGGATATAGAGAACCTGACCGGCAATGCCGTGGGCAACAACCAACTCATCCTGGATCGCCCCCTGGATGAAAACGGCCAACCCATCGGCGGCGCCATCATTGAAAACCCGGAAGCGCCCCGCGAACAGCAGCGCTACCGCGTAAAAACCATTAACGACGCTCAGGGTACGGTGATACCCAGTATCGGACTGATGGTAGAATGGTAACTTTATGTCCGCTTACAAAGTCAAAGAAATATTTTATACCCTGCAAGGAGAGGGCGCTCAATCCGGGCGCCCCGCCGTTTTTTGCCGCTTCACGGGCTGCAACCTCTGGAGCGGCAGGGAAGAAGACCGCAGCACGGCCATCTGTCAGTTTTGCGATACCGACTTCTGGGGCATGGACGGCCTCAACGGCGGGCGCTACGCTACCGCCGGCGAACTGGCAGCCAAGGTAGCTTCGCTATGGCCCGCCGCACTTAACATCGGCCGCCCTTACGTGGTTTGCACCGGCGGCGAACCCCTCCTCCAACTTGATGAACCCCTTGTCGAAGCCTTCCACACGGCCGGCTTTGAAGTGGCCGTGGAAACCAACGGCACCATCGCTGCACCCGCCGGCATCGACTGGATATGCATGAGCCCCAAAGCCAATACGGAACTCATACAGCTTTCGGGCCACGAACTAAAACTGGTATACCCCCAACCCGGCGCCGAACCGGAGCTTTTTACCCAACTCGACTTTCAACACTTTTTTCTGCAGCCCATGGACGGGCCGCTACGCGAGATCAATACCCAGCTCGCCCTCGATTATTGCCTCCATCACCCACAATGGCGCTTGAGCTTGCAGACGCATAAATTGTTGAATATTCCATAAATCAGGCTAAAAATCATTGACCATGAAAACTTTTCGCGATTTTGCACTGATCAGTGCATTTCTGACCCTGTCTATTTACGCTTTTTCGCAAAAAAGTCCCGGCCGCGGCGCCTGGCTCATCGGCGGCAATGCGCAACTGAGCCACAACCTGAAAGCTGAGGATCAAAACTTCTTTTTGTCGCCTGCGGCAAATGTCGGTTATTTCATCAGCGACCACTGGCTGGCGGGAATTGACGTATTCAGCTATTACAGCCAAAGCTTTGTCGGTAGCTACAATACGTATATATCCCTGCGCCCTTTTGCCCGTTATTACTTCGGCACAACGGAGCGGCAATGGCGGCCTTTCCTGCAATCCGGCGCCGGCTGGACGCGGGCCGATTTCCGTTTCAATAATATAACACAGGACGCCACCGCTTATTCGGCCAACCTGGCCGGCGGCGCCGCTTATTTTATCACTCCCGACCTCTCCCTGCAAGGTACGCTGGGTTACTTCGGCAACTTCGGCGAGGGGCGCCCCCAGCATGACGTGTTGTACGGACTGAGCATCCAAACCTATTTCAGCCGCCGCAGCGAAGAAGACAAAGCCCAAAACATGCCTTTCCTCGACAAAGGCGCCTGGCAAATCGGACTGAGTGGCGACGGCGGCATCGTCAATATCGGCGTTACCGACGACTTGTACGCCTCCATACGCCCCAGCGCAGCGTATTTTCTTGCCAACAACTTTGCCCTGGGCGGCGCCTTGACTTTCGCCCGGGCCCAAGGCAACCGGATATTAGAGTTAGAACCTTTCGCCCGCTACTATTTCAGGGGCGATAATCCAAGATTGATGCCGGTGGCGGAAGTCGGCGGCGGCATCCGCTTCCAATTTGCCGACGATCGCGAAGACCCCAATTTTGTGAATATCAACTTCAAAGCCGGCGCCGGCCTGGCCTGGTTTTTGCGCCCCAATATTGCCTTGGAGGGACTTTTCTATTTTTCCAGCTTCAGACTCGAAGACGAAGACCGCTTTAATAGCCGCTTTGTCGATTTTCAGGTGGGTTTCCAGTATTTCTTGCAGCCCAGGAAGTAAGGGGGCGACTTGGCGAGGGTGAGAGGGTGAGAGGGTGAGAAATGTACAGCGTCACGATAGCAAAAACCACCGTATGCGCCCAACGGGCGCCTCCTATCCCCCGCTCGCGGGGGTGGATCGCCG
>DAINSQ010000123.1:3733-13996 GCA_036741235.1 Saprospiraceae bacterium | reverse complement strand
ATAAGTATACCGATGCAATCAATGAATGTGATAAAATTTTAAAAATAAACACAAAGGATATTAAGGTTTATGACACAATAAGCCGTGCCAACCTTAAGCTTGGTATTTTATATTTAAAACTTGGAGATGATAAAAGTGCAAAAAAACATTTATTTAATGTTATAGAATACCCAAATAAAACTTTTAAACAAGGAAAGCTTAAGCTGGTAGCAATTTCAGAACTTGGCACTTACTTTAAGAATACTAACCGTTTCAATGAATTAAAAAAAATGATTGAAATATACGAAAATGATTTTAAGTTTTCTCAAATTTTAAAAACTCCTGAGAATGTTAATTTGAAAGATAAATTAAATTCTCTAAGAACCTATATTGATACATCTAATCTTAGATCTGGATTTATAAAAACTGTCAATATTGATCGAGGATTTGTCATTATTGAAGAGAATAATTCGAATCGTACATATTTGGGACATATATATAGTTTTGATCCAAAAATTTCTGAAGTTGAAAATTGGATGAAAGGCAAAGATGTAATTTTTATGCCCAATACTATTATTACAGAGAATGCTGAAAAGTATGAAGCTACAAGAATCAAACTAATGAGTGTTAGTAAACGTATCTCGTCAAGTGCTAATAAACGTCATACTTAACACAAAGAGTAATGTTGGGCATAACTTAATAATACAAAACATGGCATTTTATCTTTATATCGACATTTCGAATACCTTTATAGAAGGGAAAAGAGTGAGTGCAGTTCAAAAAGGATTAACTCCGAATATTTATGAGATGATGAACAATAAGATTTTACATAATCCTAGGAGGCTTGATTTTGGCAACCTGCATAATTTCATTTCGACTACTCTTAATGATAGGATAAATAAGGCTGTACTTTTTGGCTTTAGGCCACCGGCTAATGACTCAGTTTGGAATATGGCAAGGCAAGGAGGCTTCACACTAGTTGTAGTTGACAGAAATGTTGCAAATAGAGAGAAAAAAGTGGACACGGGGATAATCACAATAATGGTTAAAGATGCTTATACTATCGTTGATAAAAATCAGGATACGCTTGTTCTGGTAGCAGGGGATAGTGACTTTGTTCCAGCTATTGGTGAATTGAGGAATGATGGCTTCCAAGTTCACTTGTTATTTTTGGGACATGCATCGCAAGAATTAAAGACGTTTGTTGTCCCTAACTTTACTAGTCTTGACGCGGTACTTGACACAATAGGACATTGATGAATATTAATTTACTGACTTTAAGCCTCAAAAAAGCATTGCAGAGAATTAAAATATATAAATTACTATGGCACATCACAGAAAATTGGTTGATCTATCCTCATTAAACATCAATATTGAGAATCCTAGGTTTGAAATGGTCGGAAACCAGCGAGAGGCAATAAAGGTGATGATTGATGATCAAAAAGAAAAACTCATAAAACTCGCAGAAGATATTATCAATGAAGGGCTAAATCCCGGTGATCCAATATTCATTGCCACACACGAAAAAATTGACGGACAGTACAATGTCCTTGAAGGCAATAGACGAGTAACTGTATTGAAATTACTTGAGAATCCAGACCTGATACCAGAAACTAATAAATCTCTCTTAACAAAATTTAAAAATCTTTCTGAGAAATATAGGAAATCACCAATTGAAAAAATCACATGTGTTCTTTTTGATGAAGAAAAAGAGGCAGAGCATTGGATAGAGTTGAAGCATACTGGCCAGAATGATGGTATTGGAACGGTAAGCTGGGACGCTCAACAAAAGGCAAGATTTGATGAAAGAGTCAAGGGTACTTCGTCTTACGCTCTTCAGGTTATTGATTTTCTTCAAAAAGAAGACAGCGTCGATGAGACGCTCAAAAAGAACTTAAAAAAAGTTAAATCCTCATCCCTTCAACGTCTAATAACTGACCCTGATTTTAGAAAACTTTCAGGTATTGAAATAAAAGAGGGCAAAGTTATAACGCGGTTTGACCCCAAAGAGATCGCCAAGCCCCTTACAAAGGTAGTAAACGATCTTCTTAGAGATGATTTTACAGTCAAGGACATTTACTACAAAGATGATCGATTAAACTACCTTGAAACTTTTAAACCGACTGACTTACCTGATAAATCACAAGAGCTAATTGGCGATTGGGAGTTAATCAGTACGTCGCCACCGAAAAAATTAGTCCCTTCCAATTCAGAAGATGATAAGCGAAAGCGTAGTAAAAGTCTTATTTCAAGGAGGAACACAATAATTCCTAAAAGTACTATTATACCAATTAGTCAACCTAGAGTAAATAAATTATATCATGAGCTTAAAGATTTAGATTTAAGGGATTTTGAAAATTCTGGGGCAATTGCGTTTAGAGTATTTATAGAGTTAACTTTGGATAGTTATATTGATAAACACCCAATCTCAGGTGTAACAAATAATAGCAAGTTGAGCCATAAGCTGAGAGAAGTTGCTAACGACTTGGAGAAAAAGAGTCTTTTAGATAAACATAAGCTTAAAGGAGCCTATACAGCTTCCACAATGAAAGACAGCATTTTCTCGATAGATACGTTTAATGCTTATGTGCATAATAAAGACTTTCATCCTGATATGGATAGTTTGAAAAAAAATTGGGATAACTTGGAAATTTTCTTTGTGAAAGTATGGGAACAAATCTAAAAACCAACTACTACTCGCCATTAAGGTACCCAGGAGGGAAAGGTAAGCTCTCTTACTTTTTACAATTGTTGGTTGAGCACAATCTATTAACAGACGGTCATTATGTAGAACCCTATGCAGGTGGTGCGTCAGTTGCATTATCCTTGTTGTTTAATGAATATGTTAGAACGGTTCATATAAATGATTATGACTATAGGATATTCTGCTTTTGGCATTCCGTAATTAATGAGACAGAGAAATTCTGTAAATTGATCAAAGAAACCAACATTAATCTTGAAATATGGGAAAAACAGAAAGCAATTCAACAAGATTACAAGAATTATGAAATGATAGATATTGGCTTTTCCACTTTCTTCCTAAATCGCACAAATCGATCTGGAATATTAAAGGCTGGAATAATTGGAGGTATAAATCAAAATGGCAATTGGAAAATCGATGCAAGGTTTAATAAAGATGACTTGATTAAAAGAATTGAGAGAATTAGCAGGTATGGAAAACGTATATACATTTATAATCTGGATGCAGCAGAACTAATTCAAGAATTAGACAAGACACTCCCAAGGAACACCTTATTTTACTTTGATCCTCCATATTATAGAAAAGGAAAAGACTTGTATATAAATTTCTATGAGCACTGTGATCACGTACAAATTGCCAATCTTATCTCTGCTTTAAAGAATCGCTACTGGTTAGTTTCTTATGATAACGATGATAATATTAGAGTATTGTATAAGAAATTTCTCCAAAAGACCTATGAACTAAATTATCATGCATCGAATCCTTCAAAAGGCAAGGAGATTCTAATTTTTTCAAACAACTTGATAGTACCAGAACTTGTTGACCCAACAAATAAAAAAGAACTCAATCATTTTATCAAGGGGGGATTATTTGCTAATTGGATTGGGAGAAGAGATGAAGTACCCAATATGAACTACAACGAACACACCCCCTAAAAATCAGTTATGTACCATATTAAGAACGAGAATAACGACAAATGACAGAATACGAAAATATACCTAAAGGACTTATCAAGGTCGATAATCCTGACCACCCATTCGCCTATGACGGACCTGATACTCTTTTATCTGATCGGAAAGGACTATTAGCATTGTTTTCAATTAGAGATAACGAACAAAAAAATCCTAATAAACTTTTTACTCGACTTACAAATGCACTTATTGTATACCCTCCTTACACAAAAATGCTTTTGATTTTCGATCACAATAAGAATGTGCCAAAGGAAGTAAGTCAATTTGGTAAGTATTATTTCAGCAATTTTATAGAAGTAAAGGATATTAGAAAATTAAAATTAATTCTTAAGGACAAAAAAGACGAAAAAAAAATTAATGAAATAAAAAATATTCAAAAAAAAATATTTAAAATTCAATCTCGAGTTCAATGTGATAATCTTAATTATATCAAGCAAACGAATTTCAAAAAAGATATTTTACTGCATGTGCCAAATTTGAAACAGAAAGCTAAATACTTTAACCAATTTAATCAAAAATATATTTCTGCAAGAGCAAGTATTTATGAACACGAAAATCAGATTTTTGGTTTCAAGCGATTAACAAATAATATATCAGATTTAATTGAACTTCAACCTTTCTATGAATTCGTGATTAACGCTGAATTTTCTGTTGATAATGGAGTTCCATATTTCAAATACATAACAAGAAAAGCTCTCAACTTAAATGACATTCCTAAGATTAGATTTGATTCATTTAAACCTACTCGTATTGCAAGTCTTTTTGGATGGTATTTGGTAAACTCAAATGATTTTCAACAAATTGAAAATCGAATATCAAAATACAAAAAATAGTCATGCCAACGACTCAGCAAGACAGAATAAATACCATAATTGCAATTCTAAATAGTAGTCCATCACTGACTACTACTAATGTTAATAAACTCAAAACTGAGTTTAAACAGGTTATTGATGTTGACACTATTACTCCACCAAAGAGAAAACATATTTTAAAAATACTACATTCAACTAGAGCATTAGATAGCACATTGAAAGCAATTCTTGACCATTATCACATTAGGAATGGCAAATACTCTATCGGACAATACATAACTCAATTTGCAAATCACTCATTAACAACATTAGGAAGGTTATCACCTTCGGAAAGAGTAAAATACCAAAGAGAAGTTGCTGATATAAGAAACACTCACTTGCATAACGCAGATAGCTATCCAAGAAACGATAGTGAAGTTTATCAACTAATTTCTGAAATGCAAGCACTAATAACAAGAGTGACAAGCCTGTGAAAAAAAATACGGCACATAACGGCACCTTGCCAAAATCGAGGCTAGCGTGGTTAAAGTAACTTTTCGACTCATAATAAACATTATCTTAGCATAAAAGGTTAGTGCTCCGAATGGCCCGCCTTTGGCAAGCTTCTGAACGTTATACAAACCTCAATAAAAACTAATCCCCACAATATGACTTCAACATAAAACAACTTTCCCAACCAATGCAGACGACCTTTCCATTTACTGTCTCAAACTGATATACTAAATTTCGCACCCCTCCCTAATCCATCATCCAACATCAAACCCTCCCCCCTCATACCCCTTCCCGACTTCCCTTTGGTCAGTACGGGACTCCCCCGACATATAGTCGGGACTCACTTCGTTCGCTTTCAGTCGCATACCCCCTCATACCCCCTCATAACCCCTCATAACCCCTCATAACCCTCCCGTTCCAATCTCCTATACTTCACTGCCACCTCATCGGCTAGCTGTTGCTTATAATCGATAATGCGTTGTTGAATAGCCGGATTTTGGGCGCCGATAATCTGGGCGGCCAGGATGCCGGCGTTGGCGGCGCCGTTGAGGGCCACCGTGGCCACCGGTACGCCGCTGGGCATCTGCAGGATCGACAACACGGAATCCCAGCCGTCGATGGAGTTGGAGGATTTGATGGGCACGCCGATGACGGGTAGGGGAGAGAGCGAAGCGACCATGCCGGGCAGGTGCGCTGCGCCGCCGGCGCCGGCAATGATGACCTGCACGCCGCGCGTGTGCGCCGCTTTGGCAAATGCGTACAGGCGATCGGGCGTGCGGTGCGCCGATACGATAGTGACTTCTATAGGGATGCCGAAACTTTTGAGCATATCGGCGGCCTTGCGCATAACAGGCAGGTCGGAGTCGGAACCCATGATGATGCTTACCATAAGTCGTAGGGTTTAAGACATGATCATTTGCATGCCCACGCTGTATTTGGAGAAGCGCGTCATGCGAAACGGCCAGTGCTGGGTGATGTCGTCAATTTCGTCGTCGAATTCGGCTTCGTATTTGAGCTCGAGTATGGTTGTATTCGGCATTTGAAAGTCGAAACGCATGTCTTTGACGGTAAAGGGACCGAATTGCAAATCGCTGTCGAGGGTGATCCTGAACCGGCGGTCGGCGCTTTCCAGGTAGCTGCGGCGGTAGGTGTTGACCAGTACCGGTCGGAGGTTGGCGTCGCGCAGTTCGGGCAGACTTCGGAACAGCGCCGGTAGTGCTTCCCAGCGCGTATCGGGTAGCCGTTGGTTGCTTTTTTCGCCCAGCAGGGCTTCTTTTGATTTGATTTCCAGCGTGGGGCGGCGCAGCGTTTGGCGCTCGTCGCCATACCAGCGCAGGCGGTACTTGGAGCGTTTAGAGATGCCGGCAATATTCTCCTGGAGGCTGGTCAGGTCGTAATCGTCGAAATAGATGTTGTTGACCAGCCGGGGCGGATAGGCGGCGCGAAAGGCGGGCGGCAGGTGGTAAAGCCAGGCCAGCCAGGCCTCCGGCATGGCCCGCTCCAGGATGTATTTGCGCTCGTACCGCATGGCGCCGCTTACAATTCTATGTTTTCCACGATCTCCAACCCGTAGCCCGTCAATCCGATGCGGCGCTTGGGGTTGTTGGTGATCAGCCTGATTTTGCAGATGTCGAGGTCGCGCAGGATTTGAGCGCCCACGCCGAAGTCGCGTTGCTCGCTTTCGGGCTTGCCCTCTGGTTTGGCGAAATGTTGCAGTTGTTGCAGCAGCATATCCGATTTTTCGCCGTGGCGCATGTACAGCAAAACGCCTTTTTCTTCCCGGCTGATGAGTTCGATGGCTTTTTGCAGTTGAAGTCCGTAGTTTTCAAAAATAGCGCCCAGCACCTCGCCGGTTTCGGTA
The DNA here is from genome assembly GCA_036741235.1 of Saprospiraceae bacterium. Lineage (GTDB taxonomy): Bacteria > Bacteroidota > Bacteroidia > Chitinophagales > Saprospiraceae > JABWBR01. The sequence continues at coordinate 7,180 of DAINSQ010000123.1, read as the reverse complement.
GCGGAATGGACGCGCACCAGCACCGGTTCGTTGCTTTGCCAGGTTCCTTTTTTGATAGCCAGGTGGATATCGCCGGTAGTAATTTGCCGGTAGGCGATCACTTCAAATTGGCCGTAGGTCGTATTGATATCGACGCTCATCTCGCGTTTGATAAGCCTTTCATTGCGCATGCGATAGGCTACCAGGTCTTTGATGGCGATAATTTTGAGGTCGAATTTTTTGGCAATGTCCATCAACTGCGGCAACCGGGCCATGGTGCCGTCTTCGTTGAGGATTTCAACGAGTACGCCGGCGGGGTAAAACCCGGACAGGCGGGCCAGGTCGATAGCCGCTTCGGTGTGGCCGGTGCGGCGCAACACGCCGCCGGTTTTGGCGCGCAGGGGGAAAATATGCCCCGGGCGCGCATAGTCGGCGGGTTTGGTGGCGGGGTCTACCAGCGCGCGAATGCCCGTGGCGCGGTCGTAGGCGGAAATGCCGGTAGTACAACCCTGACCGATCAGGTCGATGGATACGGTGAAGGCCGTTTCGTGCAGACTGGTATTGGAAGATACCATCAGGTTGAGCTGTAGCTCGTCGGCGCGGCGCTCGTCAATGGGGGCGCAGATGAGTCCACGGCCGTGGGTGGCCATAAAGTTGATAATCTCGGGGGTAATGCACTCGGCGGCGCAGATGAAGTCGCCCTCGTTTTCGCGGTCTTCATCGTCGACCACAATGATGACTTTGCCGGCCTTGATGTCGGCAATGGCTTCTTCGATGGTGTTGAGCTTAATGCTTTCCTCCAGGATGGTAGCGTTGGACGGGTTCCCAAACATTGTTTTTGATTCCATTTATAAATCGCATAAAACCCGTGATCAGCGCCATGTTCATGATGACAAAATACCTGGCGCTTCTCAAAGGCAATAGATTGATCTTCAGGCGTTGCAGCGCAAAATCGAGCATTGGCAGCCCTGCCAGCGCCGACAACAACAATACAAACAAGTAACCGTAGTATAAGTTGCCACGGATATACAAAACCAGCGCTGTGATCATTGCCGCTATCAGCAGAAACGGCGTGAGCCAGCGCAATACTTTATGTGAAAAAAACGCAAAACGCAGGGCGCTCACTGGCGGCCACCACATGTGCGCAAAGGTCGTCATATTTTGAAAATTTCCGGCGGCAATTCGGGCTTTGCGGCGATATTCTTCGCTGATGGCGTGTGAGACGGCTTCGTAACAGCGGGCTTCCAGCTCGTTGACGGCTTTGCCGCCCTGTTCAAATACGTGCATGGCGATGTAAAAGTCGTCGACGAGGTAAGCCGGCGGCACCGGCGCAAAATAATTGGATCGCAGGGCGTAGCACCCCCCGAAAGGCCCCATCATGGCGCCCCAGCAGATGCCTTCGCGGTGTTTGAGCATTACTTCATTGGAGATGTAGAGGTCTTCCGACTTCGAAATGCCCTGATCCTGCATGCCGGTATGCACCATGTGTGCGTCGACGAGTCCTATGGCGCTGTTTTTGAAATGTTTGGCCAATTGTCGCAATACGCCGGGCGACAGCATGACGTTGGCATCGGTGATGACGAGCAGGTGGTCGGGGGAGGCGGGGGTAGACTGAAAGGCCAATGCCGCCAGTTCGTTGATGACGCCGGGTTTGCCCCTGCGCTGTGTAAAGGGGTGAAAATGCAGCCAGGGCAGTTGGGCGGCGGCGGCCACGATGTCGTTGGTGCCGTCGGAGGAAGCGTCGGAGCCGATGTATACCTGTAGCCGGCCTTCGGGGTAGTCGAGTTGTCGCAGGGAATCGAGTTTTGCCTCAATCACCCGGGCTTCGTTGTAGAGCGACATCAGGATGCTGACCCTCGGCCAGTTGTCGTCGTCGGATCCATATACCTGCGCGTTGTTAACGCGGCCTTTTGAGAGCCATTTTAACAAAAAAGGATAGCCCAGATAGGTATGCAATACCCCCAGCAGGCAGCACCAGAAAACGATATGAAGTAATATATCCAGCATAACCGGTTAGATAGCCTCCACGATTAGGTTGGAATAGGCTTTGAGCAGCCGGCGTCCGATTTCGTGGTTGTCGTAGTGGCGGGATACGAATTGCTGGGCGTTGCGGCCCAAACTTTCGAGTTGCCCGTTTTGCCGGAAGCACCAGTTGACAGTTTGCAGGAAGGCTTGCGGCGTATCGGCTACGAGCACCTCTTTTTCGTGGTGGGCGATGATACCTTCCAGGCCGAGCGAGGTAGTAAGCACCACTTTGCCCAGGGCCATGCCTTCCAGGATTTTGGCGCGCATGCCGCTACCCGACAGCAGGGGCACGATAAGCATACTATAGCGGTTGATAAACTCGGCGGCGTCGGGCACTTCGCCGTGGATGGTTACGCCGGGCATATCCAGTTGTTGCAACCAGCCCGGGGTATTCCTTCCGGCGATATGCAGTTGCAAATCGGGGTATTGTCGCCTGATATCGGGCCAGACGGCATCCAGGAACCACTTCAGTCCCTCGATATTGGGCATCCAGTCGAGCGAGCCGATAAAAGCCATTGCGGGTTCGCGCCGGAAGGCCTGGTAATCGGGCTGATAGGCGCCGGCTTCAATGCCGATGGGTATTACAGCGGCGGCGCCCCGGTAGCCCATCGTCCTGAATTTGTCCAGGTCGCGCTCGGAGATAGCCACCAGAATATCGTACAATTCCAGTGCCGTTTTTTCAAAGCGGCGAAGTTTGCCGGTCAGGTGGTCGAGGTACCAGCGTTTGGGGGCGAATTCCGTATTGGCGGTTATGCGCTCCCATATTTCGTGTTCCACATTGTGGGCCCGCATGGCCACCACTGCCCGGCTGTATTGCCGGATCAGCGGGATATAAGGCGCCAGATAAAGCGTTTCCAGCTGTACGACGTCGAATTCCTCCTGCTGCAATAATGTTTTCAGCATTTTTCCAAAATCGGAAGAGATAAACCTGGCAATGTGGTAAGAATCGCTTGAAAACAAGTTGAGAAAAGCCTTGTGCGGTTTAATGCGGTTGTCGATGTCGACGCTGTAAACCGCCTTGTAATGGCGCAGGGCCTCCGGCGTTTCTTCTGCGGCGTAATAGTGGCGCAGGGTATTCATGGCCAGCAGGGTAACTTCGCATCCCTGTTGGTGCAGCGACTTGCTCAGGTTGTGGATGGCAATAGATTCCCCGTCCATGAGGGGGTAGGGAAATTTTTTGCACAATTGGAGTATTTTCATACAACCTGATTTACTGGACTACTTTTTGAAGGCATTGTTGGCCCTGTTGATATCCACCATCCGCCCCGAAGGATCGATGACGATACTGGCGATTTTATCTTTGGGCGCCTCAATGGTGAAAGTATAGTCGGGATTGACCCAGGGCCAATCGGGCAATACGGTGTATTTGACTTCGGCGGATTCTGCCGGTTTATTGCCCCGCATGATATCGAGGGCAATATTGTACGTTTCTTTGCGGCCGTC
>DAINSQ010000123.1:0-3723 GCA_036741235.1 Saprospiraceae bacterium | reverse complement strand
AGCGGCATGGGCATGCGCCCGGCGTTTTGGAGTGCGACCTGGGCATGCCCCACCACTTCATTTACAGATTTGACCAGGTAGTCGATGTTGTACGTAGTATTGACCCAATACTCCCGGTACCAGTCGAGTTCGAGCCCCGACACTTTTTCCATTACCCTGATAAAATCGTTGGCATTGGGGTGTTTGAAGCGCCAGTCGTAGTAGTAGCGCAACATGCCCTTGTCGAAGGCGGCCTGGCCGATGATGTAGTTGAGTTGGTGCAGGAACAAAGCGCCTTTGGTATAGGAACCTACGGCGTAGGCTGCATTGGTCTGAAAATGGTCGGCATGGGTGATCAGGGGTTCTTCGTAGCCCGATTTGGCAAAATTGACATAACCGGCATATTGGCCCGCGTGCGGGTCGGCAGCGGGGGCGCCCGGCAGTATTTTTTCAGTTCGCAAATAATTGGCTACCTCCGACTCGGTGTAGTCGGTGAACCCTTCATCCATCCAGGCATACAAACTTTCGTTGGAGCCCAGGATCATCTGGTACCAGGTATGCATGAGTTCGTGAATAGAAACGCCAACCAGGCTGGGCAGGGGCCGGTTGCCGGTGATGAGCGTACTCATGGGGTACTCCATGCCGCCGTCGCCGCCCTGTACAAAGGAGTATTGCTTGTAAGGGTAAGGCCCGTAGCGCTGCTGGATATAGTCGAGCGCTTTGTCCATGATAGCGGGCAATTGCGCCCAGGCGCCGGTTTTTTCGCCCGGCAGAAAAAAGCAGTGCAGTTCGATGCCGTCTTTTCGTGTATAAACCGTGTGGGTGTAGTCGGGGTCGGCGGCCCACATAAAATCGTGTACGTTGGGGGCTGTAAAATGCCAGGTGAGGGTTTTGCCCTTGTGTTTGACTTTTACGCCTTCCGACTCATAGCCGTGGCCTATTTCGTCGCGGTTTTGCAGGTAACCGGTGCCGCCGATGATATAGTTTTTGTCGATCGTGATGCGCACGTCGAAATCGCCCCAAATGCCATAAAACTCCCGGGCGATATAGGGATTGGCGTGCCAGCCCTGGTAATCGTAATTGCACATTTTGGGATACCACTGGGCCATAGAGTAGTCGATGCCCTCGGCGTTATTGCGACCGGAGCGGCGGATTTGCACGGGCACTTGCGAAGAAAATTCCATGTTGAAAACGGCCGATTGCCCGGGCAGGATGGGCGACTGGAGGTCGACTTCCAGTATAGTGCCTTCTACGGCGTAATCGACGGCTTTCCCGTTTTGGCGCAGCGAATTGATCTTATGGTAGCCGGTTTCATCGGGTTTGAGGTTAAAAATCCGGTCGGCGACGCGGCTATCGGGGTCCAGGATATTGCGCGAGCGCACATCCATAGCGCTGCCTGGCTGGAAGGCGTTGAAATACAGGTGATAAAATACTTTGAATAACGTATCCGGGGAGTTATTCGTGTAAGTCAACTCCTGTTTTCCCTCAAAGCGGTGGGTACTGACATCAAAATCGATGTCCATTTTATAAACAACGCGTTGTTGCCAGCGGTCGGTTTGCGAATAGGCAGGTATAAGCTGCCAGCAACAGGCCAGGAAGAAAAGCGCAAGTGTTTGGACTTTCATGCGGATAGCACCTTGTAAAACGTATACAAAATAACGGTCATCGTGTAATAAATGCTTCTTCAAGTGGAAGAATTGTACGGCTGATTGCCAAAAATCACCAGCCCACAGATTTCAGCAATTGGTCGGCAGCCGGCAGTTGTTTGCAGGCGTCCGCCCAGCTATAGTCGCCATCGATGGGCACATTGTGAGTCAGCAGCAATTCAGAAGGAATAACACTGGCGTTGACGGGGAGTTCGAACCTCGATTCGCAAAAGACGCCTTGTGCGTCGGGACTGGTGAGAAAACCGACCAGCGCAAGCGCATAGTCGGGTTTGGGAGCGTTGGCGGGCATAGCGGCGACCACCATATTGTAGTAATTATTACCCTGTTTATCCATGGGGTAAATCAGGTCGAGTTCTTCGGATGCTTGAAAAGCCTGCGGGTTGCCCGAATAACGCCAGCGCAGAAAAGCTTCGCCGTTAGTAAAGGCCAGGGCGGCTTTGCCGGCAGCCAGGGCGTTGAAGAGGTCGTTATCGTTAGCAAAATCGAGCGACAGCTTGTTGTCGACCCAGCCCTGAAGGCGTTGTCGCACTTTCGCTTCGCCCTCCACGGCCAGCATCGCGGCGGCCAGGGCCTGTGCGCGTTCTCTTTTGTAGGCGGGGAACAATATTTTGCCTTTTAATTCGGGTTTAGACAGGTCGTCGTAGGTTAGATAACGGGTTCTGCCCAGCGCTTTTTTGGAATGGACAAAAGCGACGGCCCATTTGCTCAGGCCCACCCAATAACCGTCAGTATCGGTATAACGAGAGGGCACATTACGGTTAATGGCATCTGACCAGCAAACTTGCAGCGTGCCTTGTTGTTGGGCCATTTCAGCCCAATAGATATCGCTGAAAATCACCACATCGGCCACGGGTTTGGCGGCTTCCCGGGCCAGGCGTTGTAAAATAGCCTGGTCGGACATTGTTTCCACCCGCACGCCTATATTATTGCGCGTTTCGAACTGGCGAAGCAGCTGCATATCGGCGCTATCGCTGCGAAAGCTGTACACTACCAGTTCTTGTTGGTAGCTTCTTGAACCGGAAGAAGATTCGCGTTGTTGACAAAAAGAGAAAGTGATGATAGCCGCAATGGCGATTGCCGTACCTGCAATAATTTGCGAAAATCTCATGAATATCGAATTTGCTGTTATTCCGTTAACTTGAGTGAGGGATTTGCGATTACCCTCAGCGCAAAAGTAAACTTTTTGATAAAAGCGTGTATTTTTGCCCAAACGGTTTGTTACAATGAATACGTACATCAATAATAACCCAAAGGTATGGAAATATGCCATACTGGTAGCGATTATTCTGCTGGCAGCGCTGAGCCGCTTGTTGCCGCACCCTTATAATTTCACGCCTATCGGCGGTATGGCCCTGTTTGGCGCCGCATATTTTTCGCAGCGCTGGGCGGCTTTTGCCGTGCCTTTTGCCGCCATGTGGCTCAGCGATCTGGTATTGAACAACGTAGTGTACAAGGCTTTTTATCCTGCCGGCACTTTTGTGTGGTGGGGCAGTGCCTGGGTATACGCCGCGTTTGCGATAATCGTCTTGCTGGGTTTTGTGGTATTGCGCAAAGTGCGTCCTGGCCGCATCCTGGTGGCCAGCTTGTCGGCCTCGGTTTTGTTTTTCCTGGTTACCAACTTTGCCGTGTGGCTGGGTAGCGCCGCTTATCCGCAAACGCCTGCCGGACTGGCGGCCTGTTATGCGGCCGGTTTGCCGTTTTTCGGCAATACCATCGCCGGCGATCTGTTCTACAGCGCGCTGCTGTTCGGCGTTTTCGAGTGGGCAAAAAACCGCTTGCCCGCTCTTCAACAAGCCTGATGGTTTAAAATATGAGTGATAAACAACAATCGGATTCTACTAATAAGCCCGAGCCTTTAGTAGAAGGCAGGGATTATTATATCGAAAACGGCCGGTACGTTTTTACGGCGTATTACCTCCAACAACGCGGTTATTGCTGCAAAAGCGGATGCCGGCATTGTCCGTATGGCTTTAAAAAAGATGATTTGCTGATCCCGAACTTCATTCGGGACAAGTTGTGCTGATTTGCTGATGTGCTGATGCGACCGAAGGCTAACGAAGTGAGTCCCGATTGAAAA
>DAINSQ010000122.1:0-14043 GCA_036741235.1 Saprospiraceae bacterium | reverse complement strand
ATTGTATACGGGGCCACGCCATTGAAGAAATCGAGCCAAATTGCGCCGTATTGACCGCAAATAGCTGGTTCCGGGGCGGCAATCACATTGAGGTTGCTGCTGCTGGTCACTACCACGATAGTCACTTTCGAACAACCATTGGCATCAACAACCGTAACCGTATAACTGCCTGCCGGCAGGTTGGGGATCGTCAGGCTGTATGCGCCGGTAGTTGTACTTCCGTTTACCGGGCCAGTCCAGCTCACATTAAACGGCGCTGTGCCGTTGTTCATCGCTACATATATCGACCCGGGCTGATTACAAATGCCGGGCGAAGGCGTCACCGTAGTTGAGAGATTACCCCCGGAGTTATTCACATACACCGTCTGCTGCGCCATACACCAGTTGCCGTCCTCAACTTTGATCAGGTAGGAACCGCTGGGGAGGTTGTTAATAGTGTAGGTCGCATTATTCGTCACGACATTACCAATGACCGGGCCGATCCAGGTGATAGTATAAGGCGGTACGCCATTAGAAATAGCTACAGTGATAGATCCATTTTGGCCGCAAACGCCGTTATTGGCTACTGCATTGATTGACAGGTTGCCGCCGGGAATGGTCACCGTTTTAGTGTAAGTACACCAGTTGTTGTCCTCAATGGTGATGGTATAAGTGCCTGCCGGCAAGTTGATAATATTAAAATTACTGCTGTAAGTAACCGTACTACCGCTTACAGGACCTTGTACAAAAACGGTATAAGGCGCCGAGCCATAATAGGTGGTCACATGGATTGACCCCGATTGTCCGCAGGTAGCGCCATTAGGCGTTGCGGTAAAATAGAAATTGCCCCCTCCGGAATTAATGGTTGCCTGGCGCGAGGCGGAGCAGCCCGCTGCATTAGTAATATGCACAGTATAGTTGCCGGCGGGCAGGTTGGTAATATTAAAGTTAGTGCTATTCGTATTGAGCGTCGTACTGACTGGCCCGGTTACATATACTGTAAAGGGCCCTACGCTATTGGAAATAATCACGTGCAGCGAACCTGCCATTCCGCAAACCGCATTAACTGGGGTAAGCGTAAAGTTGAGATTGCCGGTACTGCCTACTGTAACTATTTCTGTATCAGAACATCCGTTGGCGTCAATTTTAGTAATAGTATAAACGCCGGGAGGCAAATTGGAAATAGTACAGTTATTGCTGTAGGTAGTAAAGCTGCCCGATACGGGGCCGCTAAAGTAGACCAGATAAGCCGCCGTACCTCCTGAGGACGTCAAGGTAATACTGCCGTTGCTTTGTCCGCACGAGGAAGGGGTAGAAGTGACGCTTGTGAGGTTAAAATTGCAGGCGGAACTACAGTTGACGGTAAGCGTATAGTTGCTCGTAGCGCCATTATAACCGTCTACGACCACATAATAGGTACCTGCGGGCAGATAGGTCGAAATTTGTTCGCTGCTGTTGCCAGGGTTTTGGCTGAACGTCACGCAATCGCCGCGGTCGCAGGATCGAAGCAAGAACAACTCGAGGTTGGCCGACAAGCCGGTGAGGTTGATCGTTACAGGACCTGCGCTGGTAGTTGTAAAGTAATGAACAACTTCGGGGCCGTTATTTTCAACATTGTAGATGTTGTTGTCGCAGCCGTACAGCGATACATCGTCATTGCCGTTGCTGTTGTTGTAGCTAAAAGGCTGGCCGCAGGCGAGGGCTACGGCGTCGCCGCAATAGAGATAACCGCAGTTGACCTCCAGCCGGTATTCACCCTGCCAGTTGGCATTTTTAGCGTCAACAACAATATAATAAGTACCTATTGGCGCGTCTTCCAACACAATACCTTCGTTATTGGTTTGGTTATTGCTCGTCGTACTGGATCGCAGACAGGTGACCTGGCTACAGTTGCCGCTGAGCAGGAAGATATCGAGATTGAGGCCGGGGGTTATGATTTCCAGACCGATTTGTAAGTCGCCTGCCGTTGTTTTGTTTAAAACATACACCCGGTCGGGGCCCAAATAAGTTGAAGCCGAGCAGCCGGGATAGGCGTTTATGTTATTGCCGGCGCCCACAGTAGTTTCGTAGGCGAGGAAGTCGCCGCATTGAATAGGCACCGCTTCATTACACCAGGGCGATGATTGCCCGCAAACTCCCGGCGTATAACTCATTACGCCGGCGGCATCGGCCTGGCAGGCATTGATATAGGTTACGCCGTTGCAACCGCAGACGGGATCATAAACAGTAGAACAAATTGCATTGGGGTTCATCTGAGTCGGGTCAACGCACGTTGTATTGCAAGTGCCCGGCGTGTAATACACAATACCGTTGGCTTCTGCTACGCAAGCGTTCGGGTAGGTTACTCCGTTGCAGCCGCAGACGGGCTGGTATACTTGCGGGCAAATAGAGGTAATCACGCCCGTTGTCGCGTCAAGCGTAGTATTTCCATTGCTAACCACGTAAATAGGGTCGTAACACGTTGTGTTCGTATTACATGGCCCTTGCGTAAAACTGACTACCCCGGCAGCTTCTGCCTCGCATTCGTTCAGATAAGTTACGCCGTTGCAGCCGCAAACCGGCTGATAAACGGTTGGACAGGCGGCATTGGGGTTCATTTCGGCTGGATTTACACAGCCTGTGTAGCATACGCCGGCGGTATAGGTAGTGACGCCTGCCGCTTCTGCATAACAACTGTTCAAATAAGTTGTACCATCGATACCGCACACGGGGTCTACCACGGACGGGCAGATAGTTTGCGGGCTCGATACATTACTTACAATAACACGGGCCAGGGTGCTGACAACCCGTGTTGTTTGGAGGTTTTTATCTACCAAATAGATACTACCCACCTTAAATATAATAGTATCAGAAGTAACCCCCTGGGGAAGTTGCCCTGCAAAAACGGAAACTTTGCCAATAGCCCCAAAGCCGCTCACATTGCTCAAATCAGTGCGCGTAAGTGCGATACCGGCCACGCCTGACTGGGGGGTGCTCATAGCCATGTGGTGAAGCGCTCCTTGGGGAGCAGTCCATCCTCCGATATCAGGCGCAAAGTGAAAGGTATTGCCCAATACGAGGCTAGAGGTATATTCGAGGGTGTAGGCAATGCCATAAAAATTGTCGATAGGAAATTCATTACTACCCAATACAAATGTCAGCACAATCTCCTGACCAGGCGCTACGACGCTGGCGTTGGGCGTTACGGCCAACACGGGGTCGAAGCCGGCCTCTCCTTCCGGGAAAATCTCGTTATTGACATTGCCGTGGGTTTTGCCGTAGTTTTCCACTATGGCATTGTCCATGTCGGCATCATTGATAATACCGTCGCCGTTACAATCCGCATAAGCGTAATTGATATTGCCGGTAAATTGCTGCAGCCAGGGCGGCGGCATTTGCTGGGCCTGCCAGGTTGTATTCACTGAATTGCGCGCGGGGCCCATGCTGCCGAAAGCAGCGCCCCAGTATAAAAGATCAATGCCCGTTACTTTTCCGTTATTGTTTACATCTCCGGGCCAGATGCTTTGCGATTTCACAGGGATGCTTACAATTAGCATAAGCGAAACCAAAAACAAACCATTCGTAATAGTTGGTTTCATAGTCAAGAATTTGAGATTATGTAGCAATATCAATTGTTAATCAAGTTTAAGCTATGACGCTGACAGGGCAACAGGGTAACAGAGGCAACAGCAATTTAATGCGACATGACAAACTGTTAGCTATCATACTGTCAGGTGGTTACTTGTAAGGGTTGAGCAAGGCGCTAAGGGCGATTGCATAGTGCAATCAGCAAATTAGTGGGGTAACATGTCGAGAAGTTGCTATTTGAGCGACCTCAAAAGTTACAAATAGAAGGGGAAATGTACTTTTCACGAGGAAAAGCGGGGTAAAAATAACAATAAACGGCAAATTATACAATGCTTTTTTGCATTTCGTTTATTGCAATGGAGCAGACAACTGATCAATGCGGTTTTTATAGCTATTACGGGGCGTATCGCGGTATAAATCTTCATAAAGAGCCAGTGCTGCTGCCCGGTAAGCCGCATTTTCGCCGCTCATTTTGAAAAGCTCATAATAAACCGCTGCTTCCTGCTCTTTACTGAGGGGGGACTGAAGTTGCGATTGTAGTTGGGTGACTGCTTTTTGTGTCTGGCCGCTAAAGTACAAATTTTTTAGAGAAAGTAGACGCGCATCGAATAGTAAATCAGGATTTCCCAATTCTTCGGCAAGCGATTGGGCTTCTTTACACACGTTTTGGAGTTGCTCATATTGCTGCATGGCAATAAGGACGGCGCCTTTTTCGACCAGGCTGGCGCCGAGTACCAGCTTGTTGTTAATTTTACGGGTTACTTCAATAGCCCTGTCATAATAATAAAGCGATCGCTCGTACTGTTGCAGGTTGGCAAACACATCGCCCAGGGTATTGACAGCTTTGGCGATGCCTTTCTGGTATCCCAATTCTTCGCAGAGCATCAGGTTTTTTTGGAGATAATCTATTGCTTTGTGAGATTCGCCTTGCACATTGAGCAATTCGCCGATGAGGCCCAGTGCGATAGCGATGCCCTGTTTGTCGCCGAGTTCTTCACAGATTTCGAGGTCGTGTCGAAAGTGCTCCATGGCGGTGGGGTAATCGCCTTTTCGCTGGTATACGCTTCCAATACAGCCGATGGCAATAGCGGTAAGCTGCTTGTTGCCCAGTTCTTCGCTGAGCATTAGTCCTTTTTCATAACTACCCAGCGCCGCGTCATAGTCGCCTTTTTCAAAATAGACGATGCCTATATTGGTGAACAAGGTAGCCATGCCCTGTTTATCGTTGTTGCGCTCGCAAATAGCGAGTTGCGCCTGCTGGCAGCGAATGCCCTCGTCGAAGTTGCCCTGGTTCATGTAGGTAAGCCCCAGGTTGGCCACAATCTGTGCGGCGGCAGCGGAGCCGCTGCGCATGCCGATGGCTATACTTTGCTCAAAGTGTTCTTTGGCCTGTGCGTAGTTGCCCTGCCGGAAATATAAATTACCCAGGTTGCCGTACACTTTGGCAGTACCCGTTTTGTCGTCTACCGATTCAAATAAACCGGCGGCGGTTTGCAGGTAGCCCATCGCCTTGCCGTAGTCGCCTTTGAGCATCAATAAGTGGCCCAGGCTGTTGTTGGCCTGTCCGAGCATGACAACGTCGCGCGATTTTTTAGCCAACTGCAAGGCGCGTTCATAGGTTTGCCGGCATTCATCCCATCGACCGATGAGTTCCAGGATTTTTCCTTTTTTGAGGTTGGTTTTTATTTCATCAACGGCGTCTTTTTGCCTGCCCAGCTTTTTGAGCAGGCGTTCGTAATATTCCAGCGCCTGCTGGTTTTGGTAATTGCTGCGCGCATAATCTGCCGCTTTTCTCAAATATTCGCAGGTTTTATCAAATACGCCGGCCTGCTCGTAGTGAAAAGCGAGGTCGACATAGCGTTCTTCAATGGTGTCGGCGTAAAGCCGCTCAATGGCTTCGGCGATGAGGTGGTGCAATTGCTGAAGGCGGGCGCGCAGTTGCATGCTATAGGCTGCCTCGCGAAGCAGCGAATGCCGGAAGATGTAGCGCAGTTCGTTCATAGCCAGCCATATCTGTCCGCGTTCCGCCGTTTTGATCTGCTCGCGCAAAAGCGACTGGGCGTTGTTGTCGCGTTTGACAAATTCTTCCTGTACCTTCATCACCTCGGTCAATACCGGGACTTCAAACTCCCGGCCTATTACCGCCGCGGCTTTCACCGTTTCTTTGACCAACGTAGAAAGCCGGTCAATACGCGCCGTAAGAATGGCGTTGATGGAGTTCGACAAGCCGATGTTTTTGTCTTTCATCGTCCACTTGCCGTCTTCTTTTATCACCAGGTTGCTTTCCAGAAAATATTCCAGCACTTGTTCTACGTAAAAAGGGTTGCTGTTGGTGGTGCGCAGCAACATATCGAAAAACGAAGCGCTGATGGGCCCCTGCAAGCGCGTAGAGGCAAAGGTGTTGACGGCCTCCGGCTGTAATACGTTGAGGTTGACTTCCAGTTGCGGAATGCCGAGGATATCGATTAAGTCCTGGTTGACGATGGCCACCTTTGAGCCGTCGTCGCGATAACGCGATGTCACCAGCAATAACACCGGATAGCGGCTCATTTGGCGGGCGAATTCGGTGAGCAACTCCTCCGAACTGTCATCGAGCCAGTGAGCGTCTTCTAATTCGATGATAAGCGGACGCTGGAGGGATAGGGCGTCGAAGAGATTGATCACCGCTTGTATGGCGTTCTGGTAGCGGCCTTTGGCGTCGAGCAGGTCCCAAAGCGAGCCGGGAGAGAGGAGTCCGACCATTGCCGCCAGCACCGACCGGGTGCGCAGCAACTCGCGGTGAACCCGTTCGGCCTCGGCGCCGTCGAGCAAGGCGACGCCGGTGAGCAGGTCGTCGTAGGCCTGGTCAAAGTTGGCCCAGTTGGCCGATGGCGTATCATCGGCTGATTGGGAGAAATAATTTTTTAAAAAATAAATAAACGGATTAAAGGGCTTGCGCAAAATCTGGTCGGCCTGGCAAAGACACCAGGCATGCTCGCCTTCTTCGTGTAATATACGCCGCATTTCAAACGACAGGCGGCTTTTACCTATGCCGGCTTCGCCATATACGTAGGCGATGCCCGCGCATTTGCCCTCGTCGAGCGGCGAGGCGAATTGCAGCAATTGGCCCAGCTCGATATTGCGCCCCACCATTTGCCCGAGGTGCGCGGGCCGCATATCGAATTCTCGGCCCATTAATTTGAAGGTGGGCACATTGCCTTTTATGCCCTTGTATTTGATATCTCCCTTGTGCTGAAAGCGGAAATGGCGGTTGCGCTGTATCTCGGCGTCTACGAGTACCTCTCCCCAATCGGCAAAAGTCATCAGGCGGGCGGCGAGGTTGACGCGGTTGCCCACCACGGCATACTGGCATCGCTCTTCACCGCCCACGATGCCGGTAAAGGCCGTGCCGATGGTGATGCCCGCCCGCACTTCCAGCGCACTGTTGTCTTGCCTGGCGTGAAGCTCTTCTTTTAGCGATAAAATGAATTCGAGGGCCCGGTCGACATTATTTTCAAAAGAAACCGGCGCTCCGAAAAAGCAAACCAACACTCCGCCCTTGTCACCAAAATCAATTTCTTTGAAATAACCCGAAAAGTCGTTGATCTGCTCCAAGACAACAGAAGCAAAACTGTCGAGGGAGTCATGGGTTTCTACGCCGGTAAACGAGATAAATACCGCGATTACGATGCGAAACTCGCCGTCAAAGTTCTGTTCCTGCAAGGGCGGCGGCAAAAAAGCGGCGGCTACTTCTTCGCGCAGCGGCGGCAACTCGGCGGGAGTTACCGGTATTACGGCTTGCCCGGGGTGCCCGATGAGTTTGAAAAACCCATGATCGATTTCTTCCAGCAAAAAAAACTTGCCGTCGAGCTGCTCGTGCAAGGCCTCGTCAATCACGATTTCATCCTGCCGGGCTTTCAACTGGCATTCCGAACACCTGTCTATCGCCTCTCCCCTGAAATAAAAAGCTTTGCTGTTTTGGCCCACAATGCCCCACTCTACATCGCCAAAAGATACTCCAACCTTGATGCCGATGATAAACTCGCCAAACAACTCGCTGCGGTCGCTGATGAGCTGGCGGGCGGCTATGGCCGTATTGACGGCTTCCTTGGCGCCGCCGGGTTGCGACACAGCCGGAAATATAGCAGTGAAAGCATCCCCGGCAAAATAGGGTATGAACCCTCCGCGGGCATAAACAAGCTGTACAAGCGGCGCAAAAATCTGATTAAGCATAATCGACAAATGCTCGGCGCCGGGAGCGCCCTCCCGCATCAGCGTTTCTGTGAGCGAAGTGAAACCGGACAGATCGACAAACAACGTATACGCCGCCATCCTGCCCTGCGCCGGCCCCTCTTCAACCCTGTCTTGTATGAAATGCGGTATTAGGTTTTTCACGATAAATGCGTCGGTGTTCTTTACCTTGTTAAGGGCAAATTACAAATTTTCCCACAGGTATGCGAATATCTGTTCAATTTGCCTAGCTTGTATGCAACACTCATGAATTAATTTTGTCCTTTCCTTGAACGCCTGATGATATCATTAATATATACACCCGACAATGAAAAAAGTATGCCTAGCCTTAGTCCTGGTGTTGCTGTATTCAGCAGCACATGCCCGTCATGAGCCGCCGGAAGGAATTAAATCGGTAGACGCACTTCGCATCAGTACTCAAATTCAACTGGACGGCTTGCTGAACGAACCCGAATGGAATACGGCGCCTTTGGCCGCCGATTTCGTTCAAGCCGAACCCGTACCCGGCGCCCAGCCCAGCCACCCTACTGAAGTACGCATTCTCTACGACGATTACGGCATTTATTTCGGCGCACGCCTTTACGATAGTCGCCCCGACAGCATCCTGCGCGAGCTTTCCCAACGCGACCGCGTTGCCAATACCGATTGGTTTGCGGTGTTTATCGACGCCTATAAAGACGGCAATAACGGCTTGTTGTTTCTCATCACTCCAGGCGGCGTTCAAATGGATGCAAAAATCTCTCCCATTCAAAACAGCGACGGCGGCTGGAATATTGTGCGCGGCGAAGATCCCAACTGGGACGCCGTGTGGGATAGCCACACCAGCATCACGGAAGACGGCTGGGTGGTGGAGATGCGCATTCCCTACGCCGCCCTGCGCTTTCCGAAATCTGCCGAACAGGAATGGCGTATTAATTTTGGGCGACTCATACAGCGCTATCAGCAACGCAGCTACTGGAGCAATGTGAACCCCCAATTGGCCGGCTTCCTCAATCAAGGCGGCATGCTCACCGGCATCCGCGATATTCGCTCGCCGCTGCGATTGCAAGCTACGCCTTTTATCGCCGTTTACGGCCAACACTATCGCGACAAAAATGCCAGCCCTCAAAATAGTACAAGCCGTTCTATTAACGGCGGCATGGACATCAAATACGGCATTAACGAAGCCTTTACCCTCGATATGACGTTGATACCCGACTTCGGCGAGGCGCAGTCAGACAACCAGGTGCTCAACCTGTCGCCCTTCGAAGTGCGCTTCGACGAAAACCGGCAGTTTTTTACCGAGGGTACCGAGCTGTTTAATAAAGGCGGATTGTTTTACTCCCGTCGCGTGGGCGGCACACCCCTGCATTATTGGGACGTATACGACCAACTCCAGGATGGCGAGGAGGTGATCGAAAATCCACAGCAAGCACAACTTTTCAACGCCACCAAAATATCAGGCCGCACCAAATCAGGCCTCGGCATCGGCTTTTTCAACGCCACCTCGGGCCGCAGCTTAGCCCGCATTCGCAACGCCGAAGGCGATGTGCGCGAAATGGAAACCAATCCGCTAACGAATTTTAATGTGTTAGTACTCGACCAAAACTTGCCGCACAACTCCTATGCCACGCTTATCAACACCACCGTAATACGCAATGGCAACGATTATGACGCCAATGTTACAGGCGCCGTCTTTAATCTCCGAAATAAATCCAATACCTATGCTTTGGAGGGTAGGGGTATACTGAGTCAATTGTATGCCCCCGGTCAAACTGATTTGGGCCATTCGGCCGGGCTCGGCCTGAGAAAAACCAGCGGCAACCTGTTTTTCGGCATCCACTACGTCGAAGAAAGCGATACCTACAACCCCAACGACCTGGGCTTTTTATACAACAATAACGAACGCTCGGCAGAGGGCTGGGTCGAATACAACTGGTATAAGCCTTTCTGGATATTCAATAGCGCGGGTATCGGGATCTGGAATATGTATAGCCGCCTGTTCGCCCCCAGCGCATTTACCAGCTACGGCGTCAACTCCTGGGGGTGGGCCCAAACCAAAGGTTTCTGGAATTTCAACTACTGGACTTACCACGAACCCTTTGAAGGCTACGACTATTTCGAACCCCGCACAGAAGGGCGTTATTTTAAAACGCCCTCCAACAACAACTACGGCATCAATATCAATACCGACAGCAGGAAAAAAATCCAGTTTTCGCTTAATACGAATTATCGCGCCTGGAGCGGGTTTGGCCGTCAACGCTGGAACTGGACCCTGTCGCCGCGCTACCGCGTCAACGACAAACTCAACTTCCGGCTGTCTGTCGGCGCCTATAATTTTATCAACGACCTGGGTTTTGCCGATAAACAAACCGTCGATATTCTAAATCCTGAAACCGGCGAGCTTACTGCTACCGAACAGGTTATTTTTGGCCGCCGGGATAATATCACGGTGGAAAATATTCTGAATGCATCGTATACTTTTAATAAAAACATTGCCCTGACTTTTCGCACGCGCCACTACTGGTCGAAGGTGGAATACAAGCAATATTTTCTCCTTCTTGACAATGGCGGACTTGGCGACGCCAACTACGCAGGCAACCGCAACGGCAATTACAATGCGTTTAATATCGATATGATTTTCCGATGGCGTTTTGCCCCGGGCAGTGATATTTTCCTGATCTGGAAAAACAATATCACCGACTTTAACGAGGCCGTTGTCGAAGACTATTTCCGCAACCTGGATGGATTGGCCGGATTGCCGCAGCGCAACAGTCTGTCATTGAAGGTTATTTACTTTTTAGACTATGCTTCGCTGGTGAAGACTTAATGGACGGTTTAATACCTTATTACCAGGCAAACCATGTAACCAGGAGGTCAGGTATGTGAAATAGTAGAGGCGCGAGTAATTGTGTCTCTATTATTTCATACGCCACAGGTTACCAGATTATCAACGAACACGCTGGTTTCAGAAAGCGAAATTTTACCAGTTTTCAAACGGTTTCATACGCTTGTTGGCAGTAATTTTTATTTGCTTTTCGCAATTCTAAATCCAAATCCGTCATTTCGTGTGCTTTTGGGTGATTGGTATCTGACTTCGGGCATATGAATACCAAATTCCAATGGTTTTCCATCTGCACTTTGTGTTTCGTAAAACCAACTCACGCCTTTTGAAATTTTATATACTCCATCTGCTGGACCTTGCGGATTTTTCTTACTCGCCAAATTGTCTTTTTCAGGATTATACCAATCTGAAACCCATTCGCTTACATTTCCTGTCATATCATAGATACCCAATTCATTAGGTTTTAATAGTCCGACTTTATGAAAAATACTATCAGCATTTTCAAAGACCCAACCAACTTCCTGCTGATTATTACTTCCGCTGTATTTATAACCTTTGGTTTTTGCTCCTCCTTTAGCCGCATATTCCCACTCAGCTTCTGTTGGTAGTCTTCCTCCTGCCCATATCGCAAAGTCGTTTGCTTCGTCCCATGTTGCAAGCATTGGATTTTTATCTAACCACTTGTAATTTATTTTTTTTCCGTAGGCATTTTCGACAGGTGGTTCGGGCATTTTTCTACCTGTTTTTTTACAAAATTCCCTGAATTGTTCAACAGTAATTTCGTATTTACTAATGTAAAAGTCATCCAGTTCAACAATTCTGTGAGGACTGGTAAAGCCAGTTATTGTATCCCCTTTGGGGCTAATGATGATTTGGTTTTTACCTTGTTCAAAAGTTCCGCCTTCTACAAAAACCCAGTCTATTTTTTCATTTTCTTGTTTACAAGAATTGAATACTAAAAACCCAAGCAAGAATGTCAATGTCTGTTTTGTCATAATGCATTTTTAACAATTATTGGTAATCGGCAATTTGCCTTTGCTGCTTTTACATCATCATATCTATGATTACCCCTGTTACTATCACTGCCAAAGAAAAGGTTATCATTCCAATAATGTACGCAATAAATGCTTTAAAATAGCTTATTGGTTTTCTCTTGTCAAAAAATTGGCCAACTGCATAAGTTGTATAGATAAACCCAAACACTGCTCCGGTTTGCATTAAGTGAATATGCGTCAAAACTTGAGCAACACCAAATACGGAATAAATTAACATGCCCATACCCATCACAAAGCAAAGGAGTATTAAAATTTCAAAAAAATTGTATAGATGTTTTCTGAAAAGTAACTTCAACCATAACCCAATAAAAATAGCCATTATAATATTAGCATAACCATAATTTTCCTGTACCCATTTGAAAATTGCAAGCGTCGAAGATGCTTTGATGTCTGAATATTTTACATAACTATCTTCGATATGAAAAATGTTGTTTAATACGGTATAGATTAACGACGTTAATATCAAGAAAACTATTGGTTTTACCAATCTGTTTCGGTCTTCTTTTAAAAAATCCTTGATGCTTTTTCCAGGATTAGCGGCTAGTTCCCGTATTGTGAATAGAAAACCTTTTTCAAAACTCAGTACGGCACTGATTTCTTGAAGTATATAATTACCGTCGATTCTTTTCAAAGATTTAGGGCGCCCACACCCTGGACAGTAACTCATCAATATTTCTGTTTTGCAGTAATTACAAATCTCTGCCATTGCTTAATTTAAGTTGCGTTCTTTTAGTAATTTTTTCAGAGTTTCGTCTCTTTCAGATTTTTTTGTCAGCCTGTAAATAAAAAATAGAGGGATCAGGGTAAGAAAACCCCAGGTGTTTTTTACAGCGCTGTAAATTAAGACTCCAATCATAAACCCAATTAATAGCGCATGCATTATGGAAGCCGATTTCATTTTTTTTGCTTCCTCCAGCAATTGCTGATCTGTCAACTCAGAGAGATCTTTCTGGTTCATTTGTACTGATTCGTTTTATTGTTGATAAATGTTCGTTTTTGCGTTATTGTATGTATCGGCAGATATGAAGCGTTGGGCCGAATAATAGGTTTGTTACAAAAATAAGCGCTGCCTGGATGTTTTGCAAGGGTTGAATGCCGAAAGATTTTGTTTTTTACAAAACCGGCTGCCCTCTGTTGAGTGTTGTTGTCGGTTCTTAGTAGGTTGTAGGTTTGTTAATAAGTGCCATCAGTCGCAGCGACAGCACAGGTTGCAAAGTCGCAGAGTCGCCTGCCCGGGATCGGTCGTTTCGACTCCGCTCAACGACCGGTAAAGGTCGCCCCCTTCCCATAGATGGCAGGAGATTTGAATCTCGCGCAAGCGCCTGTGCGTGTTTTGTATTTTAATTGTACTACAAAGATGCCGTTGTGCCGGAACGGGTATTGGGTTGTGGCTTTGTTTCTTTTAGCGGTGCGGGCTGGATATGAGGTCCGTACGTCCAGCCTGTCCCGCTGAAAGCGGAGGCGGCCCCGCCTTGCTGGATAAATTGTGAGAGGGCTGGGGTGGGTTTGCCACTCTCTACTTGATTCGTGGTATTTTATTATGTCAATAATAGGTAATCAGCCTCGCTTTTATATTGGCTGGATATTGTTGGTTCATTGAGCCAAATGTTTTGAAAATCCAGTTATATTTTTCGTCAAAGACATACACTTCTGAATCACCAAATTTTTGAGGCTTGCCTTCTATTAATTTTATTACATGTACCGCCAATCTTCCTTTTTCATCATTGTAAAAATGATAAGAATAGTTTGTTTTTTTTAACTCTTCACCATTTTTATACATGAATTGTCTTTCGGGGTGAATATTTGAAACCAATAATGTTTGACTTCTAATTAGTCCGTATGCGTTATACTCGTATGAATGATTTACAACCTCGGATATGGCTGTTGTGTCCATAATTTTATAAATTGTAGCAATCAATTTGCTCAATCGCCCGCTGTCAAGGTATTCATGCATGCTTTCTGTTTTCATCCCAGATGAATTATGATAACCTTGAACAAGTCTTCCGAGATTATCATATTTGTATTCGGCGATTAAAAATTGTTTCCCATTGTTATCAACTTGAAAGCTTTTCACAATATTGGTGTCTTTAATATGAGTATATGAGTATTCTTTGTCGAATTGTTTCATCATGACATTAATCCTGTTTTGCTCGTAGGAAAGCAACTCTTGACCTCCATAAAAAGTTTCAATCTTTACTAATTTTCCATTCTTGTATTCATACATAATTTTGCCATCATTTAAAGGCGCGGAGCCAACTGTCAATAATTGGGGATAATATTCTCTTTTCAGAATCAGTTTATTGCTATCATTAAAATTGAACTCCGCGATATGTTCCTGGTTTTCCGTTAAACAGGCTTTTTCAAATGTAAGAGGGACATTGTCTGTCC
>DAINSQ010000121.1:0-14180 GCA_036741235.1 Saprospiraceae bacterium | reverse complement strand
AGCACATCAGCACATCAGCACATCAGCACATCAGCACATCAGCACATCAGCACATTAACTCATCAGCACATTAACCCATCAGCACATTAACTCATCAGCACATTAACAAATTGACCAACCTCATTCCCTACAATGATATAAATCACCCGGTATAATCAAGTTAAATTTGTATAATTGCTAAAGTGAGAATCATAAAAAGCCGAGGCTATGTTCAAAAAGATCTTAGTTCCCATCGATTTCTCGGATACTGCCCGGGCAGCGTTGCAATATGCCATAGAGGCCGGCAAACACTGGAAAAGCAGAGCCATCCATGTCATCCACGTATTTACGCCCGAAGTGCCGGGCGATTCGTTGGTGATTCCGAGCGTGGAAGCTTTTCTGCAAGCGAAGGAAGAAGCGCTGAAATCATTCGTTAGCGGGATAGAAAAGCCCACCGGTGTAACGATCACCAGTGAGCTGCTCATCGGCTTTCCCGCCGATGTCATCACGGAACAGTCGACCGAGTATGAACTAATCATCATGGGTACAACAGGTTCGAGCGGATGGATCAACCGGGTTTTCGGCAGCGTGTCGATTGCGGTGGCCCAACGCGCCAAATGTCCCGTTTTGTTGATTCCCAACAACAGCGTGTATAGCGAATTGAAGCACCTGGTTTTCGCTTGCGATATCCACGCCATAGATAGCGAAGTGGTGGATTATCTTAAAAATATCAACAACACGATTAAAACCACGCTGCATTTTATACACGTTCGCGCTGACGAAGAACCGGATGCTTTCGAAGAGGCCAAAGAACAACTGCTTAACGACCTGTTCAAAAACGGCGAACCACCTTTTGGATTTGAAATTAATGAAGTTGAAGAAAACGGCCATTCCGTAGCTGAAGCGATCAGCGAATACGCCCTTAGCCACAATGCCGACGCTATCGCCATGGTCACCTACCACCGCGGCATCTGGGAACAATTATTCCACAAGAGCCAAACCAAGCAGATTGCCCAACACACGCAACTACCGCTGCTGGTATTCCATGCAGGTGACTAATCGGCAATAAAGACGTCATAAAGGTCGTTACTCTAAACATAACTAAAACCGACGCTCATGTTTGAGATTTTTAAAGACAAAAACGGCGAAAAATTTTATTTCCGCCTGAAAGCTAAAAACGGCGAAATTATCCTTTCCAGTCAAGGTTATGCCAGTAAAGCAACTTGCAAAAATGGCATCGAATCGGTTAAAACCAACGCTGCCGACGCCGCCAGCTTCGAAAAAGTGGACAGTGACAGCGGCAAGTTCTTTTTCCGCCTGCTGGCTAAAAACAAACAGGTGATCGGCACCAGCCAAATGTACGGCACTAAAGCCGGCAGAGACGGCGGCGTTGAGTCGGTGATGAAAAATGCACCGGGCGCCGAAGTGAAGGATACCACGGTTGAAGCCTAATGGGCTGGGTGAGAGGGAGAGATTTTCTCAGTTCCCTCACTCCCTCCCTCTCACTCTCCCTCCCTCTCAAAATAGTCTCCCTCGTTCCTTCCCAGACAGAACTCCTCTGCGACCTGGGCCTCCGCGACCGCCTGGTCGGCGTTACCAGGTTTTGCATACATCCTCACGGACTCAAACGCGAAAAAACTATCGTCGGCGGTACTAAAAATGTCAAACTGGATGTAGTTAAGGCTTTACAGCCCGACCTTATCATTGGCAACAGAGAAGAAAACGACAAAAGCCAGATAGAAGCGCTCGCCGAACAATTTCCCGTCTGGATCAGCGATATTGATACCCTCGACGACGCCCTCGACATGATCTCCGCTATCGGCGACTTGACGGGCACGGCCAACAATGCCGCCAATCTCATTTACCATATAAACGCAGCTTTCGACAACTTGACGCTTCAAACTGCGCAACATCCCCGGCGCCGCGCCGCCTATTTCATCTGGCGCAAGCCCTATATGGTTGCCGCTTCCGGTACTTTCATCAACGATATGCTCCAACGCGCCGGATTCGATAATGTATTCGGCCACCTCTCTCGTTATCCCGAAATCTCGCCCGATATGCTGGCGCAAACTTCCCCCACCGTTATCCTGCTTTCTTCAGAGCCCTACCCTTTTAAAACAAAACACCTGGCAGAATTTCAAACCATCTGCCCTCAGGCCCGCGTTCAACTCGTCGACGGCGAAATGTTTTCATGGTACGGCAGCCGCCTTTTGCCTGCCGCAGCGTATCTCAGCCGGCTCAATTATACAAATACCTGATTGAAATACAATTTATTATGCAAATCTCACAATATCAACCCTTCACTTAAGCTATTAAGTTAAGCCCCTCGTAAGCCAGTTCGAGGGTTTCAATGAGCACTTCATTGCCCTGCGCGTTTAAATTCGAAACAGCGAATCTCACGGGGAAGGCGTTGTGCAATTGCCAGGTCATAAGAGGTTCATGCTTATCATTCAGAACAGTAATCAATACCGTCCGGCGATATGGACTTCCTATATTGTTCGAAATCATTTCCCGCCACCACATATAAAATTCCCTATCATTTGGGAAAACGCCCCTTCTTAAAACGATATTCCCGTATATAGGGCGTCCGGGCAATTTGATCGTACCGTATTCCTGGCTATTACCCTCCCATATTCGATATAAGCTGATCTTACTTCGAGGTTTTCCACACTTTCAAATCCGGCGTGGGTACCGCCCCATTCTACTCTAAAATGGAAATTCTGAACTGGATAGTCTGGCATAACAATTATTTACTGGTGATCGAAGGAAGATACTTGTAAACTTCAAGATTGTGTCTGATCGCTCGTTCGCTCCTTTTGCCCTCTGTGTCGATCCAGGTAATATTCAATGCAAAGAACTTCTCCCTGTTATTTTCAAAAAAGGAAATCGCCGTATCTACAAATACTTCGATATATTTACCGGGCGCCAGGTAAGTCAATTCCTGAAAAACAGGCAATTCTGAAAGGTTTTTATTCCCTCCCAAGCCAAATAGCGGTGTCCTGAAAGTAATGTGTACTTCATGCGCACCCCTTGCCCCGGCATTCCATACTACAATAAATACCAGCTCATCGCGCAATACCAGATCAACGATGACTTCAGCAGGGACAGCGACTATGGGAATATCGGGAAATGGGCCGCGCATAGATGAATGTTGATTTTGTCATGAATTAATGCAATACGCCAGTACTTATGTGTTCAAATGTACAAAAAATAACACAGTAAGTCAATCTCTTAAGCCACTCACCTGTCACGTTTTTCCCTATCTTTGGCTCAAAGCCAAACACAATGCGCTTAGCTGTTGTCTGCACAATAGGCTATTTATTAATAGGATGGGTACTATTCGCCCAGGAAAGCCAGCCTGCAGCATACCAGGAAGTAGAATTGCTGCTTGCCGCATCTATAGCGGCCGGCAGCGACAGCGCTTTTGCGATACTGCAACAAGCGCTCGACTTGTCGCGTAGCAGCAGCTACCAGTTGGGAGAAGCCAAAGCCCTGACCTACATCGGCATCGAAAAAGAAGAAATTGCGGATTACGAAGGCGCCATCCCATTTTACCTGTCCTCGCTCGACATATACGCCGCTATCCCCGATTCGCTGGGCATCGGCAAATGCTACCTCAATCTGGGCGCGGCCTTCAGCCGCCTCAACAATTCGCCCAAAGCCACCGAATACTGGGAAAAAGCGCTGCCCCTGCTCATGCGCCACGGCCAACCCGCCCATCAGATTGTTTTGCTCAACAACCTGACCGGCGCCTATAATATAACAGAACCCAGGCGCGCTTTGGTGCTGTCGGAGCAAGCGCTAAAAGTAGCCTACTCACTCAATGATACAGCGCACATCGCCGATGCGCTCAACAACAAGGGCACTGTGCTGCTCAAACTCAAACATTTAGAGGAAGCGGAAAAATGCTTCCGGCAATGCCTGAAACTATACGGCAGCATCGGCAATGCCGAAGATTATTGCCGTTCACTGGCCAATCTGGGCGAAACCCTCAACATGATGGGCAATTTCAGGCAGTCACAGCAAATGCTGCTGTCCGATACGTCCCTCTGCCTGATGATGAACCCCGATATACAAACCCTGTTTTTCAACCAGTTGGGCAACTCGGCGCTGGGACTGGGCGACTACAAGACGGCGTATCACTATTTGTTGCAACTAAAAACTATTGACGATAGCTTGTTTACCATTGAGCGCAACCAGATTGCCGCCGAGGTGGACGCCAAATACCAAACGCAGCTCAAAAACAACCAGATCAAGCTGCTCGAACAGGAAAAAACCATACAAACCAACCAACTGCACAACCAGCGGCTGGCGCTATGGTCGGTAGCGATCGGTTTGCTGTTGCTCGGCGGTATGGCCTGGGCTGTGTGGCGCGGCAAACGCCATTCCGATAGCCTGCTGGCCAATATCCTGCCAGAGGAAACGATTAAGGAGCTCAAGGAAAAAGGCCGCGTAAAAGCCCGCCGATTCGAAATGGCGAGCGTGCTATTTACCGATTTTAAAGGCTTTACCAAAGTATCGGAAATCCTCCCGCCCGAAGACCTGGTGGCGGAAATCGACCACTGCTTCCGGGCTTTCGACGATATTATCGCCAAATACCCCGTAGAAAAGATCAAAACCATCGGCGATTCGTATATGTGCGCTTCGGGACTGCCCAACGAAAATCCACGCCACGCCCATGAACTGGTGCGCGCAGCGCTGGAGATGCAGCGTTTTATGGAGGGCTACAACGCCAAAAGGATACAAAAAGGCCTGCCGCCTTTCCCCATGCGCGTGGGCATCCACTCCGGACCGCTAGTGGCAGGCGTGGTCGGCGCCCGCAAATTTGCCTACGACATCTGGGGCGATACGGTGAATACCGCCAGCCGGCTGGAGTCAAAAGGCAAAGCGGGCATGGTGAATGTTTCGGCAACCACCTGCGATTTGATTAAAGATGAGTTTTCCTGCATAGCAAGAGGCAAAAAGACGATTAAAAA
Source organism: Saprospiraceae bacterium (assembly GCA_036741235.1). GTDB lineage: Bacteria > Bacteroidota > Bacteroidia > Chitinophagales > Saprospiraceae > JABWBR01. The sequence continues at coordinate 9,225 of DAINSQ010000121.1, read as the reverse complement.
CAAGGCGGATATGGAGATGTTTTTTGTCACACCACAATATTAATCATCCTGCCCGGCACTACAATCACCTTTTTGGGCGCCTTGCCTTCCAGCCATTTCTCCACATTGGGCAATTCGAGCACGGCCCTGGTCAGATCATCCTGGGTGGCGTCGGCGGGAAATGCTACGGTGGCCCTGGTTTTGCCGTTGATAGCAATGGGATAATTCACCGAATCCTGCTTCAGATATGTCTCGTCGTGGGCCGGATAAACGCCGGCGGCGTGGATGCTGCCTTCGCGGCCCATCAAATGCCACAACTCTTCGCTGAGGTGGGGCGCAAAGGGCGCCATAAGTACCACCAGCGGCTCCAGGGCCGCGCGTTTGTTGCATTTCAGGCGGCTGAGTTCGTTGGCGGCAATCATAAACGCGCTTACGCAGGTATTAAAAGCAAAACGCTCAATGTCTTCATTGACGCGTTTGATGCAGGTATGCACAATGCGTTGTTCCTCCGCTGTGGGCGCCTCGTCGCTCAGCGAAAAACCGCCGCTTTTGGCGTCAAAAAACAGTCCCCAAAACTTGCGCAGGAAGCGGCTTACGCCGTCGATACCCGAGGTGTTCCAGGGTTTGGCCACATCGATAGGCCCCAGGAACATCTCGTACATCCGGAAGCAATCGGCGCCGTATTTCTCTACCACTTCATCGGGGTTGATGACGTTGTATTTCGATTTCGACATTTTGCCGACTTCCGAGACGGTCGCCAGGTGGCTATCGCCGTTACTGCCGGCGCGGGGTGTGAATACGCCGTCCTGGTATATCCCGTTAGGGCATTCAAAAATTGCCTGCCGGTATTCGGGGCGCCAGGCGATAAATTGCTTGACGCCCTCTACGTCCAGGTAAGATGAAGGAAGCCCGTAGTCGCGTACGTAATCGACATACACCGGTATTTTTACAAACTCGACGCCTTTTTTCTCTTCTTCGGCGGCAATAGTAGCGCATACAAAGCGGTTGACGCCGTTGACCTTGTCTTTTTGCATCATCAGCGACTCGATGATGCCCTGTATCATGCCCTGGTTGATGAGTTTGCGAAAAGGCTCCTTGGTGGTTACCAGTCCTTTGTCGTACAAAAACTTGTGCCAGAAACGCGAATACATCAGGTGGCCCACTGCGTGTTCGGTGCCGCCGATGTACAAATCGACGTCGCGCCAGTAGCGGATGGCCTCCTGGCCGGCAAACTCGCTGTCGTTGCGAGTGTCCATGTAACGCAGGAAATACCACGACGAGCCGGCGAAGCCGGGCATGGTGTCGGTCTCGCGGGTCCAGCCGTTGGGCAGGTTCACCCATGCGCTCACGCGCGCCAGCGGCGATTTTACGCCGGCGGCGGGTTTGAAGTCGTCGAGATCGGGCAGGGTCAGCGGCAATTCGCTCACATCCATGGCATGGGCCACCCCTTCCTGATCGTAAACAATCGGGAAAGGCTCGCCCCAGTAGCGCTGGCGGCTGTAGATGGCGTCGCGCAGTTTGTAGTTGACCTGGCGTTTGCCCAGGCCGCGGTTTTCGATTTCCTGCAGAATAGCCTCGATAGCGTCGGGCACTTCCATATCGGTGAGGAAACCAGAGTTGATCATTTTGCCCAATTTATCTTCAATCGTGGCATTAGGATACATCGACTTATCGATAATATCCACTACAGGCAAATTGAATTTTTGTGCAAAACGCAAGTCGCGCTCGTCGTCGGCAGGTACGGCCATGATGGCGCCGGTACCGTAGTCTTTCAACACGTATTCGCCGATCCAGATCGGGATATTTTCGTTGGTAAACGGGTTCACCGCGTAGCTGCCCAGGAAAGCGCCGGTGACCTCTTTGACCTCCGACATGCGCTCGCGCTCCGAGCGCGATTTGACGTAAGTCAGATAAGCTTCAACGGCTTCGCGCTGGTCGCCGGTGGTCAGCTCGGGCACCAGGTCGTGCTCGGGGGCCAATACCATGTAGGTAGCGCCGAAAATCGTATCGGGGCGGGTGGTGTAAATTTCTATTTTGCGGTTGGTACCGGCCACGTCAAAAAACAACTGGGCGCCTTCCGAGCGGCCTATCCAGTTGCTCTGGGTGCGCTTCATGGCGTCCGACCAGTCGAGTTCCTGCAAGTCGTTGAGCAAGCGTTCTGCGTAGGCCGTGATGCGCAGGCTCCACTGCAACATCGGCTTGCGCTCCACGGGGAAACCGCCGCGTTCGCTCACGCCGTCTTTAACCTCGTCGTTGGCCAGTACGGTGCCCAGGGCCTCGCACCAGTTTACGTAAGTCACCTTGCGGTAGGCCAGGCGGTAGTTCATCAGCACATCGTCGCGTTGTTTGGCGGTCATCGACTGCCATTCGCTTGCCGAAAACGGGGCATGCGGCGAGGCGGCGGCGTGGACGCCGGCGCTGCCCTCGCGTTCAAAATGGGCCGTTAATGCGGTTATTGGCAGCGCTTTTTGCTGCGATTTATCGTAATAATGCTCAAACAACTGGATAAAAATCCATTGCGTCCATTTGTAGTAATTCGGGTCGGAGGTGCTGATCTCGCGGCTCCAGTCGTAGCTGAATCCCAGGTTTTCCAACTGGCTGCGGTAGCGGCTGATATTTTCGTTGGTAGAAACGGCAGGATGTACGCCCGTTTGAATCGCGTATTGCTCGGCGGGCAACCCGAAAGCGTCGTAACCCATGGGGTGCAGCACATTGTGGCCGCTCAAACGCTTGTAGCGCGCAAAGATATCGGAGGCGATGTAACCCAGGGGGTGCCCCACGTGCAGCCCCGAACCGGAGGGGTACGGGAACATGTCCAGCACATAATATTTTGGCTTGTCACTTTTATGCGTTACCTGATAAACCTGGTGGTCTTCCCAGTATTTCTTCCACTTCTTTTCAATTTCGCGGGGAGAGTAATCCATGCTGTGGTTCGTTTTGTATAGCTGGTTCTTTTAATAAATGACAAGGGGCGCCTGAAAAGTTTCCCCCTTTGCGCGTTTTACGGGATTGAGCCGCGAAAATAGGGATTTTTTTGATGTTTAACGTTCGATGCTGGATGTTTGATGGTAGATGTATAACTTTACCATATTAATCCAACAGCAAGCATTCAACCCTGTATAACATGCAAGCAAACGGCAACCAGGTTTTAAAATACCAATTCAAGTCGGAAGAAAAACTTCCTGTGAGAATATGGGAGGACTCGCGTGATGCCTCGATTTATGTAGCCAACGCCATTGCGCTGGCCATTCGACAAAAACAGCAGGAAGGCGAAAAGATCGTTTTAGGTCTTGCCACGGGGTCCTCCCCCATTAAGGTATACAACGAGCTGGTGCGTTTGCACAAAGAAGAGGGGTTGAGTTTCAGCAATGTTGTTACCTTTAATCTCGACGAATACTACCCCATTGACCCCGGCGCGCAGCAAAGTTATGTGCGTTTTATGAATGAATATTTGTTTGATCATATCGACATCAAACGCGAAAACATTCACATACCCGACGGCACTTTGCCGATGGACGAAGTAGAGGCTTATTGCGAACGCTATGAAAAGATGATCGAACTGGTCGGCGGCATAGACATACAATTGCTGGGCATAGGCCGTACCGGCCACATCGGCTTTAACGAACCCGGCTCCTGGGAGAACTCCAAAACCCGGTTGATTCGCCTGGACAGCATCACGAGGCTCGATGCGCTCAAAGACTTTTTGAGAGAAGAAGACGTCCCTTACCGCGCCATTACAATGGGCATCGGCAGTATTATGAAGGCCCGCACGATATATTTGCTGGCTTGGGGGCAACACAAAGCAGGTATCATACAAAAAGCCATAGAAGGCCCTGTGGCGATGCAGGTACCGGCATCTTTCCTGCAAAATCATCCTAATGTAAAAGTAATCCTCGACCAGGGCGCCGCCGAAGAGCTCACCCGTTTTAAATCGCCCTGGTTGGTCGGCATTTGCAATTGGGATGACGACCTGGCCTGCAAAGCCGTGGTGTGGCTGTCCAAACAAGTAGGCAAACCCATTTTAAAACTGACCGATACCGATTACAACGAAAATCACCTCAGCGATCTGATCATCGAATACGCCAATTCCTATTCGCTGAATATCAAAATGTTCAACCGCCTTCAGCACACCATCACCGGCTGGCCGGGCGGCAAACCCAACGCCGACGACACCTTCCGCCCCGAGCGCGCCAAGCCCTCCAAAAAACGGGTGATCATCTTTAGCCCCCACCCCGACGACGACGTTATTTCGATGGGCGGCACTTTCCTGCGGCTGGTAGAACAGGGCCACGAAGTACACGTCGCCTATCAAACCTCCGGCAATATCGCCGTGCACGACCACGACGCCCTGCGCTATATCGAGTAATTGCAGGAATTCGGCCATCAGCAGGCCATTATTACCAGTGAGGGCGGGCAACTGTGCCAATCAGCGAAACAATTTTTACTAAACAAACAACCCGGCGAAAACGATTCGCCCGAAACGCGGCTGATCAAAGGGCTCATCCGCCGCGGCGAAGCCCGCGCCGGCGCCCGTTTTTGCGGACTCGACGACAGGCGCATTCATTTCCTGGACATGCCTTTCTACGAAACGGGCAGAACCCGCAAAAATCCCATTAGCGAAGCCGACATTGCCATCGTCGCCGATCTGATAAAATCCATCCAACCCCATCAGGTATATGCCGCCGGCGATCTCGCCGATCCGCACGGCACTCACCGGGTTTGCCTCGAAGCCATACTCGCAGCCTTTGACCGCCTCAAAGGCGAAAAGTGGCTCGCAGACTGCTGGCTGTGGCTCTACCGCGGCGCCTGGCACGAATGGCCAGTAGACGAAATCGAAATGGCCGTACCGCTTAGCCCTCAAGAACTCGTCAAAAAACGCAGGGCCATCTTTATGCATCAATCGCAAAAAGACCGCCCGCCCTTCCCCGGTGAAGACGAACGCGAATTCTGGCAACGCGCCGAAGACCGCAACCGGGCCACCGCCCAGTATTATCGCGATTTGGGATTGGCAGAGTACGAGGCTATCGAAGCCTTTCGCCGCTGGCGGTTTTTTGTTTGATGTAGTCGATTGTCGGTTTGCCTGTTTATTGGTTTACTGTCTACTTTATTCATAAACCTATAAACCTATAAAGCCATAAACCAACAACATTAATTTCTCTATCTTTCGCGCAAAACAAAACGAAAAATGACGCTAACACTACTCGATTGGGGAATAATTGGCGCTTATTTTGCCTTATCTCTATTAATTGGGATACTCGTATCGAAGAAATCCGGGAAAAGTTATTCCGAATATTTCCTTTCGGGGCGCAATATGCCCTGGTGGCTGTTGGGCATCTCGATGGTAGCCACCACGTTTTCCGCCGATACGCCCAACCTGGTCACCGATATGGTGCGCAACAACGGCGTAGCCGGCAACTGGCAGTGGTGGGCCTTCCTGCTCACCGGCATGCTCACTGTATTTGTATATGCCAAGCTATGGCGTCGTTCGGGCGTGCTCACCGACCTTGAGTTTTACGAAATACGCTACAGCGGCAAGGCCGCCGCTTTTCTGCGCGGGTTCAGGGCTATATACCTGGGCGTCTTTTTTAATATCATGATCATGGCCACGGTAACCCTTGCCGCTATCAAAATCGGTGGGGTCATGCTGGGGCTGACTCCCTTGCAGACTATTCTGATCGCCTCCCTGATCACGGTAGTATATACCTCGCTCGGCGGTTTGACCGGGGTATTGTGGACCGACTTCTTTCAGTTTATGCTGGCGATGGTGGGTATGGTCTGGGCGGCAGTATTGTTATTAGACCTACCGCAAGTAGGCGGTTTGACCAACCTCTTGCAGCACCCCAACGTATCGGGCAAGTTGAACCTGCTGCCCGATTTCAGCGACCCCTCGCAATACCTGCCGTTATTTGTGCTGCCTATTGCCATTCAGTGGTGGAGCGTGTGGTATCCCGGCGCGGAGCCCGGCGGTGGCGGCTACATCGCCCAGCGCATGTTGTCTGCAAAAAACGAAAAACACGCCATTTCGGCCACCCTGTTTTTCAACATCGCCCACTATGCGCTCCGGCCCTGGCCCTGGATTCTGATAGCGCTGGCTTCTATTTTGGTTTTTCCCGATTTGGCTTCGCTAAAAGCGGCCTTTCCCAATCTTAGCAAAGACGTCGTAATCAAAGACGACCTGGCTTTCCCCGCCATGCTCACTTTCCTGCCTTCCGGACTCATCGGGTTGCTGGTATCGGCCTTGTTGGCGGCTTATATGTCTACTATTGCCACCCACCTCAACTGGGGCTCGTCGTATATTGTCAACGACTTCTACAAGCGTTTCGTAGCGCCCGACGCCTCTGAAAAGCAATTGGTCAACATCGGGCGTTTATCCACCGTATTACTCATGGCACTGGCATCTGTGTTGGCACTATACCTGCAAAATGCGCTTCAGGCCTTCAATATATTATTGCAAATCGGCGCCGGCACCGGATTGATTTTCATCCTGCGCTGGTTTTGGTGGCGAATTAACGCCTATAGCGAAATTGCGGCTATGATCATTTCTTTTGTGGTAGCTGTTATTTTCGAATTGGGATTTACTGAAACTATCCCCGATCATATACGTTTGATTACCGGCGTGGGGATCACAACGGTGGTCTGGATTGCCGTCACACTGCTCACCCCTCCTGCCGATCACAACACCCTGCTCAGCTTCTTTAAACACATCAAACCCGCCCCCGGCGGCTGGCGCCCGGTTATCGACCGCGCCATCAGCGAGGGAACCCTCCAACAACGCGAAGTAACCCCCGGCAGGCTCCCTCTGGAAATCGCCTGTATGGTCGCGGGTTGTTTTATGGTGTACGCTGCGCTGTTTGCCGTCGGTTTTTTCATCTACAGCAATATTCCCATGGCGCTTACAATGCTCGGCATTACCGCCGTTTCCGGGTATTTTTTATATAAAACCTGGGATAGCATCCATGCTGGAGGGGATGTTTGATGTTGAATGTTGGCAATTAATAAAAAAATATATTTTTGCCTCCGGCTGAACATTGTTCCCTTTTTTCATCTTTATAATTAACCTATAAACCCATAAACCCATAAACTTATAATATTTCAAACCATGGCCATCATAATTACCGAAGATTGCATCAACTGCGGCGCTTGCGAACCCGAGTGCCCCAACAACGCTATTTACGAAGGCGGCGTAGAATGGGCTATTGCCGACGGTACGGCTATCACTGACGAATATGCCCTTGAGGACGGCACAGTCGTAGCGGCCAAAGCCAAACACAAGCCCGTATCTGACGAAGTATACTACATCGTACCCGACAAATGCACCGAATGCGTAGGTTTTCACGAAGAGCCGCAATGCGCTGCCGTTTGCCCGGTAGACTGTTGTGTGCCCGACCCCGACCGCCGCGAGAGCGAAGCAGTGTTGATGGCGCGCAAAGACAGGTTGCATTTGTAGGCATCACTTTTTTTGCTATCTTGAGCCCGCAAAAACGGGCTTTACATGAACATCAACCTAACCAATAAAACCGCCATCATCACCGGCGCCAGTAAGGGCATTGGTGAAGCGATCGCCTTTGCATTGGGCCGTGCCGGCGCCAATGTCGTTATCAGTAGCCGCAAACAGGACGCGGTAGAAGCCGTGGCCGTCAAATTGCGCCAGGAAGGCATCAATTGCCTGCCGCAGGCCGCCAATGCAGGCGTCATTGAAGACCTGCAGGTACTGGTAGAACAAACCGTCGAAGCCTTCGGCGGAATCGACATCCTCATCAACAACGCAGCTACCAATCCCGTCTTCGGGCCGCTGGAACTCACCGAGCAAAAGGCCTTTGATAAAATCATGGCCGTCAATCTAAAAGGGCCTTTCGAATTGGCCAAACTGGTCCTGCCCGAAATGAAACGCCGCGGCGGGGGCGCCATCGTAAATATCAGCAGTATCGGCGGCTTGTCGCCCGAACCCTACCTCGGCATCTACAGCGTAAGCAAAGCCGCACTGATTTCCCTGACCAAAGTCATGGCCCGCGAATGGGGTCCCTACCATATTCGCGCCAATGCGATCTGCCCGGGACTCATCCAGACCAAATTCAGCGAAGCGCTCTGGAATAACGAGCAAGTAATGCAATGGATGATGGCCAAAACGCCACTGAGCCGCATAGGCACATCTGACGAAGTGGCCGCCATGGCGCTTTTCCTCGCCTCCGAGGCTTCTTCCTATACTACCGGCGCAGTATTTACCTGCGACGGCGGCTATACCATTTGATCCTGCACACATACATAATGGCATTCACAAATTATAATTCAGGAACATGAAATCTGATATCGAAATCGCACAATCGATCGCGCTCAAAGACATCCGCGAAATTGCAGCACAATTGGGCATTACTGAAGATCAACTCGATTTGTACGGCCGCTATAAAGCCAAGCTGCCGCTTAGCCTGATCAACCCCGAGGCTATCAAAAAAAACAAACTGGTACTCGTCTCCGCCATCTCCCCTACCCCTGCCGGCGAAGGCAAAACCACCGTATCTATCGGCTTGTCGCAGGGCCTCAACCGCATCGGCAAAAAAACCTGTGTGGTGCTGCGCGAACCCTCACTGGGGCCCGTCTTCGGCATTAAAGGCGGCGCTACCTGCGGCGGCTATAGCCAGGTGCTGCCCATGGAGGATATCAACCTGCACTTCACCGGCGACTTCGCCGCAGTAGAGAAAGCGCACAACCTGCTCTCCGCGCTCATCGATAACAACATCCAAAACAAACAATATTCGCTGGGTATCGACCCGCGAACCATCGCCTGGAAACGCGTGATGGACATGAACGACCGCGCGCTGCGCCAGGTGGTAATCGGCCTCGGCGGTACGTCAAACGGCGTACCCCGCGAAAGCGGTTTCGATATCACGGTCGCCTCTGAAGTCATGGCTATCCTCTGCCTTTCCGACGGCCCCGACGACCTCAAACGCCGACTGGGTAATATTTTTGTAGGATTTACTTACGATAAAAAACCCATCTTTGCCCGCGACCTCAAGGCCCAGGGCGCTATGGCTGCCCTGCTCAAAGACGCTATCCGCCCCAACCTGGTACAAACGCTCGAAGGGTACCCCGCTATCATCCACGGCGGTCCCTTTGCCAACATTGCTCAGGGTACCAACACCGTCATTGCTACGCGTACCGGGCTTTCGCTGGCCGACTACGTTGTCACCGAGGCCGGCTTCGGTTTCGACCTGGGCGGCGAAAAATTCCTCGATATCAAATGCCAAAGCG
>DAINSQ010000120.1:0-14266 GCA_036741235.1 Saprospiraceae bacterium | reverse complement strand
TAAAAGCCTGGTATAATTGGTAGTCGACTTCAATGCCGATTTCCAATATTCCGCCCGGTGTGTTTTCCTGCTGAGCGGGCGCCGTATATGGCGTTTCTACCACTACAAAATGATCGGCATAATCAACTCCCAATATACCCCATACCGGGCCGATGCGGTAGCGTTTATTGCCCTCCGTGATTGTGCCGCCGAGGTAATCTCTTGTCGCCGTTAGCGCAACCCGGTTTGCGCTCGTATCGCCGGCTATGCCTGTATAGGTGATGGCTGGGAGGTTTTCTGAGCCTTGCATATCGTAGGGAGTAATGGCAAGTTGCCAGGTCCAGTTTGCTGTAATGGCCAAAGAAAAGATTGTGTCATCTGATACTTGTTGTAAAAAATTATCCAAACCATCTGTATCGAGTAAAAAAACCTGGTAGGGTTGGTACTGTAGCGCTTCTTCCAATATTTGCCGGTTGCTTCGTTCATTGATAGTAGCTAAGGTAGCTTGAAATACAGGCTGGCTAAATGCGCTTACCGTCACATAACTGACAATGAAAATAAGCAAACTTGGCCGTAGGGTAAATAAACGTGAAATTAAATTTCAGGGGGGGGGCAAAATTACAATACATGATTCTTGGGTTTTTAATGAATAATATTTTTGACATTGGATTTATTACAAGAATAACGATTTTTTAATAAATAACAAGCTAATTTCTATTTAAAGTCAGCTTATTGATCTATTGGTCAAATCTAGAACTAAACTATCACTCATTGCTACAATAAGCTAAAAACCCCTCCGCGTCCAGCGTATTAAGGCATTCTGCGGCGCTCAGCCCCCCTTTCCGGGCAGCGCAAACGCCATAGTGTATATCTCGAATGCCGGCCTTGCTGCGGGCGTCGGGGTTGATGCACAGCTTGACGCCTTTTTCCAGTGCATAGGGTATCCATTGCCAGTCGAGGTCGAGGCGGTAGGGGTTGGCGTTGATCTCTATGGCTACCCGGTTGGCCGCGCACGCGTCGATCACGCGACGGTGGTCAATGGGGTAACCTTTGCGCGACAACAATAACCGCCCCGTAGGGTGGCCCAGTATGGTGGTGTAGGGATTTTCAATGGCGGTGATCAGGCGCTGGGTGGCCTTGTCTTCATCCATGCGCAGGTTGCTGTGCACCGAGGCAATGACGCAATCGAAGCCGGACAGGATATCGGCCTCGTAGTCCAACGATCCGTCGTTGAGGATGTCGCTTTCGATGCTTTTGAAGATGCGGAAGGGCGCCAATTCGGCGTTGAGTTGGTCGATTTCGGCCCATTGCTGTATTACGCGCTCGGGTTGCAGGCCGTTGGCGTAAAAGGCCGACTTGGAGTGGTCGGTGATGACCAGGTAGCCGTAACCCAGTGCGCGGGCCTCCAGGGCCATGTCGCGCAGACTGTGCAGCCCGTCGCTGTAGGTGGAGTGGGCGTGCACCACGCCTTTGATGTCGCTTTCGCGCAATAAATCCGGCAGGCGGCCCTGCACGGTCAGGTCGAGCGCGTAAGCGCCCTCGCGCATCTCCGGGGCGATAAAGGGCAGCCCGGCCCGTTCGAAAACTAATTTTTCGTCGGCCAGCCCCTTGAAATCAATACCGGGAAAGCGCTGCACGAAAGCCTCGATGAAATCGGCGGCGCCGGTATAGCGGAATAGCCTGGAGCCGAAGTCGCGCATGTCGCAGGTGTAAAACGTTACCGGGTATTCCTCTTGCGTGGAAGCGTGTATGCCTTCCCCTTGCGCTTCGCGGGGCTGCAGATTGGCGGCATCCAACAGGCGCGCCGTTTCGATATCGGCGCCTGCCAGGATTTCTATTCGCGAAGGCGTAATGGCGCAGCGCCGCATTTCGCCGCACAACTCCACCGGCACGCCGGGAAAGACGGCGCGCAGTTTGTCGACGAGCGCCAGGGCGGCTTTTTCCAGCGTAGCATAGTGAAAACTGCCCTTCGAGCGCTGGTAGTATTCGAGTTTGCCCTTGAGGTCTTCCTGGGTTTTCTGGCCGAAGCCTTTGAGTTCGATCAGTCGGTTTTCGTTGACGGCATACAGCAGTTCGCCGACGGTTTCCACGCCGAGGTCTTTCCACACGGCCAGCACTTTTTTGGGGCCGAAACCCGAAATGTGCAGCATTTCCTGCACCCCTTCGGGCGTCATGGCGCGGTATTTTTCGAGGGTAGTCATGCGCCCCGTATCAAGCAACTCGCGGATTTTTCCGGCGATAGCCGAACCCACGCCTTTGATGGCGGCAATCTCTTCGTCGCTCATTTCGCTCAACGGGCTGTCGAGTTTGCGCAGCGTGATATACGCATTCTGGTAGGAGCGGATTTTGAACGGATTTTCGCCGTGCAATTCCATGATGTCTCCCAATTCCTGAAAAGCCTGGGCTATTGCTTTGTTCGTCATGTTGATATGCGAGTATACGCCCGCAAAATACAGATTAATCCAGGCTATTGATTGTATATTGTGAAAATTATAGCTCGCGCCGACGGGTTTTGGGCTCGCCCCAGGGTCGAATGCGAGTTAAAATACCTCATCACAAATTGACGCCATATGCGACGCTTTTTCGCTGTTACCGCCCTGCTTTTTTTGTTGTTCGCCATCGTCCAGTACAACGACCCCGATCCGTGGGCATGGATAGCCATGTACCTGGCCGTAGCGCTGTCGAGCGGCTTGACGGCTGCCGGGCGCTATAACAAATGGCTGGCCTGGGGCACGCTTGCCGCTGCGCTGGTGTGGATGGCCTTTTTAATCCCCGATTTTATTCATTGGCTAAAAATGGGGGCGCCTTCCATTGTAGGGTCCATGAAAGCCGAAGCGCCCCATATCGAGCTCACGCGGGAATTCCTCGGTCTTTTTTTGTGTATGCTTGCGCAAATTGCCCAGATAACCCGGCGATAAGCGCTATTGCCGGGCTATTTTTTCCATCCATCGCCGGCCATTAAATGGCGAGGTAAACTCCAGCATATACAAACCGGCAGGCCAGGGGCTTATGTCGAGTTCAAAGGCGCCGGGGGCCACGACGCCCAGGTTTGCCACGAACCGCCCGTGAATATCAAAGAGTCGGCATTGCAGCTCATCTGCTTCATGGTTAATGCCGTATAAGGGGCCGCTTGCCGGATTGGGCCAGATTTGCAGCTGTAAGGCCGAGGGTTCGCGCACAGCGGTTACCGGCGCCGAAAACGACAACTCGTCGATATAAAAATACGCAGCGCCACCGCCGGTGCCGTCGGGCGCCGGTATGGGAATAGCCCGCAGAATGATCTCCATAGAGTCTGCCTGCGCAATACCGCCGGGGTTTACCGGCACGGCCAGGGGGCGGTACAGATCGACCAGGTTGTTGTAACACGCCGGCGAAGAACAAACCGAAGTATCTATCGGCGTCACCGTGGAGCTCAGGAGCTGGCCGCCGGCGCGCAAGTTGACTTCGATTTCGCAGTAGCCGGGCGTCGAAAACGCGGTAAGACAAAACCCGGTGGCGTACAACTGCTGCGGGATCGTATCGCCAATGGCGAAGGTGGTTTTGGCAAAACCCGGGCACCAATAAAATTCGAATGAAGAGCAGGCCGAGCGCACCAGCGCGCTGTAGTTGCCGGCGACAACAATTTCATCCAGTCGTTGTATCGGCGGATCAACAAGGTCGGTGGCGTTATTGGTTTGCCAGCCTACGGGTTCTTTATAAGCCCCTAAATCTATCCATTCTTCAAATCCCGGATTGGGGATTTGCGCGTGGAGGGCTGCCAGGGGCAGGAGTGCAAGGAGGGTGGAGAGGAGGTTTTTCATGGTTTGGTGTTTTTCAAGACTCAGGTATTAAAAAATCGAAATAATTCTCTTTATTTATAGTCATAAATGAGGAATTGGGATAAGTGTTTATCCAGGCGGCGGGTGGCTTTGCTGTTTTTTGTGAAAACTTAAATTCAAAACCGCGGAGTACCCCGTCTCGTTCTTCCACATAGTCCAGTTCTGCGCCGGTATAGGTACGCCAGAAGTAGCGGTTAGCGTGCTGCAATTTATTTGACTGCGATTTGATACGCTCCGCAAGGAGGAAATTCTCCCAGAGTTTACCGCCGTCGCTGCGATTTTCCAATGGCAAAAAATTTTCAATAAGTGCATTGCGCACGCCCAGGTCCCAGAAAAAGATCTTGTCGTGCCGTGAGATTTCTTTGCGCAGGTTGCGGCTGTAGCCGGATAGACGGAAAATCACAAACGCCTTCTCCAGCAGATCGATATAATTGATGACTGCATCGCGGTGGAGTTCCAACTTATTTGACAATTCGTTTATCGATACTTCCGATCCTATTTGGTAGGCCAGCAGGCGCAGCAAGTCGCGCATTTTGGGGGCGTTTCGGATATTGCCGAGTTCAAGCACGTCTTTATACAAATAGGAGTTGGTTAACTCCGTCAGGTAGGCTCGTTTTTCGTCAAAATTTTCAATGCTAAAAATAGCCGGATAAGCGCCAAAAAGCAGCAATTCTCCCAGCATAACATCCAATTCAAACCGGTTGCGAGTAGCAGCCAGCTCGCCAAGGCTAATGGGATAGAGGTGGTGGCTCCAGGTCCTTCCGGTGAGTGGTTCGCGCACTTTACTCGCCAAATCGAGTGAGGAAGAACCTGTGACTACCAATTTAAGATGGGGCAGGTGGTCATGCAAAATTTTCAGATTAATGCCGATTTCCTGGATGCGCTGGGCTTCGTCTATGAAAATTATATCGTAACCAGCCGTAAGTCCCTTGAGTTTGCTGAGGTCGCGGCTCGACAATACTTGCGCGTATTGCATCAAATCGGCGTTGATTTCCAGCTTGCGTCCTTCCACCTGCGTCAACAATTCCCGCACAAGAGTCGTCTTGCCCACTTGCCGGGGGCCGTACAAAATGATGACTTTATCTGAGCTGGTAAGTCTTTGCTGCAAGATGTTTTGTAGTGCCCGCTTTATCATGTATCGTCAATTTTAACGCGAAAATTTACGGTAAAACGGCAATATTCGTGCGAAAATTGCCGGTAAATCGTAAATTTTCGCGTTTTTTTTAAAATTGCACAAAGTAGCCGTTCTGACTCCGTTTGCGTGATGGTTCGTTTCGACTTCGCTCATTGGCTTAGAATAGACTGAGTTTGAGGGAGGGAGGGTGAGAGGGAGAGAGGGAGGGAAAGTCCAATAGTCCAACAGTCCAATAGTCCAACAGCCTACCCCTTTCCCAAAAACTCGCTCAACTTCTCCAATTGCTCGTGGTTGCCCAGCACAATAAAACTGGCGCCGGGGTAAAGTCGGGAATCAGGGGTGGGGTTCACCGAATAGCGGCCGGCGATATCCTTGAAGCCGATCACATTGGCGCCGGTGCGTTCGCGCAGGCCCATCTCTCCGATAGAGAGCGTTTGCAGTGCGGGTGGAAGGTCGTTGAAGCCGATTTCTTCGAAGCCGATATCGGATTCGTATTCATTGGTAATAAAATAGAAAAACTCCACGGCGCCGGGTTTAGTGATGAGCGTAGCCATGTAGAAGCCGCCGATTTGTTCGGGCATCACAGCGTGGTTGGCGCCGGCTTTGATGAGTTTTTTCTGTGATTTGAGGTTGGCCACCCGGCTGATAATGCGCACCGTGGGGTTGATTTGCCGGGCGGTGAGCACGATGAATACGTTGTCGGAGTCGTCGGGCAGGGCCGAGATCACCGCGCGGGCGCGCTCGAGGCCGGCCTTGATGAGGGCCTCGTCATGGGTGGCGTCGTCGTAAACATAGAGCATATCGGGGAATGCCTGCTGTATGAACTCGATCTTGGAGGCTTCGTGTTCGATCACCACAAAAGGCATCTTCTGGGCGGTGAGCTGTACGGCCACTTCTTGCCCAAAACGACCGAACCCACAGAGAATAATATGATTTTTCAGCTTATCCACTCTGTTGCTGATGAGGTTGGCTTGCATGGTTTTGAATATTTCACCCTGAATGATATAATAAGAAAAAACGGCGAGGATATAGGCAAAAATGCCGATATTGACCAGAATATAAATAGAGGTAAAAACGCGTCCTGCTTCACTTAAGGGCTGTACTTCGGTAAACCCTACGGTCGCCACCGTAATGACGGTCATGTATAAAGCATCGAGCACACGGTAATTTTCGAGCAGGATAAAGCCCAACATGCCAATGGCGAGGTCGATCATAAACATAATCGCCGCCGCGCGCAGGTTCATAATCGAGGTGGGGAAGTTCGGCTGAAGTTGCTTTTTGACTCGTTTGGGAGATTTTTGCATTGCTTTATTTGGGCGGTTAACATCCGCTTATTACCAACAAATTTAACTATTTTGCCCTTGATTTTTCATATTAACAAACCTTTCGCATATGTCGAAGAAAAATAAATCCGCCATATCGCGCCGCGATTTTGTAAAAACGGCAGGCGTAGTTGCCGGCGCTATGGTGCTGGCGCCTTCCGCTATTGCCGCCGGCGTTTATAGTACAGGCGAAGAGACAATCAGAGTGGGCCTGGTCGGCTGCGGAGGCCGCGGCACCGGCGCCGCCGTACAGGCCTTGCTGGCCCACAAGTCGGTAAAACTGGTGGCTATGGCCGACGCCTTCCGCGACAACCTCGACAGCAGCTATAAGCAGATCAGCCAGGAACTGGCCGCCAACGGCCTCGAAATGTCGCGCCTGCAAGTGCCCGAAGACCACAAGTTTACAGGATTTGACGGCTATGCAAAAGTGATCCCCCTCTGCGATGTGGTGATCCTGTGTACCCCCCCGGGTTTCCGCCCCTTGCACTTCGAAGCGGCGGTTAAAGCAGGCAAACACGTATTCATGGAAAAACCGGTGGCCGTCGACGCCCCCGGGGTTCGCCAGGTACTGGCCGCCGCCGAAGACGCCAAACGCCGCAAACTCAACGTGGTGGTTGGATTGCAACGCCGCTACGAAACGAAGTACTTGCGCTGGGTGGAATTGCTGCAGCAAGGCGTCATCGGCGATATTGTCACTTCTCATGTATACTGGAACAGCGAGGGCGTCTGGGTGCGGCCGCGACAGAAAAAACAAACCGAGATGGAATACCAGATGCGCAACTGGTATTATTTCAACTGGCTTTGCGGCGATCATATCAACGAGCAGCATATTCACAATATCGACGTTAGCAACTGGGTGAAACAAGCTTACCCGGTGAAAGCCTACGGCATGGGCGGCCGGCAGGTGCGCGTGGGCAAGGAATACGGCGAGATTTATGATCACCACTTCGTAGAATTCGAATACGACGACGGCTCGCGCATGTACAGCCAGTGCCGGCACATGCCGGGCTGCGTCAACCGCGTCACGGAAAGTTTTCAGGGAACAAGCGGTACCGCCCCCGAACCCGGCGTGATCCTCACGGCCAGCGGTTATCCCATTCTGCGCCACGACGCCCGCAAGGATCTCAACCCTTATCAGGTAGAACACGACCTTTTGTTTGCCGCTATTTCAAAAAGTGAGTTTAAATTTGCCGACGCCGAACACGCCGCGAAAAGTACCATGACGGCTATTATGGGCCGCATGGCTACGTATTCGGGGCAACTGATCGAATGGGAAAGCGCCTTGAATTCGGAGATCAGCCTGATGCCGAATAAATTTGCATGGAATGCCGAGCCGCCCATTTTGCCGGGTAAAGACGGCATGTATGCTTGCGCTATCCCGGGAGTTACGAAAGTGTTGTAAGTGTTTATGTGAAAATAACGCCTATGTTCCGTTTGCCGACGACAACAGCCCTGTTGTCTCTGATTTTTATGCTTTCAACTTTCCATGTCGGAGCCCAGACCGAGGCCCCGCTGAAGCGGTTTACTTTTACCCATCCGCAGATGGGCACGCTGTTTAATATCTCGCTTTTTGCCGCCGATTCGGCGCAAGCCCGCAAGGCCGCAGATGCCGCCAGAACCCGCATTGACGAGATCAACAATGCGATGAGCGATTATACGGCTATCAGCGAGCTCAGCAAGTTATCGACGACTGCCGGAACGGGCAAGTCGACACCTGTCAGCGAACCGCTGTGGACGGTCCTGTCGGCCTCGCAGGAGCTGGCGGTAAAATCCAAAGGCGCCTTCGACATCACGGTGGGCCCGCTGAGCAAACTATGGCGGCGGGCTATTCGCCAAAAGACGATGCCCGCCAAGTCTGAAATCAGTGCCGCCCGCAAAAGCGTGGGCTACAAAAAGCTGCAACTCAATACCGCCGATAAGTCGGTAACCCTCATCGCGCCCAATATGCAACTCGACCTGGGCGCTATCGCCAAGGGTTACGCCCTCGACGAAGCGCTCAAGGCCGTCGAAGCGCAACAGGTTACCCGCGCACTGATTCAGGGCGGCGGCGACCTCGTCGCCGGCGACGCCCCCCCCGGCCAAGCCGGCTGGCAGGTGTATGCCAAATGGGTGACGCCCCAGGGCCAACTGCGCGATACGCTGCTGATGGTGAAACGCTGCGCCGTGGCTACTTCCGGCGCCCTCTACCGCTTCCTCGAATCCGATGGCAAGAAGTATTCTCATATTATCGATCCACGCACAGGTATGGGCGTTACCCACGCCGCTATGGTGAGCGTGCAGGCACCTACCGCTATGCAAGCCGACGCACTGGCCACTACGGTCAGCGTGATGGGCCCCCGAAAGGGCTTCGCCTGGCTGCAGAAGAATTACAAGGATATCCCCGCCGTGGTGACGTTCCAGGAGAAGGGAAAACCGGTGCAGCTGGGAAAGTTGAGGTGAGGGAGAGGGCGAGGGGGCGATCTATGTGACTTTTGGACTTTTGGACCGTGCGACCCGCAACTTACAACCTACAACTTACAACTTACAACCTACAACATAGAACCCACAACCGACAACAACCATGAAACGAAGAACCTTCCTCCAGGCCGGATTAGCCACTTCGGCAGGCGCTTTGGCCGGCATTAACAGCCTGCCGGGCATGACGCGGCAACCTGCTTCAATGCCGGGTTTCAAACTCAAATACGCGCCGCATACCGGCATGTTCAGCGCGCATGCGGGGGAAGACCCGGTTGACCAGTTGAATTTCATGGCCGACGAAGGTTTCACCGCCTTCGAAGACAACGGCATGAAAGACCGCAGTATCGATACCCAAAAGCGCATGGGGGAAACCATGGTCAAACGGGGAATGACTATGGGGGTATTCGTCGCCCACAAAATTTACTGGAACCAGCCCAACCTGGCAAGCGGCAAAGCCGACCTGCGCGATGAGTTTTTACAGCACATCAAAGATTCAGTAGAAGTAGCCAAACGGGTAAATGCCCGGTGGATGACCGTAGTGCCCGGCCACCTCGACCTGCGCCTCGACATGGGCTACCAAACCGCCAACGTGGTGGAGGCCCTGCGCCGCGCCGCCGAGATCCTCGAACCCCATAACCTCGCCATGGTGTTGGAACCGCTCAACTTCCGCGACCATCCCGGACTATTCCTCACCAAAGCCGCTCAGGCCTTTGAAATTTGCCGCGCCGTCGATAGCCCCGCTTGCAAAATCCTGTTTGATATCTACCACCAGCAAATTCAGGAAGGCAACCTGGTCCCCAATATTGAAGCAGCCTGGAGCGAAATCGCTTATTTCCAGATCGGTGATAACCCCGGCAGAAAAGAACCCACTACCGGCGAAATCAACTACAAAAACGTGTTTAAATATATACATGGCCGCGGCTTTACCGGTGTCCTGGGCATGGAACACGGCAATTCAAAGCCGGGTAAGGAGGGTGAAAGGGCGGTGATTGAAGCGTATAGGGATGTGGATGCTTTCTGAGTGGTTTATGGGTTTAGAAAACGCATAAACCTGCAAACTTAAAATTTACAAAAAAAATCTGATTGCCAGTTCATACCCCTTCAGTCCAAGCCCGGTAATAATACCCCGGCAATTGGGGGCCAGGTAAGAATGATGGCGGAATGGTTCTCGCTCATACACATTAGAAATATGCACCTCAATAACGGGTGTCCGGATAGCGGCTATAGCGTCGGCAATAGCGATAGAGGTGTGGGTATAAGCGCCGGCATTAAGAATAATCGCATCATAAGTAAAGCCGGCCTCGTGGAGCTTATCGATGAGGGCGCCCTCGGAATTGCTTTGGAAATAGTGCAGAGTTATACCCGGGAATTCCTGCTGCAACTGGGCAAAATACTCCTCAAAAGGCTTTCTGCCATAAATATCCGGCTCGCGCGAGCCCAGGAGGTTGAGGTTGGGCCCGTTGATGATGATCATTTTCATAGCGGCAATTTAGCCGGCAGGCCAATCAATTCCCGACGTCGGATAAAAACTTGATACGCACCAGTTGAATTTCCTCGATAGTAATATCGTCGCCCTTGAGTTCGGCGTAAGCCTTCTCGGGGTCGTCGGTATCGGCGCCCATAAAATAGTCGTAGATATCCTCGCGCGAATATTCGTCTACCGTATCTTCCAAATAATAATCGATATTCACTTTGGTGCCCGAGGCCACAATGGCGTCGAGTTCGGCTACCAGTTCATCCATACTCAGCCCATTGGCCGAGGCGATATCGTCTAGCGGAATTTTGCGATCGATTGCCTGGATGATATTGACCTTCACCTTTGATTTGTTGGCGACCTGCTTTACCACAAAATCGGTGGGGCGTTCTATTTCGTTTTCTTCAACGTATTTTTTAATCAGTTCGATAAAAGGCCGGGCATAACGGGTTGCTTTGCCGATACTTACGCCGCTCACTTTAGCCATGTCCTCCATTGAAATGGGATATTGGGTGGCCATATCTTCGAGCGAGGGGTCCTGGAAAATCACAAAAGGCGGCAGCCCCAGCCGCTTGGCTTCCCGGCGGCGCAGGTCTTTGAGCAGCTTGATCAGCGTTTCGTCAAGGACGGCGGTTTTGCCCACTGGTTCATCCGGCTCGTGGGGCGATTCTTCGAAATTGTTGTTGATCGGAATCTGGAAAGAATGGGGTTTCTTGATAAACTCGCGACCTTTCTCGGTGAGTTTCAAAAGGCCGTAGCTTTCGATATCCTTGCGCAGGAGCCCGTTGAGCATAGCCTGCCGGAATACCGAGCTCCACAAAGTTTCGTCTTTACCTGTGCCGACGCCGAACAATTCTTTTTTATCAAATTTAAAATCCTTGATCTCTTTGGTTTCGCGCCCCAACACAAAATCGATGAGCGTTTTAATGCCGTAATTTTCATCGAGTTGAGCCACCGCCCTGAGCGCCTGGTGCATTTCGGTTTTCACCTCTACCCTGGCCTTGGGGAAGCGGCAATTGTCGCACATACACCCGCAGCGTTCATCGTCGAAAGCCTCGCCGAAGTAATGTAGCAAAAAGCGGCGGCGGCAGGCTGTCGTTTCGGCGTAAGCCATCACCTCCTGCATCAACTGGGCGCTCATCTCGCGTTCGGCGACGGGTTTGTCGCGCAGGAATTTCTCGAGACGCAGGATATCCTGGTAAGAATAAAAAGCGATACACTTGCCCTCCAGCCCATCGCGGCCCGCACGGCCGGTCTCCTGATAGTAATTTTCAATACTTTTCGGAATATCGTAATGGATCACAAAACGCACGTCGGGTTTGTCGATGCCCATACCGAAGGCGATCGTAGCCACAATTACGTCGAGTTCCTCCATGAGGAAGTCGTCCTGGGTTTTGCTGCGCGTTTTGGCGTCGAGGCCGGCGTGGTAAGGGGCGGCTTTGATATCGTTGACCACCAGCGTTTGGGCGATTTCCTCGGCGGTTTTGCGGCTTTGTACGTAGATGATGCCCGAGCGGCCCGACATACCTTTGATCGTTTGCACAATCTGCTTGAGCGTGGCGTCTTTTTTACCTTTGGGGCGGATTTCGTAAAACAGGTTTTCGCGGTTGAAAGAGGACACAAACGTGTTGTGTTCTTGCATATTCAGGTTTTTAATAATATCCGACTGCACCTTGGGCGTAGCCGTGGCCGTGAGGGCAATAACCGGAATATCCGCGTTGATGGCGTCGAGCATAGCCTTGATGCGCCGGTATTCGGGGCGGAAATCGTGCCCCCACTCCGAAATACAGTGCGCTTCGTCAACTGCAACGAAACTGACGTTCACCTGCTGAAAAAACTCGATATTTTCGTCTTTGGTGAGCGTTTCGGGAGCGATAAACAGCAACTTGGTTTTGCCGTCGGCAATATCGCTTTTCACTTGCTTCATCTGCGCCCGGGTGAGCGACGAATTCAGGAAATGCGCAACCTCGTCGTTTTGGCTATAGCCTCGTATAGAGTCTACCTGATTTTTCATCAAAGCAATGAGCGGGGAGATAATTATGGCCGTACCCTCCAGCATCAAAGCAGGCAATTGGTAACACAGCGATTTACCTCCCCCGGTGGGCATTATCACAAACGTATCTTTACCGTCGAGTACACTGCGGATGATCGCTTCCTGGTTACCTTTAAAATTGTCGAATCCAAAGTAATTCTGAAGTGCTTCATGCAAGGATTCTTTTGTAGCAGTCATGGCTCCCATTGCTTTTTGCGTATTTTTGCAAAACCAAAACCGGACACGCACGCGGGAATTGTGATGCGCCCTGTGGCAATGCAGAACAATAATCGTTTACTGGTTGATGTTTCGAAATAAAATCCTATTATTGCGACAACATCCTCATTGTGTTTGCTCTCAAATTCGGCGGAGTTGCAAAACAAAATAGGAAATTTTTTCCTGAACTCGATCGTTTTTCGGGGGATTTTTTTTCAAACCCCGCATCAGCTAACACTTATTTTTAAAAAAGGATGCCAAAAATATAAAATTTTGTGGTGATTTCCGAACAACTGATTACAAAAACTGCGCTGGAAACGCTCGACATAGAGGCCGGCACTATAATTGCTTTAAAATCAAGCATTAACGAACATTTTTCGGCTTGCGTGAGGCATGTTTTTTCAGGTACGGGCCGATTAGTGGTAACCGGCATCGGCAAAAGCGCTATCGTGGCGCAAAAGATCGTGGCTACGCTCAATTCTACCGGCACGCCGTCTTTATTTATGCACGCTGCCGACGCCATTCACGGCGACCTGGGCATGATACGCCCCGGCGATATGGTGATGTGCCTGTCGAAAAGCGGCGATACCCCCGAGATCAAGGTGCTGGTGCCTTTGCTCAAAAATATGGGCAACCTGCTAATCGGCATGGTGAGCAATCCAAATTCTTTTTTGGCCAAACAAGCCGATTATGTACTGCTGACCCCCGTTGACAAAGAAGCCGACCCCAATAACCTGGCCCCAACCGCCAGCACAACGGCACAAATGGCCCTCGGCGACGCCCTGGCCACCGCGCTGCTGGCATTGCGCGGCTTTACGCCTAGCGACTTTGCACAGTTCCACCCCGGCGGCGCGCTCGGCAAACAACTCTACCTCCGTGTCCGCGACCTTTACCCCCAAAATGAAAAACCCGCCGTCTTTCTACACGATTCCCTCCAGCGCACTATCCTGGAAATGACCTCCAAACGCCTCGGCGCTACCGCCGTACTCGACGACGAACACCGCCTCTGCGGTATTATCACCGACGGCGACCTGCGCCGTATGCTGGAACGCCAGGGCGATTTCTCCAGCCTGATGGCCCAGGATCTGATGTCGCACGCCCCCAAAACAATCGGCAAAGACGCCCTCGCCGTGGAAGCGCTCGACCTCATGCGCAAACACAGCATCACCCAACTGGTAGTGGCGGAAAATGGCGCCTACCTCGGCTTTATTCACTTGCACGATTTGATAAGAGAAGGATTGATCTAACAACTTTTTATTTGCCAAATTGGCTGATAACCCAACCTCTAAATCGATCGATTATGTCACAAGTCAACGAATTCAACGAATACCGCGCCCGCATGAACGAGAAGTTGCTGGCGCAAGACAACAAAGTCATTAAACGCTTTTTTAACCTCGATACCAATGCCTATCAAGACGGCGCCCTGGACCGCAAAACCAAAGAATTGCTGGGGCTCGTAGCTTCTATGGTTTTGCGCTGCGACGACTGTATCCGCTACCACCTCGGCGCCTGCTACGAACTGGGCGTTACTCGCGATGAAGTATTCGAAGTTTTTGCCATCGCTAACCTCGTGGGCGGCTCTATTTGCATCCCCCACACCCGCCGCGCACTGGAATATTGGGAAGACCTCGAATTGCAACCGCGATAAGAAAAAATTGCTATTTTTGGCAAAAATTGTAACTTTCTGGCGCTATTTTGTAAGCAAAAAGATGATGTTGTAGGTTGTAGGTTGTAAGTTTTATTGTGACCAAACACTCACAACTCACAACCCACAACCCACAACCCACAACCCACAACCTACAACCTACAACCTACAACCTACAACCTACAACC
>DAINSQ010000119.1:11124-14433 GCA_036741235.1 Saprospiraceae bacterium | reverse complement strand
GGTGACAGGGTGACAAGGTGACAAGGTGACAGGGTGACAGGGTGACAGGGTGACAAGGTGACAAGGTGACAAGGTGAAGTCACCTATTCATTACCACCGGGGTACCTTCACCATCGTTACATCGTGGCAGTTACCACCCGGGGTGTTTCCCCGTCGTCGCTAAAAAAGCCATTTCATTGGCAACAAGATAGCCTACACAAGCTTGGTTTTATCCTATGATTCCTGAACAAGGATTGAGGATCAACTAATTCATCGCCATGGAGCAAGGCTCTTGTTTGGAAGCATTGGGTAAGGGCATGGTATTGGCCATTGTAACGGTAGTACTGCCTTGGATAATTGTTTCCAGATATTGGTACGAAATCAACGACATCGTCGATGGCATCTCCAGGATGCCGGTGGTGCGCAAAATGTCTTCCGACTTCAGGACAGGTTCGGAAGCGGCAGGGCAGGTATTTGCCCAAAAGCTGGTCGCTTTTTACAAGGGCGGCGTTGCGCCGGCGCCGGCGGCACGTCGCAAAGGCGCATACACCTGGGATCGGGCTGCCGTAGAAGCCCGGTTGGCCGAGCGTTTCAGCGCCGGCAAACGCCGAAGTATGAAAGCCTTTTTGGATTACATAGAGCAATACCGGCCGCTGGCAGAGGCCGAAATGTTGCGCGCCAAAATTCCCGCGTCGGTCACCCTGGCTCAGGGAATCCTCGAAACCGATGCAGGTCGCAGCCGCCTGGCCACCATCGCCAACAATCACTTCGGCATCAAATGCATCAAAAAATCGGATTATCGCGCCGATGGCGTAATCGACGACAACGACTTTTACCCTCACAGCATCGCTCATGGTTGTTTGCAGCAAAGCGACGACCACCACTACGACCGCTTTCAAATGTACCATTCCGCTGA
Organism: Saprospiraceae bacterium; assembly: GCA_036741235.1. Lineage (GTDB taxonomy): Bacteria > Bacteroidota > Bacteroidia > Chitinophagales > Saprospiraceae > JABWBR01. The sequence continues at coordinate 13,538 of DAINSQ010000119.1, read as the reverse complement.
AGACAGCTACCGCCATCACAGCATGTTGTTGGCCGGCAAACGCTACAGTTGGATTGGACAATACCAGGTAGGCTCAATTTACCAGATTCCCAAAAAAATTTACGGCAAAGACGTAGTACCGTACTACGCCGCCTGGTGCGTGGGGCTAAAAATGTCAGGTTACGCCACTTCCCGGCGTTATGCCGAAAAACTCACGCTCATCATCGAAACTTACCAATTGTGGAAAATTGATTACGATATTATTAACCAATAAAAATTTGCACTCATGAAATCATTTTTTACTCTCGTTGGATTTGTAGGCGTTTTATTCGCCAGCGGCGCACTAAGCTTCATCGGCATCGGTTATATCAATGACGCCGACAAAAAATTCGGAACGGTAGAAGAAGACGTTATCGTAAACGGAGAAAGGATGGAAGGGAATATGGCCATGGGCCGCGTATCCGACGAAGCGTTTGAAGCGCCGCCGGCAGTAGCCTCCGTGGATACTCCTGTCAAAAAAACGCGCAAAAGAACGCCCGAACGCGCAGAAATGCCGCTGGAAGTCGAAAAAGAATCGATTCAGAGCCAACTCAAGCGATTGTACAACGAAGATCGCTTTGTGATGTCTACGGTGCGCAAATGGGAAAAAGACGTAAAATCCCTCTCCGCACAGTACACGCTCAAACCGGAAGTGCTCATGGCGGCGGTAATCATTGACGCCTACACCGGCGATTTTTCAAAAAGCGAACTGCGCAATATCGCCCGCGATCACGCCGGCGAACGCGTTATGCCCCTGTCGGAAGCGCTGCGCAACTACGATTACGGCTGGAGTATGAACAAATTGATCGAAAAATTCGATCTTGATAAACGTTTTGCCGCTCGCAGCCGCGCAAAAACGCCAGTCGTGGAAACCAGAACTACTTCGGGGAAAACAACAGCTTCGAGTCGCGAAAAGGTAAAAAACACAACTGCCGCTTTCTCCAAAACTAAACCAGGCGAACGCCAGTCGAACGTAGAAATCGAATTCCGCCGCCAGGTGGCCAAGTCTATGGGGTTCCAAACCTGGGAGGGACTGATGCAACTCGGCGCCCCCGATCAACGCGATAAAGCCAAACGCGCACTGAATATGCTGATGATGACGGCAAAGGTGAAGTAGTTGTGGGTTGTAGGTTTGTTTATAAGTTTAATAGTTTATAAGTTTATGAATAAGAGTGTACTATAAACCCGTAAACCTGTAAACGAACCTACAACCTACAGCCTACAACCTACAACCGATAAACGACATCAGTTTTTCGTTGTATCTTTGCCATTGCCATGATTCCACACATGATCGACAATCACGGCAGGGTAGTGAACTACCTGCGCCTGGCGGTAACAGACCGTTGTAACCTGCGCTGCTTTTACTGCATGCCGGAGGAGGGCATCAAATACCTGCCTAAAGCAGAGTTGATGACCTATGAGGAAATGATTCGCATTGTGACGATTATGGCCGGATTGGGGGTGGAGAAGGTGCGCATTACCGGCGGCGAACCCTTTGTACGCACCGATATACTGGCTTTTATGTATCATCTGCGCGAGATACCCGGCATCAAACAAATCAACCTCACCACCAACGGTACCTTAACCCATCAATATATCGACGATTTGGTGAAACTGGGTATCAAATCGGTGAATCTGAGCCTGGACACCCTCGATAAAAACCGGTTTTTTCAGGTCACCCGGCGTAATGATTTCGACAAGGTGCTGTCGACATTTTTTGCCCTCATGGAGCGCCGTATCAAGGTGAAAATTAATATGGTGGTTATGCAAGGCATTAACACCGAAGATATTGTGCCGATGGCCCAATTGGCCGCCCAATATCCCGCTGATGTGCGCTTTATTGAAGAAATGCCTTTTAACGGCGCAGGCAATCATCACCAACGGTGGGAGTGGAATTTTTTGAAAATACTGGATACTTTGCGTACCGCATTTCCCGGGTTGGAAAAACTTCCAGACCCGCCCCATTCTACTTCGTCGAATTATTCGGCGCCTGGGCTACAAGGCAGATTAGGCATTATTGCGGCTTATACCCGCAGTTTTTGCGGCGCCTGCAACCGCCTGAGACTTACTCCGCAAGGAGTGCTCAAAACCTGCCTGTACGACAACGGCGTTTTTAATATCAAAGACCTCCTTCGCAACGGCGCTACCGACGATCAAGTGCGCGACGCAATCGTAAATGCAGTCTCACACCGCAGCCGCGACGGCCACGAAGCCGAACAAAACCGCCTGGGCTTGCCCGTGAATGAAAGTATGTCGACGATCGGTGGATGAATCGGGGTTGTAGGTTTATTGGTTTATTGGTTTATTGGTTTATTGGTTTATAAACCTATAAACGCTTAAACTTATAAACAAACCTACAACCTATAACCTACAACCTACAACCTACAACCTACAAC
>DAINSQ010000119.1:0-11024 GCA_036741235.1 Saprospiraceae bacterium | reverse complement strand
CTTATAAACAAACCTACAACCTATAACCTACAACCTACAACCTACAACCTACAACAGAAATGAACGAACTCACACATATCGACGACGAAGGACGCCCCGCAATGGTCAACGTAGGCGAAAAACCGGTCACCCACAGAACGGCAACCGCACAATGCAGGGTAGTTCTCAATGAAACCATCATGGCTTTGCTGACCGGCGATGAGTTGCATACCAAAAAAGGTCCGGTTTTCCAGACAGCCATCATTGCCGGCATTATGGCCGCAAAAAAAACCGGTGACCTCATCCCGCTTTGCCACCCACTCGGGCTCGAAGACTGCAAAATCGATATGACCGTTGAAGGGCTCGAAGTGGTTATCACTTGTAAAGCCAGCCTGCATGGCAAAACCGGCGTGGAAATGGAAGCGCTCACCGGCGCCACTATCGCCGCCCTTACCATTTATGACATGTGCAAGGCCCTGTCGCATGATATCGTTATCAAAGAGGTGCGCCTGTTGGAGAAGACGGGAGGGACAAAGGGACCAAGGAAGGATTAAGCGCTTATTTGGACTTTTGTCTAATATACCTCTTTTTCCGTCGAATGCAATTTGTTGGTATATGCTATTTGCTCCAACTTGAGGCGCATTAATTCACCCATAAATTGATGTCATGAAAACAAAACCATTCTTTTTCTCGTTGCTGGCGGCTTGTCTCATCGGCACGTTCGCACAGGCCCAATCCAATAACGGCGAGTTATTGTCCAAACATGTATGGACTATTACGGAAGATATGATGTCGGGCCTGGGAACCCACCATTCGCTACCCTCAGGCGCCCAGTTGACTTTCAAACCCGATGGTTCCTGGCAGGCAACTCAACCTATTTTTAACGCTACGAGTGGCTCCTGGCAATTAAAAGGCGCTGACAATCTGCTTTTGATATTTGGCGGCGAGAATAAAAAATCGAAGGCCAAAATATTGAAAATCAATGACAAAGAATTGTTGTTTAAAGTAAAAAGGCGGAGTGCGGCGTATACTTTTTCCTGGACAAGCCAGGCGTGATGGCGCGATCAGTCGTATAGTCTCCCTACACGCCCAATTTACCCATCATTCGCTGCAAGCGAAACCGGCGGATAAACCGGCCTTCGTCTTCCGTTACCATAAAAGCATCGCGGTTGAGACATGATTTCAGCCAGCCCCATAGCACGCCGATGCCCGTGAGGATATAGGGTTTATTCAAATAACCGGCTTTAACGGCGCTGATGAGTGTGATCCAAAAGCCGTAGCGCAGGCGATACATGCCCTGTCCTACTTTTACGCGAATTTTCACGGATCCGGTTTCAGCGCCTAGTTCGCGGTAGTGTCTGACTTTCAGCGAGGTATCCACTTTGATCGACCAGCCGTGGTAGCGGGCCAGTAGTTCATCGGCGGTATCCCAGCCTATAGAGGGTTTGAGGCCGCCGATGGCCTCGAAGCAGGCGCGCCGATATGATTTGTAGGCGCCTTTTACGTGGTCTTCATCGGAGAAATGTTCGTATACCCATTCGCCGTTGCGCTCAATTACAATCGTACCGCCGGCAATGCCAAGCCGGGGATCAGCGGCAAAAAAGCCGGCGATGCGCTCGAAGTAGTCAGTGGGTAGCTCCAGGTCGGCGTCGAGCTTGACAAGGAAATCGTAGTCGTGGACGAGCAGGGCCTGGTAGCCCATATTAAAAGCACGCACTACTTTGGCGCCGGCAGCGCGGGCTTCTTTGCGCGTGTTGTTGACAAGTCCGATCCAGGGATAATGCCGGGCATATGCTTCTACCACCTCGGCGGTGCCGTCGGTAGAGCCGTCGTTGACCACCAGCAGGCGCTGCGGCAGCATGCTCTGGGCCGCTATGCTATCCAGGGCGCGGGGCAGCATCAATTCTTCGTTGTAGGCCGGCATGATGATCACGTAATTCATACCTGCTCGCTTTTGAAAAACATGCCGTCGATAGTATTTACGCGGCCTGTATTCAAATCAACGCCTTCTACATGGAAGCTGTATGGCTGAAAGCCGTGGTCGCGCATGAAATCCGCAATGTCGTAAAAGGCAAAACGGGTATTTTCATAGATGGGATACAGCGGGATTTCTATTTTGATGCCGCTGACGCGCGCCAGCAATTGGGCAGCGCCGTCGAGTACTTCTTTTTCGTACCCCTGCGTATCAATTTTTAATAATATTCGGTCGCCGGGCTGGATATACTGACCGGCGATGGTGTCGAGTTTGTGCAATGGAATACGCTCTTTGCGCACCATTTTCGACTTGGGATTATGAGCTACATAAGAGTCTTTAATCGGTAACACCGAGCTAAACACGGTATCATCGCTCACATTGATGTCAATTTCTCCGTCGGTGCTGCCAATGGCGCTGCGTTCCACTACCGTCCACTGCGGATAGGCCTTGCTGCGCGCCAGTAATTCGTCGTATGCCGATGCAACGGGCTCAAATGAAATGACCCGACCTTTGTAACCGAAGTCGTAGAGCGATTCCGCAAATTGCCCGGTATTAGCGCCAACATCAAAAACCAGGCTGATGCCCTGATGCTTGAGCAACATAGCCGTGCGCATTTGTTCGCTGGCAGAAGCGGTAAATCGCTTGAGCTTGAGGTAAATGCCGGTTTGTTTGCCCCAGAAGCGGCGCAGGCGTTCCAGTGTTTTAGATTGCAGTATTTTTTCGAGCGTATTCATGGCTGTTTATTTGCCCGGTTTTCAGACGACAATATCGTCAATAGCGGCAGTATGGCGCGGTCCCGGTTGTAATGATGATAAAATATCTCAGGTGTGGGGCTGTAGGGCTTTTGCAATATATCATTGACAGCCTCGGCAAAGGCCTGATCGTCCTGGTCGGCTACCACTTTCAATTTTTCACCGCAAGCTTCCCGGTCAACACCTGCCGCGCCGGCGGCACAAGATACGACAGTAGCTCCCAGCGCAATAGCTTCTATAAGTTTGGTTTTGACGCCGCCGCCGCTGGTGACGGGGTTGATGACCACGTCGGCGGCTTTTACGTAGGCTTCTATATCTGGCACAAAGCCGAGGTAAGATAAGCCTTCAAAACGGCTTTCGAGGTCTTTTTTCGCAACTTCAGGCAGCCCGCCGCCACAAATCAATACGCGGAAGGGAAGGGCGATATTTTTTTTTAAAAAAGAAAATAATCGATTGGCAATGCGTTCAACAGCTTCGCGATTAGGCTGGTAATCCTGCGGCCCAAAAAATAGCAACCACCGCTCCTGGGCCGGCCAATGGTGGCGTTGTTTTAATTCCCGGCGCGAAGCGTCGCGATCGGCAGGCGGGGTCGATTCAGCTACGCCGTAAGGAACGACGGTGCATTTAATTGTAGGTAATCCAAATACCCGTACGGCCTCAGGCCATTCATCGGGTGAAATAAACAACAGATGGTCGGCACGGCGGTATACCCACCATTCCAGGGCAAAAACCAGCGGCCACCACCTTTTTCCCATAGACCGGAAGCGCTGATATTCCAGGTTTTGAACGTATACCATGGTTCGAGCGCCTGCCAATCGGGCTACAGGAAATAACAGCATGGCGATGAAAGGCTGAAAACAAATACACTGTTGCACGGACTCCTGCCTGAAAAGTTTCCAGCAACGCCAGGCCGTTACAGGGCTGACATATCTCCACACGCTTTGGGGCAGGATACGGAGTAAGGTAAAAGGGGGTGTTTCAGCGGAGTTATCGGCGGTAGAAATACACAGTAAAGGCATCTGTGCGGCAAGGGCTGCGGCAAAACCCCAGGCTGCTTTGTGGCCGCCATTGCGGGGCGGGTGATATCGGTAGGGTATTACGAATGCCGTGGTATGCTTCATGGACTTGTTTATCACCGGGTTTGGGAGTGTGGGAGAGTGAGAGGGTGGGACCATTGATGAAATAATCTCACACGCTCACGCTCCGACCCTCTCACGCTCAGTACTCTGCTATCAACGCTTCTTCCTGGGTTTTGGCTTGGCAGCTGCGGGTGCTTCGCGCTTTGGGGTCGCCGGCTTGGCGATTTCCTCGGCGGCGAGTTTGCGACTATACAACCAGCCTTGCCAGCCGCCCCAGCCGAAGAGGGCCAACAACAGCAGCAGTGAGGAGGTAATCGAAATAGATTTGCCCGTTTTAAAAGCCTGCGGGTCAAACTTGAATTCGATGGTATGCGATCCTGCCGGGATGCGCATGGCGCGCAGGATGTAGTTGGCGCGGATATGTTCAGCCGGCTTGCCGTCGATATAAGCCTGCCAACCCTTATCGGGGCCGTACCAGATTTCAGAGAATACGGCAAGTTGCTCGCTTTCGCTCTCCGACTTGTAGGTCAGCGCATTGGGTTTGTAATCGGTCAGGCTGATGCTGCCGGCTTTGTTGAGTGTAAGCCCATTGACATAATCGGAGAATTCATTGTGGATGATGGCCGTTTCGCCCGGGTTAAAGGTGCCGAGAGAGTCGAGTTCCTCCTCGGGGCTGTTGACCAAACGCATTTCACTCACAAACCAGGCGTTGCCCAATGCGCTGGGCGAGCGCTGCACGCGCGCGTCTTCGCCTTCGCCGCCGGGAGCGATGAAATAGCGCGTATTGAGCATGTCGAAAACCTGCTGATTGCCCCGTACCAATGCGCTGTCGATGATATCCTGGTAGCGCTGCAACTTGGCGGCGTGATAGCCCCCGAGCGATTTGTGGAAATACGAAGCTTTGGTTGAAGAAAACGGATTGTTTTCCGACATATCGTACACCCGGAAACTCAGGTCCTTATCCTGTAATATCTGTTCATCAGCAGGGCGGGGCTGAAAATTGGCCTCGTAGTTGTTTTTGGTGGTAAAACTGTCGTTGTTGAGATAGCGACGGCCTACCGTCCATAAGTCAAATAAGATCAAAAGACCCAATCCCGCCAAAATCCAGGTTTGCGTAATTTTTTTATGAATAAACGCCCACATCAAACCGGCGCTCAGGGCTACCAATGCAAAGGCCCGAAGGGCGTCGCTGCGCATCAGCGTTTGACGGTCGGAGCGCATGGCTTCGGCAGTGAAAGTCTCTGCGTAGCGGTCGTCGGATTGCCCGGCGAAGTCGAAAAATGACGGCCCCATCAATACAAAAAACAGCGCAATAGCCGCTGTGATGCCGCCGGATATGTATAAAGCCCTAAGTGCCTTTTGCTGTTCCAATTCCCCGTTGATCAATTTGCTTAAGGCAATGAACCCGAGCGTCGGCATCAGGAAAGAAGTGACGCTGAGCACGGAGTTGGGCGTCCGGAATTTGCTGTATAGCGGTACATAGTTGAAAATCAATTCATTAAACACTTCTGCGTTTTTACCCATCGACAAAAGAATGGTGAATAGGCTGCCCAGCGCCAACCACCACTTGACAGGCCCATTAACAGTAAACGCGCCGAACAAAAAAAGCAGCATGATAACCGCTCCGAAGTATATAGGGCCGCTGGTGAACGGCAGATCGCCCCAATACAGCGGCGCGCCGAAATTAGCGGGCACGCGGTAGCCTTTCTGCCGCAAAGTCTGATAAATTGCCGAATTTTCGCCCAGCGGTTCGTTGGAGCCGCCGCCGGCCACGCCGGGGATAAACGAGGCGAAGACGTCAATTGTGCCGTTGCTCCACTGCATGGCATAATCCCAGTCGAGGCCCTTGCTGTTGCCGGCAGCTTTGTCGCTGGTGGTCACAGCGTGGTTTTTCAACACGGGCTCGCCGCGCATGGTGTCTTTCGAGTATTCGTAGGTAATCCAGAGGTTGGAAGCCGCCGAACCCAGCGCCAGCAAACCGCCGACTATCAATACGCCGGCAGCTTTCGCGAAATGCAGCGCTTCGCCGTTGCGCACATCTTGAATCAACTGGGCGATGCCGAAAAATACCAGCGTCAGAAACAGGTAATAGGTCATCTGCACGTGGTTGGCCCAGAGGTTGAGGCCCAGCCCAATGGCGAACAACAACCCGCCCCACAAGTAATTTTTGCGAAAAGCCAGTAACATGCCCGATACCAACAGCGGGAAATACGAGATTACCTTGAGCTTCGTCTCGTGACCGGCTTCAAACAGAATAAAATTGTTGGTGGTGAAGCCGAAGGCAACGGCCCCTATAATGCCAATCAAGGGGTTGGCGCCCAACAATATCATGAGGATATAAAAACCCACCATGCCAATCATAAAGCGACCGATGGGCGGGGCAATATCCAGGCGGGCCACTCGGTCGAGCAATTTGAGGTTGTTGCCGGCGCTCACCGTATTGATCTGATAAGTAGGCATGCCGCCGAACATGGCGTTAGTCCATAGCGACTTTTCTCCGGTTTTTTTCTCGTATTCCCGTACTTCCTGCGACATACCCATGTATTGAATAATATCGCCCTGTTGTACGACCTTGCCCTCAATCTGTGGCCAGAAATACAAACAGCTCAGCAATAGAAATACGCCAAAGGCAATAAGATGGGGAAGCAGCTTTTTGATCAGCATAACCTTGTTTTGTGGTGAATCCGGGTTTTTTCGGGCCAAAAGTAGGGAATTTTCTGGATTTAGACAGCCCCCTTTTGTTGCGGCAACAGCACTTGCTGCCGTACGAGGTCAGAATGTCAACAACCCGTCGGCATTGTTTCGTTGGTAGGGGATCTTCAGGAAACCCAGCGTACCGGGTTTTACTTGAATAAAAAAGCTGTAAGTGCCGCGCGTAGGCGCCCAGTTCATACCCATTTCCCAGCAGTGAAGGTCGCGGCTGAAACCTAGCGAGGGGTAGGTCAGGCTTTTACGTGCGAAATCATAACCTATACGTCCGATATTGATATTCCAGTTGTCGGTAAGTTTAATATTGCCTTGTAAGTCAATACTGTGTGTATTGATAAATAAAGTATCCTTACCCGAGGGCAATCGCCGCAAATCCAGTGTCAGGTTGTGGTTGATGCGGAAGTTGTCGAACAGGCTGAGGAAGTCGGTTTCTGTTTTGTCGGCCTCTTCTTCGCGGCGCCGGCGCTCGGCCTCCAGGTCTTCGACCACTTCCGATTCTTTTCCCTGGAAGAGCTCCCTGATTTTTTCAACGCTAATGCTGGTGTTGAAACGCACATTGGCGTTGACGAATTCTACGAGCCGCCCGTTGGTTCGCCAGGCGGTTTTGTTGACGCGCCGCATGAATCCTCGCGAGTCGGCTTCCATGATGTAAGGGTCGAATATGGCGCTGATACCCAGCGTGGTCATGCCTTTGAACAAACGCGTGGTGCCGCCCATAGTGACCTGGCTCCATTTGAGCGAGTCGGCGGCGAAGTTGTAGCTGCCGCCCAGAATAATGTTGTCAAAGAGCTTGACTTTTTTTTCTGTGGAGTCTTTGCGCGAGAATATTTTGGCTTCAAAAATATTATTGAAACTATAATTAATAGCCATTTGCCGCCCCGATTCGGGAGGAGCGCCGTAAATGCCGTCGCGAAAAATGGAATAACGGTCGGTTTCAATGGGGTTGAGGGTGTCGGGCACTTCGCGGAAATACCCCAGCCCCGGATTAAGATAGTTGGGCGAAAAGTTGAAACCTACGCTGGGCTTGATCACATGCCGCATTCCGCGCAGCCAGCCTTTTTTGAACCGCACAGTGCCAAATATCTGAGTGGTCAAGCTCAGACTGGCGTTGAGGGTCCGGTATGATTTAAATCCGGTGACCGTAGTATCTCGCCAGGAACCGAAGCTGATGGTATCGCGCGTGATGATGCCCTGTTCGGTAGTGTCGACTTTTACGTTGAGCCCCGGAATATAATCGCGGTCAAATGATTTGAAATACCAAACCTCCCGGTAGCTAACGCCGGGGTTGAGGTTGAAATATTTGAATAATTTGAACGAAGTTCCGGAGGTAATGTCGTGTTTGGCGCCGTATTGGGCTTTGTTGAGGGTTTCGCTTGAAAAGAAAGTGGTATCGGGCCCGCGGAAAGTACTGCGCGCTTCGGTGGTATAGCGGAGCGTGACGGTTTCGTACCAGCGTTCCTGCCCCTTGCGTTCCTTGCGCCGGAAGGGGTACAGGGTTTGGGTCTGAAACTGGAAAGTCGGGAAATTGACCGTCATTTCGCTGGTGCGGGTATTCTGCGAATGGCTGAAAGCCACGTTGAGGTTAAAAGGCTTGTCGAGCCAGTTGCGGCTGAAGCTGAAGTTGGAGTTCAACTGGTTTTGCAGTACGTTGGCGGCGTCGTTGAATACCCGGCTTTGAAAGCTGTTGATTTGAAAGTTGATAGAGCCGCCGAAAGTATTGATGGGGTGAGCCGACCGGTCCTGGTTGTGCGACCAGCGCAGGCTAAACGACTTGGGGCGGCTGATGTTGCCTTCGTTGTCTTCCTGGCGGCGCACATCGTAGCCCACGGCCAGGTTGCCGTTGTATTTGTAGCGCTTGCGGTATTGCGAAGCGGCATTAATACCCCAAGTGCCTTTGAGGTATACGTTGGCGGTAAGCGTGAGGTTGACGTGTTCGCCCAGAGGGAAAAACCAGCCGATGTCGCGCAATCCGAAACCCCATTGGTCAGAGTATTCGTAATCGCGGGGGAACATCAGCCCGCTGCGCCTTCCGCGGCTGATGGGAAAAAAACCGAAAGGCAGCCAAAGCGGCGTAGGCACGTTCATGATTTCCAAATTGGAGGGGCCTACTACCACGAGTTTATTAGGGATTACTTTTTGTCTCTTACTGTGTATGCCGAAGTGCGGATTCGGGTGGGTGCAAGTGGTGAAAATGGCGTCTTCGCTGAAAATATAGTCGTTGGTTTTGGTGGTATCGGCGCTGGGTTCTCCGCTGACAAACTTCGATTTTTTGCCCAACACGACGACATCGTTTTGCTTAGTAGTGACATCGTACACTACCCCCTTGCGGGTCTTGAAATTGTAGCGCATTTGCTTGGCAGTAAAACTCTGGTCGCCATCCTGGAATTGTGGGAATTCAGAAGGGCGCCCCAGGCTGTCGGGAATGCCCTCTGCCGTGACTATGCTCGTCTGCCAGTCGAATACGATGTAGCCGGCTTTGAGCGAAATCGTATTGTACTTAACATTGGCATCGCCGAAGAGGTGGATTTTTTGCCCGGCAATATCGTAGATCATCGAGTCGCGGGCGCTGTAATCAACAGGAGCGTCGAGCGAATCTTTTGAAAAAGAAATAGTGCGCGTAGTGTCGGGCGACAGGCGAAATTCCTGGCTGGAGCGCAAAATGGCGGCGCGCAGGCTGTCGTCGGCAATTTTAGCAAGCGAATCCGACGCCGGCGGTCTCACAAGCGTGCTATCGCTGAGGGCGGGGTTGACCTGCGCGTGCAACCACGTACAACTCAACACAACTAAAATTGTAACTAAGCGTTTTGCTTTCAATTGCCGAATTCTGTTATTTTGCATTCGAAGCGCTAAAGTCATTCCTTTTTATTCAAATTCAATACAAAACCCGCGCTTCGCGTTTTTTTATCACACAAAAATACAATACCTGTGAACAACGCCCGTCAAAGAGCTGCAAAGATGTCAAAAACTTCCTACTCAACGCACATATGGACCATTCTTGCGCTGGCGTTATGCCTGTTTAACTTTTCATTGGCCTTTGGCCAGGAATTGCGCTGGTATACGCCGCAGGAACAGCAGTCCAGGTCCGCGGCCGGCAAAAGTACCAAAGAAAGCCCAATTGAAAAAACGGGCTACCGGATAAAAACGATTGTGATCGACGCCGGCCACGGCGGCCACGACCCCGGCTGCCTGGGCGGCAATACCCAGGAGAAACACATCGCCCTGGCTATCGCCCGGAAACTGGCCGAAAATGTGCGCCAGCAATTCCCATCCGTTAAAGTGATACTGACTCGCGACGACGACACGTTTATCCCGCTGCACGAAAGGGCGGCCATCGCCAATCACAACAACGCGGACCTGTTTATGTCTATCCACTGCAATTATATGCCCGGGAAATCCAGTACTGCCGGCTCGGAAACTTATGTGATGGGCCTGCATACCGCTTCTCACAACCTTGACGTGGCTAAACGCGAAAATGCGGTTATTCTGCTTGAAGATAATTACAAGAAAAATTATGACTACGACCCCAATTCGCCGGAAGGGCATATTATTTTTAGCATGTATCAAAATGCTTACCTGGAGCAAAGTATTCTACTGGCCGACAAAATTGAGTCCAAACTGAAAACTGACGCCGGGCGCAATAGCCGCGGCGTGAAACAAGCGGGCTTCGTGGTACTTAAAGAGACCGCCATGCCCAGCGTTCTGGTGGAAGCAGGCTTCCTGAGCAATACCCAGGAGGAGGCTTTCCTGAATACGGAAGCGGGCCAACAACAAGTGGCAGACGCTCTGCTGCTGGCTTTAGCCGAATACAAGCAAGGCGTAGAGGGCGGACAAGTGGCTCAGATTGTGCTGGATCGCCCCAAAACAACCGCTCCGGCAGCATACGATATGCCTGTTAAATCCGTGCAAACCAGCCAAACCCAGCGAAAATCGGCACAAAATCCACAAGAACAAACCCTGGTTAACGTTTCACCGCAAAAGAGCAATCCCCCGCCTCAACCCCAAGCCCAACAACCGCAAAAAGATCGCCGGATTATCCCCATGAATTACCAGGATACGCCCGTGCCGGTCACCGATTATTCCGATGAACGATGGACTGCCAAATCGGGACAACCTGCCGCAGGCACTACCGCTAACCCTTCATACAGCACTGCTAATTCTGCAGGTATCCAGTTTTTTGTACAATTGGCCGCAGCCCCCCAACCCATGGATACCAACCAACCCCGCTGGCGCAATACCGGCTTTTTGATAGAAGTACTACAAGAAGATAATCTGTACAAATACCAGGTGCGCGAATTCGGCAATTACCAACAGGCTTTTGAAGGAAAACTTATCCTCCAATCCGCCGGCTTCCCCGATGCTTTTATCGTGGCTTATAAAAATGGCAAACGCATCTCGCTGGAACAGGCCAGACAGGAAGCGGGGTTGTAAGTTCGCAGTTTGTTTATTGGTTTATAGGTTTATTGGTTTATTGGTTTATAAACCTATAAACTATTAAACTTATAAACAAACCTACAACCTACAACCTACAAC
>DAINSQ010000118.1:0-15053 GCA_036741235.1 Saprospiraceae bacterium | reverse complement strand
AATCGTATTTACCTCCATGCGCTCCGGCGACCTGGAGCTCTACACCATGAATGTCGACGGTTCTGACGTGAAGCAAATAACCAACGAACTGGGTTACGACGGCGGCGCCTTCTTTTCACCCGACAGCAAAAAACTGGTCTTCCGGGCTTCCCGGCCGAAAACGGAAGAAGATATCCGCACCTACAAAGACCTCTTGTCGCAAGGCCTCGTCCAGCCTACCAACATGGAAATTTTCATTTGTAATGTAGACGGCAGCGATTTAAAGCAGATCACCAGGTTGGGCAACGCCAACTGGGCGCCGTTTTTCCATCCTTCCGGAAAGAAAATCCTGTTTTCCAGCAATCACCATACCAAAAGCGGAAGGCAGTTCAACCTGTTTTCCATCAATGTTGATGGCGCCGGGCTGGAGCAGATCACCTTTGACACTGTTTTTGACGCTTTTCCGATGTTTTCGCCCAACGGTAAAAAATTGGTCTTCGCTTCCAACCGCAATAACAAAGGCGGAAGAGATACCAATCTATTCATAGCAGATTGGGTTGATTAATTTTTATAAAAAAATACCATGCCCCATTTTGCGACCCGATTGCGCAGAAACTCCTATTTTGACCAGCAAATCAGATGGTCATGCTGCTGCAATTTCCTGATCGTTTTTTTTGGGGAACTTCTACTGCCGCTACTCAAGTAGAAACGGCCAGTGAACATAACTGGAAAGGGGTACGCGCACGCGACGGCTACCTGTTGGACCGCACTACCGACCACGAAAAGCGCCGCGACGAAGACATTGAATACATTTGTCGCCTTGGCAGCGTATACCGTTGCAGCGTGGATTGGGCGCGCCTGCAGTCTGCGCCTTATCAAACTTTCGATACCGCCGTAGTTGAAGAATACCGTCAGTTTTTCGGCAAACTGAACGAACGCGGGGTAAAGATCATGTTTGTCATCCACCATTTCACCAATCCGCAGTGGTTTGAAAAAGCCGGCGGTTGGCTCGTAGAAGAAAATGTCAGCGCTTTTGTAGATTATGCCTGCAAATGTATTGAGCACTTCGGCGGCTATGTGTTCAACTGGAATACATTTAACGAGCCCAACGTATACGCGATGAATGCCTATATGCTGGGTAATTTCCCGCCTTTTAAACGCTCCTGGAGCAAAGCCAATACCTCCCTTCGCCATATGGGACTGGCACACAAGGTGGTATATGATTTGATAAAAAACAAATACCCGCAAGTTCAAGTGGGCATTTCCCTCAACACGGCCTGGTTTGATGCCGCCAATATATGGGGGAAGCTGCCGGCGGCTTTCACCGACTGGTGGTTTCACCGCAAAGCAGCCCGCCCGTTTTGCCATAAAGTCGACTATTGGGGGCTGAGTTATTACGCCTATGTGCCTTTCGACCCACGGCCCATCACTGAACTCGATTACCCCGGGAAGCTGTCAAAAATGGGCATCTCGCACGACGATATGTGGGGGTACCGTCCGGAAGGCCTCGGGCGAATTTTGCGCAGATTTCACAAAAAATACAACAAACCAATTATCATCACTGAAAATGGAATCTGCACCGACGACCCCCAGCGGCGCATTGAAAGCCTGCGCGATTACCTCAAAATATGCCACGAGGCCATCAAAGAAGGCGTTGATCTGCGGGGGTATATTCACTGGAGTACCTGGGATAATTTCGAATGGCACCTGGGGCCGACCTATCGCTTTGGGTTGGTGCACGTTAATATTTTTACAAAAGACCGGACGATGACTGCCGCGGGAGATTTTTACGAGCGTTTGACCCTCGACAATTCTGTAGACGTATAACCAAATTTTACTTTCATATGTACCCTAAACTCCTCATGAAAATGGTCTGTTGGGCCCTGCCCTGTATGGGTATCAGCCAGCAAAATGTGTTTTATCCGCCCGATGCCCGCTCCAATGCGCTGGGAGGCGCCGGAGTGACCTTTACCGATGCGCATAGCGCGTTGTATAATCAAGCCGGCTTGGCAAGCGTCAGCCGGTTGAGCGTCATGGTAAGCGCCGAGCAGAAATTTCTCACTGGCGACATCCAGTCTGCTGTATTGGCCGCTGTATTACCCACTGGGGCCGGCGTCTTCGGAATGGCAGTGCAGTATTTTGGTTTTCAAGC
Organism: Saprospiraceae bacterium; assembly: GCA_036741235.1. Taxonomy (GTDB): domain Bacteria; phylum Bacteroidota; class Bacteroidia; order Chitinophagales; family Saprospiraceae; genus JABWBR01. Next base: position 12,922 of record DAINSQ010000118.1, on the reverse strand, counting down.
TTTTAACGAACAAAAAGCGGGCTTGTCGTACGCCCGTAAATTATTGGATAATCTTTCCATCGGTGCTGAATTATGCCTGATTCACGGGGCGATAGCCGGTTATAGACAAAAAACGGCCTACACGTTTGAATTGGGCTTGCTAAGCAATATATCAAGGCAGGTTGCGCTGGGTTTTCACGTGAGCAACCCGCTGCGAATAACATGGACGGAAAACAGCTACCTGCCCACCGTGATTCGGCTAGGCGGCCAATATCAACCCTCCGGAAAATTGACCATTCTGGGAGAAATAGAAAAAGATATCGGCTATCCGATTCGCACGATCTGGGGTTTGGAATACAGCCCCGCGGAAGTGTTACAAATCCGCCTGGGATTGGCTACGGCGCCTTTATCTCCCCGCTTTGGACTAGGCCTGCAACTTTTCAAATCCTTACGCGTCGATATGGCATTAACCTATCATCGGGTATTGGGATTTACACCAAGCGCCGGGTTTTATTACGAAAAGACATAAACTATGCTGTCAAATTGGTTAATCGTTGCCGCAACACCCGCTGAGATAAAGCCCTTTACCGCATTTTTGGAGGTAAATGCGAAAAGTGTAGACGCAAATTGTTATTTTTTTGATGATAAAAACATCACTATTTTAATAACAGGAGTAGGACTGACGCATACCGCTTACCATATGGGGGTTGCACTTGCCCGGCAGTCGTATGACTGGGTCGTCAACGCCGGCATAGGGGGTGCAGTCAGTCGAAAATTGGCGATTGGCGACGTGGTTGAAATTCAAAGCGAATGTTTTGGCGATACAGGCGCTGAAACTGCTGAAGGGACTTTTATTAATATCCACGAAATGGGACTCATTGATCCCGACAATCCGCCTTTTCAAAATGGAAAAATGAATAACCCCCATGCAGGCATAAGCGGCTTGCCGCTCGCCAAAGGAATAAGCGTAAACAAAGTACATGGATATTGGCCAAGTATCACTAATATAATGACAAATTATGACGCCGATGTCGAGACCATGGAAGGCGCAGCCTTTTTTTATGCCTGTCTGATGGCCGGGCAACCGTTTCTTCAAGTAAGGGCAATATCCAATTATGTAGAACCTCGCGACAGGTCGAAGTGGGATATTCCCAAAGCGGTAAAAGCGTTAAATGATGAATTGATAAGGATTATCCGGGAAAAACAGCTCTGATCATGCGGTCTTTGCCTCGCAGGTCCTGCCGCAATTCAATCTGTTCGTAGCCCAGCCTTTCCAGCAGTTGCGCTACTGCGTGTGCCTGAAATTCATTACATTCAAAAAACAATTGCCCCGCATTTCGGAGATGTTGGAGGGCAAATCGGGCTATCTTGTCGTAAAAGAACAATGCATCATCAGTTGAGGTAAACAAAGCCAGGTGAGGCTCATGGTTTTTTACTCGATCAGGCATCAAAACAGCCTCGTTTTGAGGAATATACGGCGGGTTGCTTACCACAACGTCGTAGGCGGGTAGCGCAGGCCACGCTGATTCGTCGGCGATGTCAAATTGCAACATTTCGACTTCAACTTTGTTCAGCAGCGCATTTTGCCGGGCAATTCGGAGTGCGGAGAGACTAACATCAATGCCGCATACCCGGCTCTCAGGCAACATCTTTTTGACAGTAATGGCAATACAGCCGCTACCTGTCCCGACATCTAGTATTTCGGCAGCCGGATTCCCCGGCGCTGTTGCGACCCAATGCACAAGCTCCTCCGTTTCCTGGCGTGGAATCAATACATCGCGGTTTACCACAAATTTTAGCCCGTAAAAGTCGGCTTGTCCCAATACGTATTGTACCGGTTCATGCGCCGACAAGCGGCGGGATATATCCTGAAGTAGCTGCAATTGATCAGGGGCAAGCGACTGAGCTGAAAAAGGCGCCCTCAAACCCAGCGCATCCTCGAAAACGATAGTTGCCACGCTGCGGGCCTCTCCCTCGTCGTTGTATACAGCGAGCAGTTCTGCAACCAATTGAAGGAAAGCCTGGCCTGCCGTCATAAGTTATCAGGACAATCGCCCCTTGAAATCTTCATAAGTAAACCTCCGCACCACTTCCAGTGTATCATCTTCGCGAAGGATGCAAATATCCGGGTGTTTGACTCCATTAAACATCGTCGTTTTAACCATCGTATAGTGGATCATATCTTCCAGCACGATGAGGTCGCCGACAGCCAATTCGCGATCAAAGGAGTACTCGGTCATATAATCGCCGGCCAGGCAGGATACGCCGCCGATTCGGTAGCAGGGTTTACCGGCTTGCGGGACGAGGTCGGCGCCCGTAATACGCGGCCGGTAAGGCATTTCCAGGGTATCGGGCATGTGCGCGGTAAAAGACACATCGACAATAGCCGTTTTCACGCCGTGGTTGTCCACGATATCAAGCACTGTAGATACCAATACGCCGGTTTCCCAGGCAATAGCGCTGCCAGGCTCCAGGATAACCTCCAGGTGAGGATAGCGCTGCCGAAAACCTTGCAGCAATGCAATGAGGTGATCGGTATCGTAACCTTTGCGAGTCATCAGATGGCCTCCGCCAAAATTTACCCACCTGAGCTGCGCAAAAAACCTGCTAAATTTAGATTCAAAAGCGGCCAGCACCTTTTCAAGGTCGTATGAACTCGACTCGCAGAGGGTGTGGAAATGCAGCCCTTCAATTCCGTCGGGCAGACCGCCGGCCAGCGCTTCACTTACTTCGCCAAGCCTCGAGCCAGGTGCGGCGGGGTTGTACAGGGCCACTTCCACTTCTGAATATTCGGGATTCACGCGAAGTCCGGCAGAAATACTGCCGCCTTCCAGTTTATGCTTGTACAATTCGTATTGCGAAAGCGAATTAAAAGTAATGTGACTGCTATAGCGCATAATATCGGCAAAATCACCGGGAAGATACGCCGGCGAGTAAGTGTGCGCCTTACAGCCCATTTCTTCGTAAATCAGCCTGGCTTCAAACAGCGAGCTTGCCGTTGCCCCGCTGAGGTATTGGTATACAAGCGGAAAAACGCGCCACATGGCGAAACCTTTGAGAGCCAGGATAATTGAGACCCCGGCTTGATCCTGGACGGATTTTATCAGCTCCAGATTGCGCTTGAGCAATTTTTCGTCGAGTACAAAAGCCGGCGACGACGATATTTGTTGATAGTCTATGGGCATCAAAAAGAAATTACAATTCCAGATCAATATTAAATTGCTCATGCCAGGGCAACCCGCATAAGTTGAGTTGGGCCATAAAAGGATCGGGATTGAATTGCTCTACATTAAAGACCCCCTTGCCCGACCACTCGCCTTTAAGCATCATCATTGCGCCGATCATTGCGGGAACGCCGGTAGTGTACGATACGCCCTGCGCGCCGGTTTCTTCGTAGGCGGCCTGGTGGCTACAATTATTCCAAACGTAATAAGTTTGCTCTTTGCCGTTTTTCAAACCGCGAATCCGGCATCCTATCGATGTTTCTCCGGTGTAATTTTCGCCGAGTTCGCCGGGATCGGGCAAAACGTATTTGAGAAATTCGAGGGGAATTACTTCTACCCCTTTGTACATTACCGGATCGATACGCGACATGCCGATATTCTGGATTACGCGCAGGTGGGTAAGGTATTCATCGCCAAAAGTCATCCAGAAGCGGGCGCGTTTGAGCGTGGGAAAATTTTTGACCAGCGATTCTAGCTCTTCGTGATAGATGAGGTAAGAATTTTTGGGCCCGATACCAGGGTAATTGAGAGGTTTCATTTCCGAATGCGGCGGAATTTCAATCCACTGGCCGTTTTCGTAGTATTTGCCCGGCTGGGTAATCTCGCGGATATTGATTTCCGGATTAAAATTGGTAGCAAAGGCCTTTCCGTGGCTACCTGCATTGCAGTCGACGATATCCAGGTATTGAATTTCATCAAAATGGCGTTTGGCGGCATAAGCTGTATATACGCTGGTTACGCCGGGGTCAAAACCGCAGCCCAACACGGCGAGTAAACCGGCGTCTTTAAACCTGTCGTGGTATGCCCACTGCCATTTGTACTCAAATTTGGCTACATCTTTGGGCTCGTAATTGGCTGTATCCAGGTAGTGCACACCGGTTTCCAGGCAGGCATCCATGATGGTCAGGTCTTGATAAGGCAGCGCCACATGGATTACCATTACCGGTTGAAAATCTCGGATAAGGGCCGACAGTTCCGGTACGTTTTCGGCATCGACGGCGGCAGTGGAAATAGCCTGATACCCCGTATCGCGCTTGACATCAGCGGCTATGACGTCGCATTTTGACTTAGTGCGACTGGCCAGCAAAATTTCGGAAAAAACATCCGGATGTTGGGCGCATTTATAAGCTACAACGCGCCCTACTCCACCGGCGCCAATAATCAAGACTTTTGACATGTAACCTGTTTGTTTTGTTTATTTAAAAAAAAGCGATGCAAAGGTATGGATATAAACGCTAATCTTTGACGTTATTCAACTGTTCAAGTAACACTTCCACCGCTTTTTTCAATTGTTCGTCTTCTTCTTTTCCACGGTAGTCGGCCGCATTTTCTATCACATAATCGGGGATAGCCGGGCCGTTTTCCATGTTTTGCCCGGTGGCTTTGACAAACCAGGCGCGGAAAGGCATGCGCACAAAAGAACCGTCCATGAGCCTGAAGCCGCCGGTAGAGATTACCGCGCCAAAGGTCGGCGTACCGATCAGCTTGCCGATGCCGAGGTGTTTATAGGCATGCGAAAAAATTTCGGCATTGGAATAACTATCCTGATTGCAAAGCGCTGCGGAAGGTTTGGTCAGGGCCGGGAACGGCAACCGCTCGCCATATGGATAATGGGTGCTGAATCGCTTGTTTTCTTTTTCGAGGTCTTTAGCAGCCCCTCGCGGAATGGTATAAGCATGTTGCTGTACATTCAGGATAGACATCAGCATATCGGTAGTCCAGCCCCCGCCGTTATACCGCACATCGATCAGCAGGCCGTCCTTGCCCTGTACGCCTGCGGTCAATTCGCGTTCAAAACGTTCAAAGCTGGGCCAGTTCATACCGCGAATGTGAATATAGCCAAGCTTTCCCTTTGACCATTTGTCAACAAGCTGCCGGCGTTCTTCCACCCACTGGTCGTAGATTTGGTCGCCCAGCGATTCAGCGGGACGGATCACCACGTCGCGGCGTTTGCCGTCAGCGCCTTGTACTTCCAGCAGGGTGCGTTCATTAACGGTTCCGTTGAGTAGATTGTAGAAATTGACTTCGGGAGTAACAACCACGCCATTGACAGTAGTGATAATATCTCCTGCGAACAAAGGACTATCGACTCTGCCCGCCGGGCTGTCGGGCACTACCTTATCCACTCTGACGCCCTGCGCAACAGGAGTTACTTCCACTCCCAGCCAGCCGGTTTTTTCTACCTGCAAGTCTTCCTGGGCGGAGCTTGTAAATCCCATATGACTGGCATTAAGCTGGCCCAGCATTTCGTTTACAAAAAACTGAAAATCCTGGGTTGTAGAAGCAGCCAGCGCGCGCGGTTCATACCTTTCGCGCAGCGCCTGCCAGTCGCGTCCGTGAAACTGCGGGTCGTAGAAACCGGCACGGAGTTCGCGCCAGGTTTCATCAAAGACCTGTCGGCGTTCGTCGGCAAGAAGAATAGACATTTTGGCTTCAAAAGGGATATTATCGGCCTTTTTAATACCGGGCTCGATTTTTGATAGCTTGCCATTATCATCCAGGGCATACATATTTTTAATATCCTTATCCCATGTTATAGATGAAAGGGCTTTGTCGTCGAGAATGGTAGCCGGGTCGCTGCCGTCCCATTTAATGCTCATCAGGCTTCGCTTTCCTGCTTGCAACTGTCGATCGCCGCGATTTGTAGAAAAATAGAATGTTTGACCGTCTTTAGAAATTAGTGGCGATGCTTCATTGCCGGGCAAGTTGGTCACTTGCACCAGCCGCTTGTGAATAGCTTCAAAATCGATCAGCACGGTTTTAGCGGCGGCAGTATCCTTCTTAGATGCATTGGCATCGTCATCCTTGTCTTCCCAATCGCGTTTGGTCTTGTCCCAGTCGGCCTTGCGCAGCCATACAAACCACACGTCGGCATTATCATTGTTGCGTTTTGACAAAAAAGCCAGCTTGGCGCCGTCGGCGCTCCACACCGGCGAGTCGTCAATCCGGGGATGCAGGCTAACATTGAATGGTTTGGCGGCTTTATCAGCGGCAAGGATGTAAACCTCTTTGTTAAAGTCGAGATCTTCCTGGGCATAGGCCAGCCATTTGCCATCGGGGCTCCAGCAAAGTCCGTCGGGGGTACTCCAGCCGTCGAGCAAGGTAATCTGGTTGCTCAATTTTCCGGCGGCGTCAATGTCGGCCACAACTAGCCGCCCCTTGTCGCGCAAAAAGGCGAGGCGTTTTCGATCGGGAGACAATACAATTTGAGATTCTTCTTCCGGCGTTTTGGCCAAAACCTGCACATCAAAGCGCAGGGCCCGGAATAGGTCGCTGGTTGCAGGATCCGCTGATTTCACGAGGAATAAGTCTTTGTTGCCATTGCGGTCTGACAGGAATAACAAGGTAGAATCGCTTAGCCATAGGGGGGATTGGTCGCGGAAGGCATGTTTGGCAACCGGCACGCAGTAGCGTTTTTCTTTGTTTGCCTGGGTAATGAATATTTCGCCACGAACAGTAAAGGCGATGTATTTACCGTTTGGCGAAAGTGAAAAGTCGGTAGCGCCGTCGCTGAAGACTTTTACTTTATAAGGATCGAAACGCTCCTCGCTGCTAACGTCGATTTGCAGCAACCGGGGTTCTCCTCCGTTTTTCAAAGATAGATAACTCAAAGTCGTTCCTTTTTCAAAAACGAGATGTTCCCCATTTGCGCTAACAGAGAAATAGCGAATACCCTCGTCGGAGAAACGGGTTAATGGGTTCGGTTCGCCGGCGGCTTTGCCATTTGCAATAGCCTGGCGGTAGATATTATATCTTCCGCTGCGCGCACTCAGGAAATAAAGCGTTTGGGCATCTCCCCAAAGCGGTTGTATATCCTGGCCGTTAAAAGTCGTAATGCGTTGTAGCGTACCCTTATTGGCGTCGCGCAGCCAGATATCGCGTTGCGCCGGCCCTTGATAGGCTTCCCTGTTGGCAGGGCAGGATCCAAACTCATAGGCAAGAAAACGGCCATCGGGAGAAGGGCTTGGCGCGGCGCCCAGCGCATCTGACGAGCGATAGGGCGTACCGCCGGACACGGGCGCAGCGTGGATTTCAGGGTCGCGTTCGACAGCGGCATAATAGCGCCGCGAATTAAACACCAGCTTTCCGACGCCATCCCACTTGGGGTTTTCGTCATTTACAGAAAAATAAGTCACCCGCATAGGCGCGCCGCCGGCGGCAGGCATCACAAAAATATCGTTATTGCCGAAGCGATTGCTCTGAAAGGCAATCTGCTTGCCGTTCGGGCTCCACTGCGGGTGGCTTTCGTAGGCCTCATGAAGCGTCAGCCGGGTAGCTTTACCGCCGGCGATGGGAACTGTCCATATATCCCCCTGATAACTAAATGCCAGAAAAGATCCATCGGGGCTCAGTGCCGGATAGCGGAGGACCGGAGCGACGGCGGTCTGAGCCCAAAACGTCGATGTAAACAACAACGCGCACAGCGACAGGCTTAATCGGATATGCATATACGTGATTTGTAGCGTGTTAGAATCGGATCAAAAAAATACCATAAAACGACAATAATACAAAACGACGGCTTATTAGACAAATCATTATCTTGCGAAAGAAATACGACCTTCAGCCCCAATCAGCGGGTATATACTGCAACCGGATAGTAATTGAAGGTGTTCTGAATTAAGATAAAAGCAGAGACAAGGCTATGTATAAGATAGAAATGCATATTGTGGCGATTGCTAACAGCGAATCACAGCCCAATAGTTTTGTCGTGGTACTCAAAGAAGAAGACGGCACGCGGCGGCTGCCGGTAGTTATCGGGGGTTTTGAAGCGCAGGCTATTGCTATCGCCATTGAAAGCATACAACCAAACAGACCGCTTACGCACGATTTGTTTAAAAACGCCCTGGTCACCCTCGGCGTCAGTTTACAGGAAGTTGTCATCTCCGAATTAAAAGAAGGCGTTTTTTACGCCATGCTGATTTGTCAAAAAGCCAATGGCGAAATTTTTGAGCTTGACGCCCGTACCTCTGACGCTATTGCCCTCGCAGTGAGATTCGGCTGCCCGATATATGCCAACGCAGCGATTCTCGATGAAGCAGGCATCGCCCTCGAAGAAGCGCCCGTTCCCCAGCGAATCGCCAAACGCGAAGAAACGCTCGACAGCGTCAACTACGACAAATTGCTGGAAATGCTCGAAGATGCGCTTGGAAAAGAAGAATACGAACGCGCAGCAGAAATACGCGACGAAATAAAGCGAAGAACCCATGATAAATAATCATCTTTTTGACGCTGCAACTTATGCCGCCCGCCGGGCGCGATTGCAAAAAGAAGTGGGCAACGGACTGATTTTGTTGCCGGGCAACGACGAAAGCCCGATGAATTATCTCGACAATACTTATCCGTTCCGGCAAGATAGCCATTTTCTCTATTTTGCGGGATACGCCCAACCGGGGCTGGCTTTGCTTATTGATGCAGATGAGAATACTACAACGCTTTTCGGCGACGATCTCAGCATTGATTACATAGTCTGGATGGGCCCACAACCGTCAATAGCCGAGATGGCTCAAAGAATCGGCATAGACCGCACAGCTCCTTATGCCGAGCTGGCAGCCAGGCTGCAATCGGCCAAAGCCGGCGGGCGCCCGATACACTACCTGCCCCCCTATCGCGGCGATAACAGCATCAGGTTGAGCAAATGGCTGAATAGCCCTGTTGACGAACTGGCGGCGAATAGCTCTGAAACGCTTATCAAGGCCGTGGTCGCACAACGCATCATCAAATCAGACGAAGAAGTAGCCGAATTGGAACAAGCGGTGAATTTTACCGGCGACATGCACCTTGCGGTTATGAAAGCTGCAAAACCCGGTATTACAGAAGCCGCCCTGGCCGGAATAGCGGCCGGCATTGCCAAAGCGCACGGCACGCAGCCGGGCTACGGCATTATTCTCACCGTCAACGGGCAAACGCTGCACAACCACTATCACGGCAATACGCTGACCAGCGGCAAATTGGTGCTGGGCGATTTTGGCGCCGACAGCCGCATGTTTTATGCCGGCGATATCACTCGTACCTTCCCCGTAGATCCCACTTTTACACCCAAACAGCGGGATATCTATAACCTGGTTTTGCAAATGCAACTCAGCGCTATCGATGCGCTAAAACCTGGTGTGCGCTATTATGACGTCCACCTGTTAAGCGCTCGCGTAATGGTAGAAGGGCTGAAAGCGCTTGGGTTGATGAAAGGCAATACCGACAATGCGCTCTCCAGCGGCGCTTTTGCCTTGTTTTTTCCTCACGGACTTGGGCACATGCTCGGGCTCGACGTACACGACCTGGAGGACGTGGGCGAGCAATACGTAGGTTACGCCGGCGAATTGGAGCGCAGCAAGCAATTTGGGCTCAAATCGCTGCGCCTCGGCAGGGCCATGCAACCCGGATTTGTGCTTACCGTTGAACCCGGCATTTATTTTATTCCTGAATTGATGGACCTATGGCAACAACAAGGCAAATTCACAGACTTTATAAATTATGACAAGCTACAGGCCTACCGCGATTTCGGCGGTATTCGCATTGAAGACAACGTATTGATCACTGCGGACAGTCACCGCATTTTAGGCAACCCAATACCCAAAACCATTGAAGCAGTTGAAGCTGTGCGGAAGGAACACTTCCCGCTATTGGTCGGGGCTTGAAAGCCGCATCACAAAGTGAAAGAAATATTAACGCCGGCGAATTTTACCGCCGTGTGAGGCTATAAGCTTATCTTTGCCTCAGGAACCTGAATGGGCATGAAGAAATTAGACCGGCTGGTCATCACCAGTTTTATACCTCCCTTTGTTGTCACGTTTATGATAGCCATGTTTGTATTGCTCATGCAAACATTGTGGCTGTATATTGACGACATTGCGGGCAAGGGACTGGGATTCTTCCTGCTCATGGAATTGTTGGCTTACCGCTGCGTTGCGCTTATACCAATGTCGCTTCCCCTTGCAATCCTCATCTCTTCCGTTATGGTACTGGGCAACCTGGCTGAATTTTACGAATTGTCGTCTTTCAAATCCGCCGGCGTTTCGCTCATCAGGGTCATGAGCTCAATTGTTGTTTTTGGCGCCCTGACCGCCGCTTTTTCCTATGTATGTTCCAACAACCTGATCCCCGTCGCCAACCTAAAGTTTGGTTCGCGTATGTACGATATTCAGCGCCAGAAACCCGCATTAAGGCTGGATGAAGGGGTGTTTAATGAAGATTTTCAGGGACAGGCCATTCACATAGGCAACAAAAAAAGCGACGACCGTACCATCGAAAATGTGCTGATTTACGATCACAACGAAGCCAATCGCAACCGGCTAAGCTGCGTAACCGCCAAAAGCGGCGAGATGTACTCGCTGGAGGAAGGGCGCTATTTTATCATGAGCCTGAAAGACGGTCATCAATACATCGAAGTGCAGCCCGGCAGCACATCCAACAACAACGGTTTTCCTTTTGTGCGCACCTCTTTCAAACGCTGGACCAAGGTATTCGATCTCAGCGAATTTGAACTAAACCGAACCAATGAAGAACTATTTAAACAAAACAGGACTATGATGAGCAGCGGTCAATTGCGCGTCGCAATCGACTCAATAGGCATTAGAATTGCTAACAGGCGGGAGAGTTTTGCCAATAATTTTAACGCCTATTTTCATTACGTCACGCCGGATAGCCTGCTCAATAAATCCTACAAGGACAGCTTGCTGCAAAAGAGTTACTCGCCCGATACCGTGCGCAGCATACCTGCTATTAACCCCCAGCCGGACCAGGCCTCCCCGCAGGCGCCGGTTCAACCGCAAGCGCAGCCGGCTACGGCTTTCTCCAATGCCATAGCGAAAAAACCAGTAGCCCCGGCTCCCCTGCCCTACCGTATATACGAACAAAACGCGGACAGCCTGAAAGCAGAAAATGGATTTTATCGCAGTTTCGGCGTGCGCGACCGTAAGGAGATAGCTACAAAAGCTAAAACTCTCGCCCGCGGCGTACTCAACCAAACAGAATCTGCCGACCGGGCCATTGATTCCATCCGGGAAGCCGAGGCCAAGCATATTTTTGAGTTGTGGACCAAATACAGCATGGCAGTGGTGTGTTTTATTTTTGTATTCATCGGCGCGCCCATGGGCGCCATTGTGCGAAAAGGCGGGTTTGGCTACCCTATTTTGGTATCGATTATCTTTTTCATGTTGTTTGTCGTATTGACCATCTTCTGCCGCAAGATTGCAGAGACATTTGTGATACCTGCCGTCGCCGCCGCTTGGGTGCCTTGCGCGGTGCTGTTTCCGATCGGATTATTTTTGACATATAAAGCCATGAATGACGCTCGAGTGATCAACTTTAGCGCCATTGGCGCGTATATAAGCAAGTGGATAAAGAAAAAAAATGACGGTGATCAAACAGCTTTGGCGCAATAATCCGTTTTTCTACCGGCTTTTTGCCGGGTTTATTATAACCGGGGCCTTTCTTTTATTGGTTTTCGAGCAGGGCGATGAAATTCTGTATATCAATCAACGTCGATCTGCTTTCGGAGATGTTTTTTTCAAATTCGCGACTCAACTCGGCGAAGCCGTCGTTTATTTCCCGGTCTTGTTCTTGCTGCTTTTCGTCAAATACCGCCATGCCGTCACGCTGCCGCTATTGGGTCTCACTGTTACAATAGTCAGTTACGTATCCAAAGCGCTTTTTTCTCATGACCGCCCGCTGGCGTTTTTCAGAAAGTCCGGATTACTCGATCAACTTAACCCGATAGACGGGGTAGCCATGCACGGCGGGGCAACTAGTTTTCCCTCCGGGCATACAATGTCTGCTTTTGCCTTGTTCGCTTTTCTTGCTTTTAGCCTGCCATACAAAAGAAGCGTAGGCGTATTGCTGTTCACTACGGCATTACTGGTGGGATTGTCAAGGATTTATTTACTCCAGCATTTCCTTAAAGACGTCTATCTCGGCGCTTTGATGGGCGTGGCGATCGCCGTATTTTGGTACTTATCGGCGGATCGCTATTTTACATCTCCCCGCTTGAATGGTTCCTTATCTTTGAAAAAGCAAGTTTAATTCGACTGCGATTTGATCTCGACAATTTCAACGCGCCGTTCAGTGGCTGCACCGATGCTGTAAATCGAATTGCGCAGATCGTACAGGTCGTCGCTTACCTCCGCCGCCGCAGTGGCTTCGCCGAAAGAGCGTTCGGAGATGACTAATTGTCCCGATTTCAGGTAAGGTGCAAACAAGCCGTTTTGATAGGTATCAAAATGATTGCGCAAGCTGCTGATGCGCCGACGGCCCAATGCCAGGTTATAGTCGCTTTGGGCCCGGGGACTGGTGAATCCTTTGATAAAAATTTCCACTTTATCGCCGGCGACTAAACGCTCGTGGAGGATCTCTGAAAACCGCAACAGCCACTCGTAACCTTTATTGACTTTTTCTTCAAAAAAAACGTCCATTAAATCTTCCGCTTCTTCCCGGTCGGCCTCTTTCAGCGGCGCTGCATAGGCGTTGATATACTCTGTTTTGCGGGCATAGTACTTGTCGTAAGTCTGCCCGTAAGTTTGGCGCGTGCTGGTCCTGCGGGTGCGTTTATCGGGTTCGTCGTTGTCGAAATACAACGCCAACGGCAGGAAATCCTCCAATCGGCGGGGAATTTCAGGGCGCGGGATGACGATATCGGGAATACTCGACAAAGGAGGCAACGTATCGCCCGGCAGAGGTTGCTCTATTGGAGGCGGCGGGGGCGCGTAGGTAAATTCAAAGATGTCGTT
>DAINSQ010000117.1:0-15069 GCA_036741235.1 Saprospiraceae bacterium | reverse complement strand
TATAAACTATTAAACTTATAAACAAACCTACAACCTACAACCTACAACCTACAACATTTTTACATTAATTTATCCCCGGAAAAAAGCGCAATTGGAGGGAAGTATTAATTTTGCAGTCGCTTTATTTATTTCATAAAAAGTTCTTATGTCTCATCCCTCAAAACTGCTTTTGGCGACACTCTTCTTTGTCGCCGCAGCTTTTTCCGGCATCACTGCTCAGACGGTCACAGTAAAGGGAACGATTCGGGACACACTCACCCAGACCGGCGTGCCCGGTGTGGAAGTGCGCGTAGCCTCGTTGAGCTATTTCACCGGCAACGACGGCGCCTTTTCGTTCCAACTAGACATTCAGGGTCGCTATGTACTGTCATTGGCAAAGCCCGGTTACCGCACCAAAGAAGTACCCATCACCGCTGAAGGCCTGCCCGAGATCAACCTGGGAACCATCGACCTTTTTCCCCAGGAAAGCATCGACCAGTTGGCCGCTGAAGACCTCATCCCCACCATCACGCTCACCACCGACGAATCGCAGTCGCTGGGCAGTGAGAATATCTCGGGTATCCTCACCGCCTCCCGCGATTTGTTCGCCTCTACCGCCGCCTTCGTTTTCGGCCCGGCCCGCTTCCAGATCAGGGGCTACCGGTCGGATTACACCTCGGTGCTTTTCAACGGCGTGTCGGTGAACGACCCCGAAACCGGCGGTATTTTCTGGAGCAACTGGGGCGGTCTCAACGATGTAACGCGTACCAACAACGTAAGCGTAGGCCTGGCGCCGACCGATTATACTTTCGGTTCGGTGGGCGGCGCTTCTTTGGTCGATACGCGAGCTTCCTACCAGCGCAAACAACTGCGCGTTTCGTACGCTTTGTCTAACCGGACTTATGTCAACCGGCTCATGGCCACGTGGTCGTCGGGGCAATTGCCGGGCGGCTGGGCCGTCTCGCTGTCGGGCTCGCGCCGCTGGGGCCAGGAAGGCTATATCGCCGGCACGTATTATGATGCCTGGGCCTACTTTATGTCGGTCGACAAAAAACTGGGCGACAAACACTTGCTCAACCTGACGTTTTTTGGGGCGCCTACCCGCAGGGGCAAAACAGCCGGCGCCGTACAGGAGTTGTACGACCTGGCCGGCACCAATTTCTACAACCCCAACTGGGGCTACCAAAACGGCAAGGTGCGCAACTCCAAAGAGGCCCGCACCCACCAGCCGATGGCCATCCTGCGCCACGATTGGCAGATAGCGCCCCGAACCACCCTCACCACCGCTGCTTCCTGGCAATTCGGCCGCGACGGCGATACCGCCCTCGACTGGTACGAGGCCCGCGACCCTCGCCCCGAATACTACCGCAGGCTGCCCAGCTTCTTCGAACCAGATCAAGCAGCCCTTGTCGAACAGGCGATCCTCGACAATCCCGATTTGCTGCAAGTTGACTGGGATTACCTCTACAACACCAACTACGACAACCTCGTCACCATCAACAACGCCGACGGCATTCCCGGCAACACCGTGACGGGCCTGCGCTCGCAGTATATCCTGGAAGACCGCCGCGCCGACCGCACGGTGGCCAATGCCAATACCTGGCTGCAACACAAATTGGGCAATCGCGTCACTTTGCTGGCCGGATTGAACTACCAGTGGTTCAAAAGCCATAACTACAAACGCATGGACGACCTGCTGGGCGGCGATTTTTACCTCGATATCGATCGCTTCGCAGAATCGGATAACCCGCTTAACGACCCCAATTATTACCAGAATAACGTTGACGCCCCGAACAGGCTCATCAGAGAGGGCGATATTTTCGGATACAACTATGAAACCCATGCCCGCCGCACCGGCGGCTGGGTGCAGGCTAATTTCGGGTTTACCAATCTCGATATTTTTGCGGCTGCCAATGCAACTCAAGTCTCGCAATGGCGTGAAGGACTGGTGCGCAATGGCCGCTTTCCCAATAACTCGCTGGGCGAATCCAATAAACTGGATTTCCTCGATTTCGGCGGCAAAGCCGGTATCACCTACAAACTCGACGGTCGCAATTACCTGATCCTCAACGGCGGCTATATGCAGCGCGCGCCGTTCCTGCGCAATATCTTTGTATCGCCCCGCTCGCGCAACGACATGGCTGAAGATCTTCGACAGGAGAAAATCCTGACTGCTGAGGGCGGTTATCAACTTAAAGCGCCTTATGTAAAAGCCAAATTGATGGCCTATTATACCCGGTTTCAGGACCAGCTGTACACCCGCAGCTTTTACCTCGACGACGCTATCGACTTCGACGAGGGCGGCTTCGTCAACTACGTCATGAACGGTATCGACAGCCGTCACATGGGCCTGGAACTCGCGGGCGAAGTCAGCGTATTGCCCGGGCTCAAGCTCAGCGCAGTGGCCGCCGTAGGTCAGTATATCTACACCAGCCGGCCCGAAGTGACTGTGTACAGCGAATTATCGGCAGCCAAGTTGTCAGACCATATCGTTTATATCAAAAACTTTTACATCCCCAATACGCCCCAATCGGCTTACACCTTCGGCATCAACTACAATGCCAAGCGCTTTTGGTTTGTCAACCTCAATTTCAATTACTTCGACAATATCTGGATCGACATTTACCCCGAGCGCCGCACCTCCGATGCGATCTCGGGCGGCGCCGTGCCGGATGTAGAGCCAGGGTCGCCGTTGTGGAACAGCATCATCAACCAGGAAAAAGCGCCGGGCGCTTTTACAGTGGACTTTTTCGGCGGCAAATCCTGGAAATTCGGCGATCTGTTCCTTTACCTCAATGTAGGGGTCAGCAATCTGCTTGATAAACAAGATTTTATAGTAGGCGGCTACGAGCAATTCCGCTTTGATTTCGAAGAGAAAAACCTCAATCGTTTCCCCAACCGTTATTTTTATGGGTATGGAAGAACGTATTTCATCAGTCTGGCTGCCAGAATTTAATCAACCATTGTGCATTTATTTAAATCAATACATATGATTCGCGTAAAATATTTTGGCTGGGCATTAGCCTTTGCATGGATGCTCACCGGTTTCTGGGCTTGTGTCGACCTCGAATTCGACCAGCCGCCAGTGAAAGAACTGCCGGTGATAACCCCCAATGCCACCATTGCCGAATTGAAACTCAAGCACACCATCGGCAATACGGCTTCTCGCATCGATGAAGATATGGTGGTGGTGGGCATCGTGGTGGCCGACGACCGCTCGGGCAACTTTTTCAAGCAGATCGTCATCCAGGACGAAACCGCCGGTATCGCCGTGCGTATGGAAGCAACGGGTTTGTACAACGACTTCCCCGCCGGCAGCAAGGTGGCCGTCAAGTGCCAGGGTTTGTACATCGGCGACTACAACGGCTTGTACCAGCTCAATGGTTCGCCCGACGGTACTATTCCGGAGTTGCTGATCCCCGAACATGTTATCCGCATCCAGGATGACAACTCTTTTACCATTCAGCCCCGGGTACTTACTATTACGGAACTGGACTACGACGTATTGCTCGACGAAGTGCTCAATACGCTGGTCAGCCTGGAAGGCGTGCAGTTTACCGCCGCCGATACGCTGGTTACGTATGCCGACCCGGTTAATAATTTCTCGGAAAACCGGGTTTTGGAAGATTGCGAGGGCAACGAAATTCTCTTGCGCTCGAGCGGTTATGCCGATTTTGCAGCGGCACAAACGCCCTCCGCTAAAGGCACTATCCTGGCCATCATGAGCGTATTCCGCGACGACCGCCAGTTGTTGATCCGTGACCTGACCGACGTGCAGTTTACCGAAGCCCGCTGCGGCGGTGGGGGTAGCACTGCAGAACCCATTGATATTAAAGCACTGCGCGATCTGTTTGCTGCAGGAACCACAACAGCTCCTGCCAATAAAAAGATCAAAGGCGTGGTTATTTCCGATATCGACAACGGCAATACCGACGGCCGCAACCTCTATCTGCAGGATGCCAGCGGCGGTATCGTGGTGCGCTTTACGGATGTACACTCTTTTAGCATGGGCGACGAAGTAGAAGTTGAAGTCTCCGGCGCTGGGCTGTCGGAATTCAACGGCCTGCTGCAGGTCAACGTGCCGCTATCCGACGGTTTTCAGGTGGGTACGGCAGCACAGCCCACGCCGCGTGTGGCTACGGTTGCCGAAGTACTGGCCAACCTGGAGGCCTGGGAATCTACCCTGGTCACTATTAAAGACGGGGCATTGAGCGGCGGTACAACCTATTCCGGCTCGCGTACCCTCAACGACGGCACCGGCTCTATTACGCTATTTACGCGCACCCAGGCCTCGTTTGCCAATAGCGCGCTGCCTACCGGTCAGGTTGACGTGACGGCCGTCGTTTCGCAGTTTAACAGCGCGCAGGTAGTGATCCGCAACCTCAACGACGTGGTTGTCTCAGGCGGCGGCGGCAACCCCGAACTCATGGACATCGACGACTTGCGCAGCCTGTTTACCGGCGCCACAACATCGGCGCCCGCGCTCAAGAAAATCAAAGGCGTGGTCATCTCCGACCGCGTAAATCTGAATACCACTACCCGCAATATCGTGTTGCAAGACGGCACGGCGGGAATCGTAGTGCGCTTTACAGCCGACCACACGTTCTCGATGGGCGATGAAGTTGAAATCAATGTATCCGGGCAGGAGCTCTCTGAGTTTAACGGTTTGTTGCAGGTCAACAACGTGGCCAATGTTAACGCTACCCTGGTTAGCTCGGGCAATACAGTGACGCCCCGCGAGGCCACAATAGCCGATATCAACGCCAATTTCAATACCTGGGAATCTACATTGGTCAAGATCGTCAATGTTACTTTCCCCGAAGGCGGCACATACTCCGGTTCAAAGAATATTACCGACGGCACGGGCAGCATGGTGATGTTTACGCGCAGCCAGGCTTCTTTTGCCAACTCCAATGTTCCGGCAGGCGCCGTTACGGTTATCGCGGTTGTGTCCGACTTTAATGCGGCACAGGTGTTTATCCGCACACCGGCGGATATTAATCCCTGATATCGTTGTCAGCGGTCTGACCGTTCCAGACAGTCAGACCGCTGACCGCTGATTCTACGGAATATGCAGCCTTTTCGCTTCAAACAATTCGCCATCCGCCAGGACCAATGTGCGATGAAAATCGGCACCGACGGCGTTTTGTTGGGCGCCTGGGCAGATGTGGAAGGCGCCGGGCATGCGCTCGACATCGGCGCCGGCAGCGGTATAATTGCCATCATGCTGAGCCAGCGCTCGCCCGAGCTATTGGTTCACGGGGTCGAAATTGATGAAAAATCGTATTTCCAAGCCGCTGAAAATATGCGCGCCGCGCCCTGGGCTGCTCGGTTACAGGTATTTCACGCATCAATACAGGATTTTGTTGCAGCGCCGGCGCTGGAGACTTACGATTTGATCGTTAGCAATCCGCCGTTTTTTACCGGCGGGGTATTTTCCTACAGTCATGAGCGCAACAGCGTGCGGCACACCGTAAAATTGCCCCATAGCGACCTGCTGGGCGCAGCGCGTTGCCTGCTCAGCGAGCAGGGGCGTTTCAGCGTGGTATTGCCTTATATCGAAGGATTGCGCTTTCAGGAATTGGCGCAGAGTTACAACCTGTACTGTTCCCGGGTTACGGAAGTGCACGGCAAAGCCGGCAAACCTGTAGAGCGCTTATTAATGCAATTTGAACGAAAGCCAAAGCCGGTGCGAAGCGATACGCTGGTGATTCAATATGGAGATAACAACGATTGGACGGAGGAGTATCGAAGACTGACCGGGGAATTTTATTTGAATATATAAAGTGAGGACTGTTGGACTATTGGACTGTTGGACTACAGGATATTGAAGGTAATAGTCCAATAGTCCAACAGTCCAACAGTCCTATGGTCTTGTTTTTTACTTTTGCGAGGACTCCTTGATAATTTGTAGTGCAAGGTCGAGAATTCGGGTGTCATCGATATGGACGATGCCGCCATTGGGGCCCGGCTGGAGGTGGTTGCTTGAATCGCTGCCGGCAAATTTATGAGCGCCGAAGTAATCTCTAACGGTCTGCTCGTCAATTTGCAGCTCTTTGGCAATTCGATTTACGCTGCCGGTGGGCAGCTTGTGCTTGATGTCTCGCAGTTCATCGAAAGTGAGATTCATAAGCTTTTGATTTTGATTAAAAAATACCCGTTTGCGGGAATAATTTCTTTAACTGATAGATAACTTTCTATTCAAGTTGGCTTAAATATAAATTAATAAAGGGCAAATTGCAAGTAGTTGATTGGAATTTTTTTGACGGCTGGGTAGGTAGCAAGTTGAGTAGAGTTGAGAAAACCCAACCCTACTCAACCCTGAACTAGAACCTGGCCGTAATGCCGAACAAGGCATTGAGGCCGAACACAGGGTAGCGTTGCCAGCGCTGGCGTTTGTTATTTGCCAGGTTATTGAGTTGGGCGAACAGGCCGAAATTTTTGCCGATATAATACTCTGCGCCCAGGCTGATATCAAAGAGCGCGTTGAGGTTTTGGGCTTCGCCGTTGCTATCGAGGTAAGGAACGCCGTTTTCGAGGAAGAAATCGCCCTTCACCATCAGCTTGTTGTCTTCGGTGCGGTATTTGGCGCCCACATTGACCGTAAGAGCGGGCAGGTGCCAGGCTTTTTCCTGGGTTTTCGGCGAATAGATATTCTGGCTGATAGAGCCGATGAGTTCAAAGCCTTTGAACAGCGGGGCGGAAACGGCGGCCTTGATATTGACGATATTGACCGTATCATAGAGGACGTTAAATCTCGCGATAGAATCGCTTTGGCCGTTGAGCAGGAACAGCGCCAGGTCGTCGGCCGATTTGTAGCCTACCTGGGCATTATAGCCGATACCTTGGATTTCGCCTTTGAGCCCGCCGTAGAAGTGGTAATATTTGGTATTGGCCACTTCGATGCGCGAAGAAATAAAGGGATTGTAAGTACTCAACGAGCGGAAGGTGTTTTTCTGCAGGCTACCTTCGGCGCCGACAAAAATACCCACCACGCCTTCTACGATATTGGCGCCGAGCTCAACATCGGGGAAAAACGAAAACTCGTCTTCATGCGAAGCTACCACGGCGCCAAGTTTGACCTTAAAGCGATCGCCGTGGATAGTAAAGCTGGGCGTCAGGAAAAAGTTGTTGAGCGATTGTTTGGCCGTATCGCGGTACGAAGTAAAATCGGTGCGCAAGCCGATGCGCAGGTCGTTTTGTTCGTTAAACCACTTGGTAGCGTCGAGGCGCAGATCAAAACCGGTTTCGCGCGCCGAATAGCTATCCTGCATATTGTACATATCAAACCCTACATTATAGTTCAAATCGGCGGCGGTGCGTTCGCCGTTAAACAATTTGGCGCTCACATCGAAGATAGAGAAACGTTGGCGCACATCTTCGGGTTCGAATGCAAAGCGGGTAGAATCGAGTTCTTCGTTGAGGTCGTTGTAGCCGTAAAAGTGGACAGTATTGCGGGTGTAGCCGAGTTTGCCGTTAACGGCGAAGCCCTGTTCGAAGAAATAGGTGCCGTCAATGCCTGCGTAGTTGTCGCTGAAGCGTTGGTTCTCGACCTTGTTGGCGTTGTTGGCGGAATGGTGCAACAGGTTGATGCCCAGGTCGAAGCGTTTGTTGGACAATATGTGGTAAGAGCCTTCGCCGTAAAATGCCCCGGGCAGACCGGCGCCGAGGCGGGCAAAACCTTTGTAGCCTTTGGGTACATCATCGCCTTTCATCGACAGCGGCCTGATTTTGGGCGGCAGGTATTCTACCCGCAGGGTTTTGGCGGTGATATTGTAGGTTTGCCGTTTGGTAGTGGTATCGAGTGTGGGCAAATCCGGTTTGAGTATGATGCGTTCGGCGTCGGCCAGGCGGGCGTCGAAGTTTTTGATGACGTCAACCTTTTCAGTGGGCAATCCGCCTTGTGCAACGGCGCTAGCGCTCGCCAGCGCAAAAAAGAAGAAAATATATGCCGATTTATTGAGCCAGTTCATTGTGGTCTGATTTGTTGTGTTGGAAAAAAGACAAAGCCCGGATGAATTAATTGCCATCGATGAGTTCGAGTCTGCCCGAATCTCTGTCGCGCTCGCTGTTGAGGCGGCTCGACTTGTTGATCTGGTTGTTGATGGCATTGAGTTTGTTCTGCGCTTCGCGGATCAACTCCTGGTCTTCATCGTAGTTGTCTAGCAATGCTTCCAGGGCGGCGCGGGCGTTGTAGAGGTCGCCTTTTTCCGACAAAATATCCGATAGCAGGATGACGCTTTTGGCTACCCAGTAGGGATAAGCCGAGCTTTCCTTATTAGAGTTGATGCACATTTCCTGGGCTTTTTCCAGGTCGCGTTTTTGGTAGTAAATAGCGGCGATGAGGTAGCGCGATTCGGCGGTTTGCTCATTGTCGCTCATGGCTACTACCTGGTTGAGGTAGCGCATGGCATTGTCGAATTCTTTTCTTTCGTAGGCTATTTTGCCCAGGTAGAAGTTAGCTGTCGCCTTTTGGGCCTGCGAAGCGTTGGGGCTGTTGGCCACTTTGGACGCCAGGGTGTAGACGGCCTGCGTATTATTGCTGCGATAAGCGCTGCGAAGCGCGCCCAGTTGGGCTTCAAAACGCATATCCTCGTTGGTGGCTGCAGCTTCCAGTTTGGTGTAGAAGTCGTATGATTTCGTGAAATTCTGTTCGTGGTTGTAGGCAATGATCGCCGCTTTTTCGAGGGCTTTGACGTAGAATCGGCTTTGGCCTCTGTTTACCACGTATTCGTAGTCGCCCAATGCCTGGCTGTATTGCTTGAGCACGCTGTAAGATTCTCCGCGGTGGTAATAGGCGGTGAGGATGTCCTGCCCTTTCGGAAATTTGCGGATATAGTCGGTGTAACCTTCAATGGCGCGCTGGTAGTTGCCGTTGAGGTATTGCGATTCGGCGGCTTTGAAGTTGATGGAGTCTTTGGCTACGTTGTCAACCTTATAGCCGGGTACGGTTTCGAGGAACGCGAAGTAGTCGTCGGCCCGCCCCAGGTCGCGAACATAAATTTCTTCGAGTGCGGCCAGGGCCAGGCGGGCCTCGTCGGGGTCGGGGTTGTTGCTGAATACCTGTTTGTAGTAGTTGATGGCAGTTTCCGGGCTGCCCTGGTTATAGGTGATCAGACCGAGCTGTAAATACCCCTGGTTGACGAGGTCTGATTTGGTGCGGTATTTGTTGACCAGTTCTTTGAGAGGAGTCACCGCCTTGTTGAGCTGTCCGATTTCCTGGTAGGTGATACCGAGTTGCAACAGGGCATCATCAGCGTATTCCGATTCGGGGAATTCCTGCGGGATGCGTTCCAGCGCCAGAATTTTGTCTGTGGTGCGTCCGCGCAGCCCTTCGATGAGCGCTTTTTGATAAATGGCGTAAACATAGCCGCTATAACGGCGGGAGATGGCCTCGTCGTAGTAGTTAAGCGCTTCGTTGTATTGGTTGCGCTTGAAGTGGCAGTCGCCGGCGCGCATGGTGGCGTCGCCCAATACGCGATTTTTGACGTCTTTGCTGCCGATAAAGCTACTGTTGCGGTTGATACCTGCCACGGCTTCTTTGAAAAAGCCCAGCGCGGAAGTATAATTTTTTTGTTTGAGGTAATTATAGCCCTGGAGGTAATTGCCGGTAAACAGCGAAGACTCATCGGGCAGTTTGTTGACGGTTTTTGCCAGGGTGAGGAACTGGCTCATCAGCCTTATACTGTTGTCGTATTGGCCGTCGCGGTGGGCTATGTCGGCCTGCCAGTAGGTGGCCAGCGCTTTGATACGGGCATCCACGGGGAATTGCAGCGATTTGTCGAAGTGGGCTTTGGCCTCTTTGTTTTTTTCTTCCTGCAGCAGTTGCAACCCGCGGTAGTAGGCTACTTTTTGATAGCTCTCCTGAATTTGCGGCGTTTTATTGGGCAATTTGTCCAGCACTTCAAGCGCCTGCTTGTAGTCGCGATAGCTCAGGAAAATTTCTCCCATGAGCCCTTGGGCTTCCAGGTAGTATTTCGATTTGGGGGTGATATCCTGTAGGGCGGCGATGGCCTCGCGCGGGTCTTTGAGTTCGTAAGAAAGTTTGGCGTAGTTGAACAGCGCATCCTCTTTGATCTCGGCGTCGAAGCTCAGTCGTTTGGCGTTGCCGAATGCGGTGCGGGCGGAGGCTTTTTGCCCGGTTTTCAGGTAGCAGTCGGCGAGGTAGAAGTTGGCCGACTGGCCCAGGGGCGAGTCCACGCCGCTGAGTTCGTTAAAACTTTGAATGGCTTTGCGATAATTGCCGGTTTTGTATTGCGCGAAGCCGAGCTGGTAAAATTCTTCCTCGCGCAGCTTGCCGGAGCGTTCGGCATACGATTCCAGGTGAGGCAAAGCCTTGGCATAATCACCTCTTTCAAAATAAGCCTGACCAACCAATTGTCTGATTTCCTTATCGTTGCGAACGTCTCTTTCGTTGAGGCGGGGTTCGGCGTAGGCTATCAACTCATCATAACGGCGCTCCGCAAAATAGATTTGAGAGAGGTAGTAGGGGATATGCGGTTTATACTTGGGCGTTTTTTCAACGATGCGCAGGTGCTTCAGCGCGCCATTGTAATCTCCTTCAAAGAAATAACACAATCCAAGGTAGTAATTGGAAGGGTAGTAGTAGTCGCCCTCAATGGTAGAGATCTCCTTGAAGTTGTTTTTGGCTTTGCCAAATTGTTTTTGCACAAAAAAGGCATAACCCATGCGGAAGCGGGCCTCGGCGCGCTTTTCTTTGCTCATCCCCGAAGTGGGCACCTGGGCGTAATAGGTAATCGCCTTTTCGTAATCGCCGGAGTTGTAGTAATAGTTGGCTACTTCTACCAGCGCTTCGCCGGCCATCGGATCGGGTTGGTATTTCCAGATAAAATCGAGAATCAATTTTTCACCTTCAGGCAATTGGCGCTGTACAGCGCATTTGGCATAATGGAATTCCGCCTTGGTGCGCAACATATCCGCTTCGGGTTCATTAACTGGCTGAAGCAGGTCAAGCGTTTTTTTGAATTCGTCCTGAGCCTGGCCCAGTAAGCCCTGCTCCTGAAAGTCGGTACCGCGTTTAAAAGCCCGGTTGGCTTCGGTGTAAATGGCAGTTTGCTGCGCAGCCAGCAGGCTTGTCCATAATATAGCTACGAGCAATAAGGCCGAATGTTTGTTCATTGTGGCGCTGTTTGTTTTGTTAATTTAAATTCGGGCAACCTAATAACTTGTTATACCCCTTCATCCATTGTGTAGTTGCAACGAAATTATAAAATTTTAACAAAAGTGTTCGCTGTTCTCTGTTCTCTGTTCTCTGTTCTCTGTTTGTTTATGGGTTTATGAGTTTATAGGTTTATGGTACACGCTTATTCATAAACCTCCCGACTTCCCTTCGGTCAGTACGGGACTCCCCCGACTTTTAGTCGGCACTCACTTCGTTCGCTCTCAGTCGTATAAACTAATAAACTTATAAACGAACCCACAACCTACAACCTACAACTTACAACATACAACCTACAACCTACAACCTACAACCTACAACAAAGAACCCTCCCCACTTGAAACGCGGTAAACTCCAGATTGCGGGCAGTGTAGGCAATAGCCTGCTCAAGCGTGCAGGGTTTGGGGGTAATAGAAAAAGCGGCGGTGATGCCCATGTTTGTCAGATCGGAAGGGGTGGCATCGAGGGCGCCGCAGAGCGCGATGACCGGTTTTTGTTTCTGCAAGGCCCGGCGAGATATACCGCTGACAAGTTTGCCCTGGGACGACTGGCCGTCCAGCCGGCCTTCGCCGGTAATGACCACATCAGCCCAGTCGATCTGGGCGTCAAAGCCGGTCAGATCCATTAGCAAGTCGATGCCGCTGCGCAGGGTGGCGCCCAGGAAAGCAGTGAGCCCGAAACCCAGCCCGCCGGCAGCGCCCGCGCCGGGTTGCTGAGCAAGCTCGTCGTAATGTGCTGACAGCCCGGCAATATGCCGCAATCCCTCATCCAGCGTAGCTACCTCTGCCGGCGAAGCCCCCTTTTGAGGGCTGTATACGTATGCCGCGCCTTGAGGCCCATATAGTGGATTGGTGACATCACACATGGCTTCATATTGTATGTTGAGCGGCCAGTTAGTCGGTGGGATTATTCCGGCAACGGATTTCAGCGCTCTGCCAACAGGCTGCACGGCACGGCCTTTGTCGTCTAGTATTGAAAACCCCAGCGCTTGTGCCATGCCAATGCCTGCATCATTGGTTGCGGAGCCGCCCAAACCCACCACAATACGCCTTGCTCCGCAGCAACTGATAACGTGCCGTATTAATTCCCCTACGCCATAGGTTGTAGTATGCATCGGGTTGCGCTCGGCCGGCGTCAGCAATTGCAACCCGGATGCCTGCGCCATTTCAATGAAGGCAACCGAACCGTCTTCGCTGATCCCGTAGCAGGCCGTAATCCTGCGAAATAAAGGGTCGCTGACTTCAAGCGCCGTTTGCCGTAGCCCTAAATGATAGGAAAGCGCCTCGCCGAGCCCCTCTCCGCCGTCCGACATGGGGAATAGCCGGCATTCCGCATGCGTTGATGCCGCGGCAATACCGCGACCAATTGCGCGACACACTTCCAATGCGCTTAACGCGTCTTTATAGCTATCGCAGGCAATAAGAATACGCATGATCTGTTACAGGTTAAATATATATTAAAAAATAATTTAATTTGATTGTCGGTTTTTTTTGAGTTTGGCACGGGTTTTGTTTTTGATATTAAAAATGATGATTATGTGTTTTGGTCACGACATCTGCTGGAAATAACACATATTATTATTTTTTATAAATTATTAATTATTACATTTGCTCATCCGAATTCTAGCCCAATTTCGGATGTTGTTGCCTAAAACTACTTTAAACTATGAAACACTGTAACACAATCAACGACACAATGTACAAAAAAAACAGGGGTGTCAAGTTGGAAAGCCTTGTCCAATTACTACTTCTGCTGATAGGACTCAGCGGGGTACTGTACATTAGCCGGTCGCATCATCACAAGGTCGATTGGCAGGAAACCGCAACAAGCGGCAACCCGGCGTATGATATATCCTTGGAGGTTGCCGCCAAGGAAACTTTTCACATCGAAGGCGCTCGGGAGGCAGGCGCCCCGCTGCTGCTTGTTATCGACAACTATGATGAAAACGAATCTTATGTACTCGACACCGGCGCAGGAAACAAAATCGTGTTGGAGGATTCAGCTACCACACTCCGCTTTCCTGCTGCCGGTATCTACGACCTCAAATTGTGGATTAAGGATGGCGAAAACTGGCAACTGGCACAGCGCAAAAAATTGCAGATTGAGGAGGAGGCTACGGTGGTATTAGGATTGTAGGATTGTAGGATTTGGGAGGATGTGTTGTATGGATAATGATTGGCAAATCCTGAAATCCTGTGTTGATACGTTGGAAAACGCTATCTTGCAGCCATGGTATACTTGGCGAAAACAATGGCGGGCCTTGAGGAAGTATTAGCCCGTGAACTGACCGCTTTAGGGGCGCTTGATGTGACGCCCCTGAAGCGGGCGGTGCAATTTCAGGGGGATCAGAAACTATTATATCGCGCCAATTACGAATTGCGCACAGCGCTTCGCATCTTTCAGCCCATAGCGCAATTTCGGGCTCGCAATGAAGACGAGCTGTACCGCCGGGTATTTGATATGGATTGGCCTTCGCTTTTGCAGTTGCAGGATACCTTCGCCATTGACGCAGTTACTAATTCAGATATCTTCCGCCACTCGAAGTATGCGGCATTAAAAACCAAGGACGCCATCGCCGACCGCTTTCGGCGGCAGACGGGCCGCCGCCCGGATGTTGACGCTAAAAATCCGATTAAGCGGCTAAACCTTCACATATACAACGATCAGTGCACTTTGTCGCTCGACAGCTCGGGCGATTCGCTGCACAAGCGGGGGTATCGCGCCGAGGCGCTGGAAGCGCCGATCAATGAAGTATTGGCCGCCGGTATTATCCTGCTTACCGGCTGGCAGGCCGACTGCCATTTTATCGACCCTATGTGCGGCTCCGGTACGCTGCTGCTGGAAGCGGCAATGATAGCCCACAATATCCCTCCGCAATGGAAACGCCGTACATTCGGCTTTATGCGCTGGCCCGATTTTGACGCCGGCCTGTGGATGCAGGTTAAACGCGAAGCCAAAGCCGCTATGAAGCCGTTTGACTATCTGCTGTGGGGCGCCGATAACGACCTGCGCGCCATAGCCCTCACCCGCAGCAATGCCGATGCTGCCGGGCTGGAGCATTACCTTTCCTTGCAAGCCGCTGAATTTGATCAATTACAACCGCCTGCTCCGCCAGGTTTGGTAGTGATGAATCCGCCTTACAACGAGCGCCTGCAAATAGATGATATTGCGCAATTGTATAAAAATATCGGGGATAAACTAAAGTCCTCGTTTTCAGGTTATGAAGCCTGGATCATTTCGGCTAATGTCGACGCCGTCAAACATATCGGATTAAAAGCCTCCCGGCGGTTTACATTGTACAATGGTCCGCTCGAATGCAAGCTACTGCGATTTGATATGTATGAAGGCAGTAAAAAAATACCCGCTCAAACGGAAGAATCATGAAGCGATTCCTGATATCCTGGTTCAAATGGCTGGTTGTTGCGCTGATGATGGCGCACGCAACTGCTTCCGATGCACAGATCGGCCTGCGCCCTCACGAACTGCCAGCCGCCGACTATAATCGGCAATTAAGCAAATTGATTTTCAATCCATCCATTGAGCCTATCCAACCCCTGCGGGTCGCGATGCTCAACCCCGTTTCCAGGTATGAAGACCTCGCTTTTTTTTGCCGGCTCGAAGTGAGAATCGAACAAAAGCTTCGCTTCCCCCTTAAGTTCCGACTGGGCGACGTCGCCTATGTGGATTGGCTGGAAGGCAAACGAAAATTTTAATTTGCTGATTTGCTGATTTGCTAATTTGCTAATTTGCTGATGTGCTAATTTGCTAATTTGCTGATTTGCTGATTTGCTGATTTGCTAATTTGCTGATTTGCTGATTTGCTGATTTGCTGATTTGCTGATTTGCTGATTTGCTTATTTGCTGATTTGCTGATTCGACCGAAGGCTAACGAAGTGAGTCCCGATTGAAAA
>DAINSQ010000116.1:0-15182 GCA_036741235.1 Saprospiraceae bacterium | reverse complement strand
GTGATACTGCCGTTGTTTTGTCCACAGCCAGGATTAGCGATATTTGAAATCGCCAAGGAAGGCTGAGGAAACACGGCAACTACAATACTTGAATTAATAACAACAATACAATCGTTTGCATTATCATAAATAGAAATCAGCGTTGCCATCACCGTAGTTGTAACAGTGTGATTAACGGAAGCGCCATTGCTGATATCATTTAAGAAAAAAGAATTTCCTCCGATACTATAGGTCACATCATACAACTCGTTGTCATCATCATCGTCGTCATCCAGTGTTATAGTGATAGTCACCGTACCGCCGCTGCATACCGGGCCGCTGTAGCTCAGCGTACCTGTAATCTCATCGTCGTCATCGTCGCAGGGAGGTTGAGACAACGAAACAAATGCCCAGCATAACGCGAAAAACAGCAGTATAAATCGGCGATTAAAAAGGGAATTCATCATCTTACAATTTGAATAATAGTAGAATCGGTTTTGCTATTCAAAATATCTCCGGCGGAAGAACATACCACAATCAGGTAATATTCGCCGGGCAGTGCATCGCCGGGCACAATCAGTTTTTCCTGCAAAATGAAAGTAGCATTAGGGGGGATGCTGCTCAGGTTCCGGCGACCCAGCAGCGTGTCATCCCAATCCAGGGTAGTATTGGTAGATAAAAATACACGTATTTCTGTTTGGGGGGTTGGCAGGTCAAATATATTCTGCAATCTGGCTTCCAGGGCTACTTCGGTACCGGCTTTGGCTGATTCGGGCGCTTTTACATCAGAAGCGAGTAGATAAATAAAATGCGGGGCGCCATAGGCTTCGTTTTGGGTAAGCGCCTCCTGATCTTCAATTGCGAGCGGTTTATCGCGCACAAAACCTTTGTCGAAGCGGCTCGTAGCCGACAATTTGGCGCCGTTGCCGGCTACAACGATATAAAAATATTTTACTCCTCTAACTGCAGTATAGTCGCATACCCAGGTGCTTTTCTGCCAATTGGGAGTGACCTCCTGTAGTGCAGACTTCTGAGGGTCGGTAGTGCGAAATACCTTATAAGCAGTGGCGTGTTCGCTATTATCCCACCGCACCAGTACAAATTTGTCATAAGTGCCGTCGCTGGCCACCACATTCTCCGGGGCCGGAATACTTACCGGCGCATCTGTATTCATTGGGTTTGGCGCTCCCATAGGGATCGGCGTTTCCTGGCTTCTCAGGTAAAAACCAATACAAAGCAGCGCAAATAGTGCCGGCAATTTTTTCATCAGCATATAAATTTGATAAGTAAAAGCGATTGATCGATGGTGTATTGCAAAAGATAAGAAATGTTACCGGGCCGATTATTTATTTATAAAAAAACGACAAGCGATAAAAAAAACTATAAAATATGGTAACATTCCAAATTGTTCGCAATATGCCTTTGTAAATCGAAATTAGCAGCGGGCAAAGCACGATAAAAGCTGATGAATTATACGGTAACACAAATACTGGAAGGGCTAAAGGCCAAAGACGAGCTTATACTTCGGTACCTCTACCGGCAACATTCCCCTATGATTGCCGGTCATGTGCGCAAAAACAGCGGCACTGACGAGGATGCTCGCGAGATTATCCAGATTACGATGCTGCAGTTGTGGACGGCAGTGCAGGAGGGGCGCTATCAGGAAGAGGGTAAAATGGAATGCTACATTTTTCAGTTGGCGGCCAACAACTGGCGGTATGAGCTGCGGCGAAGGCGCAATCGTCCTGCCGGATCGCTCGATGCTACACCCATAGACGTTGAAGATGAAGGCGCTGAAAACCTGGAAGCCGCAATTGTCAAAGACCGTTATCTCAATGCCGTTCACCAGGCATTACAGCGGCTGGAAAGCCCATGCGACGACATAATAAGGCTTTATCACCTGCAAGAGGTGAGTTTGCTGGAAATTTCAAAAAAAATGAACTACGACTACGACAACTTGCGCAAGCGAATTTTTGATTGCCGCAAGAAGTTGAAAAAAATAACAGAAGCCATTTTAGGGGGCTTGTAACCCAAGCCGCAAAATCTAATACCATGACAGAACGCAAATACAGTGATGATAACCGCTTTCAGGAGCAACTTCGGGCAAAAATTGCAGGGGAGTTGGAAACTTCGTCGCAGAAAGAACTCGATGAGATCATAGCGCAATCGCCGGAAGCGGCCGAAGAGGCCCGATTCAGCAGCAAACTTGGCATGGCGCTCCGCCATGAAGAAAAGCTACAATTGAATGCAATCATCGGCGCAATCATTGCGGAAGAGGGGGTGCCGCCGGCGAAGCCGAAATCAGGACCGGGAAGCGGCGCCTGGGGGCGTTGGCTGATTTGGCTAACCGGACTTGTAGTAGTTGGAATCAGTATTGGGGTTGGATACCAGCTGTTGATTAGCTACAATCAGCCGGACGTGGGGCAGTATTACGAAAGTCATTTCAAGCCGCTTGAAAACGTCATCATTACCCCCCAACAAGCTGGCAGTTTGAATGAGTTGGATCGGGGTATGGATGCCTATGACCGCGGCGACTACGAGGGCGCCGCCGAATTGCTGGGGCAATATTACGGACAGACCGGCGACCCCAATGCAGGGTTGTTCCTGGGGGTGACCCAGTTGCAAATCGGCCGTCATCATGCGGCAATTTCAACTTTACAGAACAGCCTGCGCGGCCTTCAGGCGCCTGCGCTCGACGCCGGTCGCTGGTATCTGGCCCTGGCGTATCTAAAAACCGGCGAGTTGCTTTCGGCCCGTGATTTATTAAGGCTCATTCCTGCTGAAAGCGTTTACGGCGATCAGGCCGGGCTATTGTTATCAGAGCTGGAGCGATTAAAATAACGCAAATTGACAAACAAAACCCGTATAATTTCATTACCACGAATGACCAACCTTGTATTTCTGACATGAACGCGTTCACAAAGCATATTTTACTTTGCCTTTTTATGACGGCCGTTATCGGTTGGCCCGCTCGTGCTCAGCGCGGGTTGCTTGTTGAAGACGGCAAATACAGCCGGCTTTCCCAACTGCCCGTATACAGCGGCAGGAAATACAATGAGGTGCCCCTGAAAGTCAGCCTTCGGCCTTATTGTCCCGTCCCCGGCGATCAGGGTAGCACCGGCGCCTGTGTAGGATGGGCAACCGGTTATGGCGCATTGACCATCATGCGCGCACAGCAGGCAGGCATTACTGACCCTGCTGCGGCCACAGATATGGCCAATTCAGCCGCTTTTATTTACAACCAAATAAAACTGAGCAGCGG
This sequence comes from Saprospiraceae bacterium, assembly GCA_036741235.1. Classification (GTDB taxonomy): domain Bacteria; phylum Bacteroidota; class Bacteroidia; order Chitinophagales; family Saprospiraceae; genus JABWBR01. The sequence goes on along the minus strand of DAINSQ010000116.1, from coordinate 11,941 downwards.
TGATTGCGCCGCCGGCGCATATATTGAAGATGCCCTGGCATTGCTGCATACCACCGGCGATTGTCTGGAAACTACTTTCAATTTTAACAAACAAAACTGCCTTGTACGGCCCGGCGCCGGCCCTATAGGCGAGGCGGCTCAGTTCCGTATACGCGATTACGCCGCCGTATTTGAACTGGATGAACTGCCCAAAAGCAAAAGTGCCAAAGCATGCAAGGTATTGGCTACCCAAACCCCGTTAATCATCGGACTTGGCGTTACGCAAAGTTTTTGGGATCTCCGGCCCGGTTCGCGTGTATGGAATCCCGGCCCTGATGAGGCAATCTCGGGCTATCATGCGCTTGTTGTAGTTGGTTATGATAACGTAGAGCGTCAGTTTGAGCTCCTGAACAGTTTCGGCGCCGGCTGGGCCAATAGCGGTTTTGTCAAAATACCTTATGACGATTTCGAACGACTATGCCGCTATGCATACGTATTGCTGCCCGGTGATGCCAATTTGCCCAAACAACAATCGGAGGATATAATTGCTGCGCCTGGCTCAAACACCTTGACCGGTGAATTTGTCTTCCGCCGGCCCGCCGGCTACCTCACAACGGCTGATGGAGCTGAAATGCCCTGGTTTGAAGAGGTAGCAGTATCTCGCAATACCGCTTCACGCTGGTATGAACCCATACAGGGGGTGTTCTCTGCCGGCGATGTATTCCAATTGGTAGCCAGGGAAATACCCAGGGGGCGTTATGCCTATATTTTTAGCCAAAATCCGGACGGAAGGGTCAATTTGCATTTTCCAAAAATTGCCGTCGCAGGCAGATCGGCGGGCTTTATCCTGGAAAAAACAGCAGAAATCGTCATCCCGGGAGAAGAAAGCGTATTACAGCTTAGTACACCTGGAGAAGATTTTCTGTGCATCTTGTTTTGCGAGTCTGAAATCCCCGATTTCGAGGCCCGTTTTGCACGGCTGCAAGCCGGCGTCGGCGAATTGCCGCAACGGATAAATCAGGTATTCGGCGATTTGCTTGCCCCCGCAAAAGATATTCGATACGCAACGGATAAAATGGCTTTCAACGCGCTCACAACTCCGGAGAGAAATGTTGTATCGCTGATCTTGCGAGTGGTGGCCGAGTAAAAATGGATTAGTATTCAATTACAGCGCCAATTGATTGCATGACATTGTTCAAATTATTCTCATTTGCTGCCTGTCTGCTGGTGATCATTCCTTTCGCCAAAGGTCAAAGACTTCCCGAAGAACCGCTTGCAGAAGTGCAAACCGGTCAGGGCGGGGAGGATATTGCCGAAGCCATTGCTGAAAACTGGCGAGGTGACCTTGCCATTGCGGGGTACACCTCGAGGGGTGAAAATGGAGGGAGCGATATATATTTATTGCTCACAGACAAGGAATTAAAGCAAAAAAAAGAGCGTTACATTGGGCGCGACGGCGATGATGGCGCGCACGATATTTCTGTTGCCCTTGATGGGCGCTGGCTGGTTGCCGGATATTCATCCCAGCCATCTCCAAAATCGCGATCCAGGTCGCAATACTTTGGCGGCAAAGACGGTTGGTTGTTACTGTTGGGAGAAGATGGCCATTCTGAAAGGGAATTTATCCTGGGCTCGCCTGCCGATGACGAATTTACCAATGTATTTTCGCTCGCCGACGGCGGTTTTTTGGCCGCAGGTATCAGCGGCCCATATGCCTGGGCCTTGCGCCTCGATGCTTCCGGCCGAATCGTCTGGGAGAAAAAAATCCAGCATAATGGTATGTTTACCGCAGTAGGTTCTGCTATGCTGACTGCCGATGATCGGCTTTGGCTCGCCGGGTATGTAAAAACAAAAAAGGGTGAACGGCTTTGGGCCGCTTCGCTTGATGCGACTAACGGCAAAACGATTATCGACAAGCTTTTGCTAAAAGACCAGCCGGGCATGGCTCTTGATATCAATGTACTCGATGAACACACCCTGGGCATTACCGGCTGGACGCACAGCAGAAAAAATCGCGAGGATGGTTTTCTGATGCGATTATCGGCGCTTAACGGCGAAGTAAAAGGGTGGTATCCTATTGGCGGTCGCGAAGACGACCAACTCAGTCAATTTGTCCGTTTACACGATAATCGCCTTTGTTTTGCAGGCCGGGGCAAATCCTTTCAGCGGGGCAGCCGCCGGGACCGGGCCTGGGTTATTTTATCCGACGGAAAAGGGGGAGCCCCTCAGGAACGATATTATGGCAGTAAATTAAACGACGAAGCCAATGCCATATTTCAGTGCAGTGACGGCAGCCTTATTGCCGCGGGCTTCTCCGGCCGGCAGGTGCTCAAAGCGGAGCAGGCTTATCTGCTGAAATTGACGGAGAGTAATCGCACCCACCCGCCTTCTACTCCTATCGACATAGCAGTAAAAGGCGTTTATTACCCCAATGGGCAGTTTGCCGAACCTGGCAAGCGCACCTTTTTGCCTTTGGCTTTGATAAATTCATCAAATGAAGGGCTGACCGGCTTGCATGTTGAAGTGGAAACCGCCGGCGACTTTGCCTCGCCGCTGCCGTTGCGCAAAGCGGTATTGCCTGTGCTGCCGGGTAATACGGTACAACAATTCGGATTACCGCTTTTTATTCCGGAAAACGAACCTCCCGGCGCTCATACGTTTAAAATACAGGTGTTTCATGGCAAAAGAGCCATCAGTGATGAAATATTGTTTACCCTGCAAGTCGGCAGTCTTTCCGCCCCCGTCTTGTCTGTTACAGCCGAAACAGTTCCCAACAAAGGCGGCCGGGACGAAGTGGTCAGTCTCAACGTACGCAATGATGGTAAGGGTGTAGCGCAAGGCGTCAGCCTATTCCTGAGTTCGTCAGACCAGTTGCAGGTATCGCGCGAATCTTATTTGGGTGAAATCCTTCCCGGAGGGATCAAAACAAAAGACATCAAAATACAACGGCTAGCGCCAGGAGATGCCTGGTTGAAAGTCAGGGCTGCCGATGCCGGTTTCCAACACGAGGATACCACCACCCTCAAGCTGACGGACATTATAGCAACTACTGCGGAAACTGAACAGGGAAAACCCGCCGGCGCCAACCAGTTGACCGCAATTTGGCTTTCTCCGAATCCCGATCAATTTGAAAAACCGGAAATAGTTTGGCACGACAACGAAATCATCATCTCAGTCAAAGTTGTCTCTAATAAACCCATCGAGCGACAGCACTTTTGTATCGAAATCAATGGCCAGCCTTGCGAGAGCGGACAAAAAATGGATGAGGTATTATTGAAGGGCACTAAATACAGTCGCACCTTTCAACAAAAAGTGCCGCTGCGCGAAGGCAAAAACACGTTTAAAGCTATAGTTGACAACGGCGCCGGGCGCAGTCAGACCGAACCGCTGAATATCATTTACACGCCTCGAAAACCCAATTTGCATATTGTGGCTATTGGGGTGCCTACCGTCGATTTAAAATATACGGTGAATGACGCCGCACTTTTTGCCCGTTCGCTGGCCTCCCGCCAGTCGCCCGGGGATATTTTCCAGACCGTTTTCACCGACACGCTGCTGAACGAAGCAGAAACCACCAAAACAGGCATTCTGAAAGCGCTGCGCAGGTTGCAGTACCGGTATGCCGACCGGCAGATCAGCTCTAATGACTTACTGGTGATTTTTATTTCCTCTCATGGGTTAAACAGCCAAACCGGTAGTTTCCGTATTGCTACCAGCGATTACGATAGCCCCTTTTTGGAAGAAACCAGTCTGGATTTTGAGACGGAAGTTGTCAATTATCTGCAAGCTATCGATTGCCACAAACTATTTATAGTAGACGCCTGCAAAAGTGGAAATGCTTCCCGGAACCTGGGCGCTGCTATGGCGCAATGGGCGCAAATGCAACGCGAGCTCAACCTGTTGGTCTCCTGCCGCGCCAACGAATACAGTTATGAAGACGATCAATGGCAAAACGGCGCTTTTACAGAGGCTATCCTGCAGGCATTTGATGTTTTTGACGGCGCTGCATCCGCCCAAATCGACCTGGATGGAAATCGCCGGCTGGATACGGCTGAACTCTTTCGCTATCTGGAAAAGCAGGTGCCCGAGCTAGTAGCCTCCAAACGCCCTAAAACAACTACATCGCAACACCCGCTTATGGTACGCGCCGGTCAAGGCGCTGAAACCATCCTGCTGGGGAAATAGCATTACTAACACTTAACCACGCCACCCAGCTATGAAATTCAGATTGTTACACCTGATTTGCCTGTTTGCCACTCAAACAGCCATAGCCCAACAGTTGCCCTATTACAGCCAGTTTCGCAATTTCCAGAGCATCATCAATCCTGGCGCCGTACATAGCGACTTTTTCCTTTACGATTATAATGCCAGTATTCAGGCAAATTACCGCGCGCAATGGATTTCTCAAAAAGAGACGCCTCGCACCGCCCATTTGTCGGGTGAATTCATATCCAACTTTGACAGTGATTTCGAATTGCTCTCCGGTTTGATGTTATTGAACGACCGCACGGGGCCTTATTCCGTTACCGGTGTTTTTGGCAGACTGGGCAGCGTTTTTGCCGCTGATCCTTACTTTGGAGGTTTTTCCATAGGTATCGGCGCAGGTGCAGTTCAATACCGAATTGACGCCGATCGCATTGAGTGGGCGCATCCCGACGACCCCAATATTCCCGACCTGGATGTGGCCGTTACGAAAATGGATTTGAGTGTGGGCGCATTTTATTACAAACGATTGCAGGGCGGTTTTTTTGATGAAGATAATATCTATGCAGGCATTTCAATGCCACAACTTTTGGGCACGATAGCAGAAATTTATACCCCCGATCGCAAAGTTACACTCAACAGGGTACCACATTTATTTGGCACGGCGGGTTGGTATCATTTTATCAATGAAGAGGCGTTTGTAGAAGTTTCTGCCTGGTTTAAAAGGGTGGAGGGCGCGCCTGTCAATATAGACCTTACTGCCCGCATACAACCCACACGCACCTTCTGGGCCGGAGGAGGGTTTAATATCAATGGTATCGTACATCTCGAAGCCGGGTTAAATATTCCGGAACTATTTCACGAAAATGCCAACGTCAAAATCGGGTATGCATTTGATTATAACATATCTGCCTTCAATGTCCCTTTTGGTACCTCGCATGAACTTACTTTTGCACTGATGTTTGATACTGTACGCCGCTAAAAAAATACAGCAGAGCCGGTAACATTTGCCATTTCGGGCAATACGCATGTGGTCTGTAAAAACAGCACACATGATGAGTCATATTACTATTGTCAAAACTTTTCTCCGTTCCAATAAATGGCGCGTAGCAGGTTGTTTTATCCTTGATTGTAGCGCCAATTTACTAACGCTGCTCCTACCACTTCTGGCTGCACAGGCCATATCGCTGCTACTGGGTTATTCTTCTGTCCGGGCTGAAACGCTGGCTGGAGCGGGATTGCTGATGCCCTCAACATTTCCGGCATTGATGTCGATGTTCGGTATAACATTGGTTGTCAAAGCCGCGCTTGATTTTTTTAGAAAAAGACAACAGGGCATATTGACAGAAGACTTCGCAATGGAGCTACGGCAATCTATTTTTCAGCGCCATTTGCAGCTGGCGCCCAGCGAATATGAGTTGAGAGGCATTGGGCGTTATCTGCTGCGCTTTAGCGGAGACCTGGGTAGCGCCCAACAATTTCTATCGAAGGGTATTCTTCAGTTTTCCGCCGATATTTCGCTGCTGGGCGCCGGACTAGTACTAATTGGTTGCTTGAATAGTCGGTTGGGGATAGTAGTGACCGGCTGGTTGGGGGGATTAACGATATTATTCTGGTTGCTAAATGCTAAAGTCGGCGTCGTTGAAAAAAACAGGCGAAACAAAAAATCGGCAGCCCTTGACTTCGTCAACCGCCGGTTGATCAACATACAAACCGTGAAAGCGCTCAATAGGCAGGGTATGGAAATGGCGTTGTTCCGGCGACGTACGGAGCGACTGCGCCGCCTCGGCCATCGTGTTTCCAGCCTTACGGCAGTTCAGGAAGCGGTTTTTCCTTTGGCGATCTATGGCTTGGCAGGCGCAGTCTTGCTATTGGGGTGGCAACAACCAAAAACCTTTTACCCTGCACAGCTTTTTGCCGTGCTCATGATTCTGATTGCCTGGCGTCCTGTGTTGCTAAGACTTCTCCGGGCAGGATTGATCTGGAAGAAAGGCAATATTTCACTGACTAATATCGCTCGGGTATTCAATCAACCCACTGAACCTTTACAACAGATAATGTTGAAAAAGTCTCCCGGCCAACTTATATTAAAAAACATTCCCCTGAAAAACACCAATATTGAACTGACCTTATCCCTTGGGGAAACTACCGTCTTGCCGATTGAAAATGAGGAGGCGCGGCGGGCTTTACTACGCTATTTATCGGGTTTGGAAAACCCGGCTTCCGGGGATATCTACCTTGATGACACGGATATGTCGCAACTCGGCCCGAAAAGCTACAGGCGATATGTCGCCATTGCGTCAACAACATTCCCATTGTACGGTAACACCATAGGCGAAGCATTGTCGAACAGCAGCCGCAAGGAAAACAAGTTGAAGGCAGCCGTGCAATTTGATGCGTGGAAAGTCCTTTTTCCTGTACTTCAACCATTAAACCTGGACACTCCGCTTCGGGAAACTACCGCGAATTTAACCCCCGCTCAACACAATCTATTGGTATTACTTCGCGCTTTGCTCACAGAAAAGCCCTTTCTCATACTTGAGGGAATTTTTAATCATCTCGACGCTTCAAGCAGCAACGTTGTCCTGTGTCTGCTGAAAAAAGATCAATCCCGGCGCGCACAACTCATTTTGTCGGCCGGGGCTGACAAGGATGCCGGCATGTACAAAACATATCAGGTTAAACACCATACCTGCCGCTAAAAATGCGCAATAAATGATGCGCTGCGAATAAAATCCGGCAGGACAAAGCATAATTTTTACAATTGGCCGGTAACATTTTTTTTCGACTGCAATACAAGGCAGATTCACCTTAAAAACAACAACGACCATGGAAAGGAAAATTAAAAAATCACTCATCTGCAAAACGATATCAAATTTCTATTTCAATACGCAGATCATTGGCGAATACCGCCCCAAAGCGGGAGATGTAGGTATCTTCCGGGTTGCTCCCGAGGCCGGCGGCTACATCATGAACGAACGCGGCATCGCCACGAAGATAATGCCGGGAGACCGGATCATGTTGGCATTTGGCAATCGCTATGCTACCAATCAGTTTGAAGGTTATGTTCCTCAAGGCCCCGTCAGAGTATGCCAACTGCTGGGCAGAGGCGGCGTCGCCGGCTTGCTGAAAAGCCAAAATGCCACATTCAGGCAAGTACCCGTCAATCTGGAGCTATTGGGTTATGCTTGCGATCTTGCAACCGGCGAGGTACTGAATACCGAACGCCATAGTGAATTGGCTCTCTTCAACCCTGCAACCGTGCGGTCCAAAGTTGTCCTGTCCATAGGTTCTTCTATGGATAGCGGCAAAACGACCAGCGCGGCATACCTGTGCGGCGGACTCAGCGATGCCGGCAGAAAAGTAGCCTATGTAAAACTTACGGGAACTGCATTCCCCAAAGACGCCCAGCTCGCGCTCGATCTCGGTGCAGATTATGTTGCGGATTTCAGTGATTTCGGCTTCCCTTCTACCTATTTGTGCGAAGAACAAACCCTGCTGAATCTCTATCAATCGCTGCTAAATCTGGTATGGAAAGAATCTGAAGCAGAATTCGTTGTACTCGAAATCGCCGACGGCCTATTGCAAAGAGAAACAGCTATGTTGCTGCAAAATTCCGCTTTTATGAGTACCGTTCACGGGGTACTACTTTCCTGCGGCGACAGCCTGGGCGTATTAAGCGGCCTTCAATTGCTCAACCAGTGGAACTGCACCCCCTTTGCCGTATCAGGCCTTTTTACCGCCAGCGAATTATTGGTCAGAGAGGTACAAAGCGTGGTATCAGATATTCCAATTCTCAACCTCGGCGAATTATCGAACTTCAAGGGTGTTGAGTTATTGGAAAAAATTTCCAAACCCACTACGTTGCACCTGCTACAGCAAAAACAATTGGCAGCAGCATAAACTGCATCTAAAAAGGGAGTATCCCGCATATCACTCCCATACTCTCGTTCAGCATCATATCCTCCCCGTTGGGCGGCAATTATTTTCAATTGCCCGTCTCAGGCTTCTTTTTTGCATAAAAAAACAAAGCGCCATGAAAAAAAGCATAAGCACCCATGTTGTTTTAATCGCCTTTACCATGCTATTGGTTATTGGGCAAGTCGAGTCGCAGAATCTGCAAACTGCCAACGAATTGGCCGCCAAAGGCCGTTATCAGGAAGCCGAACAGATTTACAACACACTGCTGAGCCAGGATCCAGGTAATACGGCTGTAATGCTAAGCAGCGCCTATAACCACTCGTGGATGGGCGCCCGTGCCGCCGCTGAACGCGAGTTCAATATGGTACTGGCTAAAGAACCCCGCAATGTACAGGCCATGTCGGGGCGGGCCTATAACCTGGCCTGGGGCGGCCAATACGAAGCGGCAGCCCGGCAATTCGAGGAACTTGCCCAGGTAGACCCCGGCAATCTGGAAGCCGAAAAAGGAATAGCCTATGTACAACTGTGGCGGGGAGACTCACGGGCGGCCGTAGAAAACTTCGAGTCGCTTGTCAACCGTTATCCCCGCGATGAAAACTACCGCGTGGCGCTGGCGCAGGCATACATCCAGCTACACCAGGCCAAAAAAGCGCGCGAGGTATTGCAACCCGCCCTGCAGCAATCACCCGAAAATGAATTGGTTCGCGAAGTATGGCTCGGCGCCTTCCAGCAAGCCGCCCGTTTTGAAATTGACGCCCTGCCCGGTTATTCTATCGTTGACGGCGAAAACCGCTTCGGCATTCGTTTGCTGGGGATTTCCGGACAGGTGAGCAAACGCTTGCGCCTGGGGTTGCGCTACGATAATACCCTCGGCATGGATGTGGCAGCCGTTATCCGCCAAAATCAAAATGCGCAAACAGTAATGGGAAGCGCAGTCTACAACTGGAAGAAAAACGCCACCTCCCGCATCGAGCTGGGCGCCCGTTTGCTGCCCAATAAGGCTACCCAGCAAGTTGTCGCCGCCGAACAGGTCGTATTTATGCCCGGCAACTGGCACTTCAAACTGGGCGGGTTTGTGGCCCTGTCTCCAAAAACCAGTAACGAGTGGATGACTTATACCGCCGTTCATGTACCCATTGGCAGCTATTTTGCTATCGAGCCGCATTATTTTCTGTCGAAGGTCGTAGACGCACCGGCTGTCGAACACCGCCTGATGCTTAACAATAAATTCCGCACAGCCGACGGCTATGAATTAAACCTGGGCTTCATGTATGGCAAGGCGCCTGGCAACGAAAATATAAGCAATGGCCAGATATACGGCGGGTTGCTTACTGCACTGCTGCCTTTTGGACAGCGGGTGTGGGGATTGGCGGCGCTTCGATACGAAAAAGGCGTGATAGAAAACCTCACCTCCCTGGCCATCGGCGCCAAAATCCGTTTTGAATAATCCTTGCTAACCGCCAATACTAACGACTTATGACAACATTTTCCAACACCGGACAACATATGGGCGCAACGCTTGAACTTCCTTTGAGCCGCCGCCAACGTATAAACGCTCAACCGCTTGCTATTCAGCAATACGCTAAAGCGCCTAAACCTACCCTGTATATCGGCATTTTTGCAACCTGGCTGGCCACTGTAATCTGGTTTCAGCCCCGGCTGCTCATGCTGCTCGACATGGCCTATAGCCCTGGCAGCCGGCTGGCATTGTGGGCATTTATCCTGTTTATCAATTTCGCCTGGCTATACGGCATCTACAATATCGGCGTGGTGCTTTTTGCGCTGTTTTACAACCGGTTCGGCAAGCAAAAAAATGCCGCCGCTACGGTCGAACTTACAGATTATCCGGCAGTAGCTATACTGTATACCACCTGCAACGACTTTGTAGAGGAAAGCGTGGTGTCCTGCGTCAGACAAGATTATCCAAATTATACGGTATATATTCTTGACGACAGCAGCGACGACACCTACAAACAACGCGTTGATGAATTTGCCGCCCGGTACGCCGGGCTGGTGAAGGTAGTGCGTCGCCCCGATCGCAAAGGCTTCAAAGCCGGCAACATGAATCACGGATTGTCGGAGGTTGCTACCCAGGAACCCTACTTTGCCATCGCCGATGCCGATGAAATTCTACCCCCCGACTTTCTCGGCAAATTGGTAGCCGTGATGGAAGCCGACCCGAGTTGCGGTTTTGCACAGGCCAACCACCGCGCCAACCCATACTCCACCAGTCCGCTGTCGAAAAGCCTCGGTGTAGGCATCGACATCCACTGGAAATGGTATCAGCCGCTGCGCAATGATTATGGATTCGTCATGTTTCTGGGTCACGGCGCCCTGTTGCGCCGCAAATGCTGGGAAGAAATCGGCGGTTTTCCCGATATCGTGAGCGAAGACCTGGGGTTTGCCATCCACGTTCGCGAAAAAGGCTACCGCGGCCGCTTTGTAGAAGACGTGGTTTGTTATGAGGATTTTCCCGATACCGTGCGCGCCTTTCGCATTCGCCACATGAAGTGGACGCGCGGCACAAGCGAGTTTTTATCGAAAAAGATGGGCTGGCTGTTGAAAGCCCGTCACATCTCCTGGACGGAAAAGCTCGACATCCTGTTTCCTACGCTCAACCTGCCGCTCACGCTGTTGTACTTCGCATTCATGATCAATGCCAACCTCGTTTTGCCCTGGTTTTTCGGGCAACCGCAGGATGTGACCTTTGTACTGGGCGGCGACGAATACCGCCTGCCCATGATTACCCTCGACCCGCGGTTCCAGGTGATCTACGGCTGGGATTTTTACCTCATTACGCTGCTCACTTTTTTTGCACCGGTATTGTGTTTTGTATTGGAATTAGCGCCCCGCCCGCTCAAATTATTCAAATTTTTGAGCCATAGCACCGCCCTTTACGCCGCTTTGTCGCCGTTGTCATCTATGGGCGTATTGGCCTACATGATTTCCGGCAAGGCGTTTTTCCTGGTCACCGGCGATACCAGGCAGGCCGAATACAAAGGCAAAAACCGCCAGGGTAATTTATTGACCCAAATACGCAGCGGCTGGCGCGATTTTCTGGCCAAAAGTCATCCCGATACGCGATTGGTACAGGGCTTTGAAATTGCCACCGCTGTGGTATTTGGATTGGCGGCGCTTGTGATGTTCCAAATTTCTTTTTTGGGATTATGCCTGGCCTTCCTGCTGCTGCCCCTGATGCATCATATCAAATGGGAAAATAAACTATTGCGCGGAATTGTCTACCTGCCCTTTGCCCTGATCATCGCAGGGGTTGTTCTCAGCGGGTTCAGCGTTTTCGGCATGAAAGCCGTATTTTTTGGATATGGGTTTCATTTTTAACTACGGGAGTACCTCAGGGCTATGGAAGGACGGGGTTGGAGGGTGAGAGGGGGTGAGGGAGGGAATCTCGGTTGTCCGTTCTAGGTTGTAGGTTGTTCTTTGTAGGTCGGTTCAAGCACAGTCGCACGGTCGCACAGTCGCAAAGTCCAATCCCCGCGCTCCGTAGCGATGGCGTTTTATACCCATCGCGAAGGAGCATCCCGTGTAGCCGAGGCCGGCTTTGATAACCCGGGAAACCGGGTATGCTCCATATCGCAGGGTATAAAACCCTACGCTATGGAGCGCGGGGGCTGCATTGGTTTGCAAAGTCGCCCCCTCGCACGGTCGCACAGCCGCACGGTCCAATCCCCGCGCTCCGTAGCAATGGCGTTTTATACCCATCGCGAAGGAGCATTCCGTGTAGCCGAGGACGGCTTTGATAACCCGGGAAACCGGGTATGCTCCATATCGCAGGGTATAAAACCCTACGCTATGGAGCGCGGGGGCTGCATTGGTTTGC
>DAINSQ010000115.1:0-15371 GCA_036741235.1 Saprospiraceae bacterium | reverse complement strand
GTCACCCTGTCACCTTGTCACCTTGTCACCCTGTCACCTTGTCACCTTGTCACCCCTTCTCAATAATCTCAAACCGCTGCTCCAGCCGGTTGCCCCGTTCATCCACCAGCGTCAGCACGTGTTTACCTACCGGCGGATTGAGCTCCATGCTGTGGAACGTCCGGGTTTGGCCGATATACTCATTATCGATATGCCAGTAGATCGTTGACTCGGGCAGGCGGTGGGCCACGGCAAAAACGGTGCGCGAGGGTTTGCCGTCGAGGTCGATAGGCACGTAAATGCGGGTAGGTTGTTTTGGGTAAATCAATTGCATCAGCCTGATTTGGCCGCCGGTGGGCAGACAATCTTCGCGCAGGGGCGGCAGGGGTTTGAAATCGGGGTGCAGCGTTTTGTAGTAATATTCTTCCAGCGGGGGTAATACCAGCCAGGGTTCGTTGACGATACGGGAAGGCGATTCGCAATCGCTGTTAACCTGCCATTGGCGGCCGGGGTCCAGGTGTACCAGTTGGTGGTAAGGGCAAGCGCCGGCTTTTAGTCCGTTGCGGGGCGCCCAGATGGTATCTACGTTAGGGCAAATGGGCAGGTTGCGGTAGCCGGTTTCGCGGCAGACGCTCATTGGGGTCATATCGTCATAAGGTTTGGGAAACCAGCCGTCCTGCTGCGGCAGGCGGCTGAAAACATCAAACAACACGGGCGCCGCGGCGAGTACTCCCATAAGCCCGGGACGGCCCTCGCCGTCGGCATTGCCCACCCAGACGCCTACGGCATAACGCGGAGAAACGCCCACCGCCCAGGCGTCGCGAAAGCCGAAACTGGTGCCGGTTTTCCAGGCTACGCGCCTGCTGGAGTGAAAATACTCCCATTCGCCTTCGGCATTTGGGCGTTCTACTTCCTGCATGGCTTCGAAAGTGAGCCAGGTAGCGGCAGCGCCCATGGCGAAAGGCATTTTGGTGAGGTTATCGCGGTCGAATTCGGGGGGAGCTATGTCCAGCCGATAATTCAGCGGTCGCCAGTCGGTATGGTCGTAGCGGCTGTCGTACTCCGCAAAGTGCGCCAACTGCCGGCTCATACAGGCGTATGCGTTGGTGATATCCCACAAAGTGCCTTCGGCGCCTCCCAGGATGAGCGGTAATCCGTAGTGCTGCGGGGGGCGATTGATAGTGCGCAGCCCCATTTGCCGGAGTTTGAAGTGAAGTTTTTCCAGACCGTAATCCTGGAGCAGGTGTACAAAAGGCACGTTGAGCGATCGCACCAGCGCCCGGCGGGCGGTGACGAGCCCGTCGAACTGCTGTTTGTAGTTTTCGGGCCTGTAGCCGCTCAGGATGGTGGGCACATCGGGAACCAACGCATTGGGCAGTAGTTGCCCTTCGTGCAGCATCAACCCGTATAAAAAGGGTTTGAGGATACTGCCTGTGCTACGGGGCGCCTTGATCACATCCACCTCCTCGCCGTGTTCGGCGCCCGAGCCGATCACATTGCCCACGTAAGCCAGCACGTTGCCGCTTTCCACATCTACGATGATCCCGGCCAGGTTGTGAATTTCATTATAGCGAAACAGGTGTTGATAGCGGCTCAATACTTCGGTGAGTTGTTGCTGGAGGGCGATATCGACGGTGGTGCGCACCCTGGAGGCCTGGATAACGCCGTTGGCTACATATTCGGCGTAGGCGCGGTCGAGCAGATGCGGGGCCATACGCGGCAGCGGGTGGGGCGCATCGGGCAGGGGTTCGCTTTGGGCCAGTTCCAGCGTGAGGCCGTCTATCCGGCCGTCGTCATGAAGGCGTTGCAGCAGCCTGTTGCGTTTGGCGGCCAGGGCATTGCGGTTTCTGCCGGGGTGGATCAAGGCGGGGCTGTTGGGTAAAACGGCCAGCATGGCGGCTTCCGACCAGGATAGCAAGTGCGGCGCTTTGGCAAAATAGCGCCAGGAGGCGGCTTCGAGTCCTACTACATTACCGCCGAAGGGGGCATGGGCGGCGTATAGCTGGAGAATGCGTTTTTTGCTACAACCTGCCTCCAGCCGGGTGGCCATAAACATTTCTATCAATTTCTGCCAGACGGTGCGGGGGCGATTGCCTCTCGACAGGCGCACGACTTGCATTGTGAGCGTACTGCCGCCGCTTACAATTCTGCCGCCGCGCAGGTTTTGCAGCATAGCGCGCCCCAGGCTAAGGGGGTCGACCCCGGGGTGATAGTAAAACCGGCTGTCTTCGAAAGTGATCAACGCTTGCGCAAATTTGGAAGGAATAGAATCGGGCTCGGGAAAACGCCATTGCCCGTCGGCGGCAATACGGGCGCCGAGCAAATTCCCGTGGCGATCTTCCAAAACCATAGAAGTAGGGGCGTCAAACAAGGCGCGCGGCAGACAAAACAGCCATAGTACAAATAAAGCCAACATGGTTGCGCTGCTCTTGGGATAGCGCAACGCCAGCCCCCACAGCTGCCTGGCCTTTGGCGACAGCCAATTGATTACAAAATTAAAAAGCTCAACGATCCGCTGCCCCATGCCCTTTTGGCTTAATCTTTTTTATAGTTCTGGCGTCGGCGCGTAGCACCCTTGCAATATCGCGTTGTAATCTTCGCCCCCGCTCGGAAAGCCGGGCGGGGTTGTATTCGTCGCGCCCGCTATTTGATAGTACCAGCAAAGCCACATTATCTGCCATAATTTCATCCGGATGAATGATATAAGTCGTATTGTCGCCAATTTGCCGGTAAAGATCGGTTTCTTTCAGCAAAGAAAAAGGAGGCAGCCCTGCAGTCGTACTTACGACGGCATAGCTTCCATCGTTTTGCCGCTGCGTTCTGAATAAATCGAATTCCATATTATCGCCGTACTGCTTGTGATCTGCTCCCGGCTGCCACTCGCGCGCAAACAAGAGCGGGACGGCCTCAACCCATCCCCCCCAAGGCGTTCGCAGGCGAACAGCATAGGTGCAATCGACGCCGTCGGGGTTGAGCAGCCGGCGCAGGCGAAGCGAGTCGGCCATTACGAGGCTATCGACGCCGAGGGGGTTAAAGCCGATCAGGCTGTACAACTTCTCGCGTTGTTTGGGGTGATAACGCGAATAAACGTGAAAAATTTCATGTACGATGATTCGTCGCAGCACTTCTTTATTGGCGTTGTTGAGTTGATCGGCGGGTATCATGATATTGTTTTCCCGGGTGTAATACACGCCGGGGCCGTATAGCGTACCTTTTATTTTAATAAAATTCAAGACTTCCGGAAGTAAAGCCGGCGACAGTTGGTTGCACAAAGGCGTTATTTCGGCCATCAACTCGCTCAACAATTGTTGCTCGGCTTCATCAAAATGACTCACCTCGCTTTGCAGAGCCCGCCGGTACAGGCGCAGAACCGCCTCTCGGGAAACGGTATCAGGAAATTGCCGCCCCAATTGCAATGACATATCCAGCTTGCCGATCTGCCTGAAAAAGTCGTCGGCTTCATCTTCGACGACCTGCAAAGCCGCCGCGGCGCTATCGAGCAGGTACATTTGCTGGTAATCCGACAATTGCCAGTAGGCCGAAGATTTTTCCTGAACGCAGCCCGGCGAGCACAGCAGCAGCCATATTGCCGCTATCGCCGACAACGCAGGGGCAAAAATATTTTCAGGCACTTGGCTCATAACCCTTTACTGGTATTTACTTTTTGCTTATCTTTGACTGTTGAATTCTCTTTAGTATAGCCTCTCTTTAGGACTAACATCTTGAAGTTCAGCTCGCTACGCTCAAAGGGTTTAAGTTTCGCACCTTAAATGTAGGGGCATTTTCTTTACGGATTTTATTTTTTCTATATTACTTATTTCACTTTTTCAATTTTTTTCTAATGAACATTTTTGTAGCTAAACTGAGTTTCAAGACGGAAAGTGAAGATCTTCAGCGCGCATTCGAAGCTTTCGGCGAAGTTGATTCGGCTAAAGTTATCAAAGATCACATCACTGGAAGGTCCAAAGGTTTTGCATTTGTTGAAATGCCTAATGACGACGAGGCCAGAGCCGCAATTGACGGCCTCAACGAAACGGATTTGGATGGCAACACTATCGTAGTTAAGGAAGCAGAACCACGCAAAAAGCCAGGCTTTAACCGCGATGGCGGCGGCGGCGGCTACAACCGCGGCGGCGGCGGCGGCTACAACCGCGGCGGCGGCGGTGGCGGCTACAACCGCGGCGGCGGCGGCGGCGGCTACAACCGCGGCGGCGGCGGCGGCGGCTACAACCGCGGCGGCGGCGATTACAACCGCGGCGGCAACGATTACAACAACTATTGATTGATTTTCATCAATCCGTACTAATATAGAAAAGCGGCTGTTCCTTACGGAGCAGCCGCTTTTTTTATGTGCTTTTCTGGTTTATAAGTTTATAGGGTTTATGGGTTTATAATTTACACGCTTGCACACCTACACCCCAACCCAATCTCACAGGTTTGTAAGTTTATAAGTTTTTGAATTAGAATGGACCATAAACCTATAAACTTATAAACGAACCTACAACCTACAACCTACAACCTACAACGGAGAACCTGGAGTAAATCAAGTATTCAACGCCCCGCAGACACTGATAACTTGTCCGCTGACGTAACTTGACAAATCAGCTCCGAGGAAAACGCACACATCGGCGACTTCCTCGCCTTTGCCCAGCCGTTTGAGGGGAATATTATTGAGGTAAGCTTCTTTAGTCTTTTCGTCGAGCACATGGGTCATATCTGTTTCGATAAAACCGGGCGCCACCACATTGCAGCGGATATTGCGCGAGCCCATTTCCTTGGCAATAGATTTACTAAAGCCGATAATACCCGCTTTTGAGGCAGCATAATTGGCTTGACCGGCGTTACCCGTAATACCGACGATCGAGCTCATATTGATAATAGAGCCGCCGCGGTTTTTCATCATAGGGCGCAGGGCGTGTTTGGTGAGGTTAAACACCGATTTGAGGTTGGTATCCATTACCTCGTCCCACTGCTCTTCGGTCATGCGAAGCATAAGGGTATCTCTGGTGATCCCTGCATTATTGACAACAATATCGAGTTGGCCGAAATCGGCCAGCACATCGTTGATCAATTGCTCGGCCTGCTGGTAATCGCCGGCGTCGGAGCGATACGCCCTGGCTTTCACTCCTGCTGCTTGCAGGTCGGCCTCAACGGAGGCTGCGCGTTCGGCGGAAGACAAATAAGTAAATGCTACGTGGGCGCCTTCGGCGGCAAAACGGCGCGCAATGGCTTCGCCGATGCCTCGCGAGCCGCCGGTGACCAGCGCTACTTTATTCTGCAAAAGATTCATATGTTTGTTTTTAGTTGCGTCGCAGGCGAAGGTACAGCGAATTTGGAATAACCGCAACACCAGCTTGTTTTTGTCAGACTGCTTGCCGTAGCTCTTTTTAACAGATCGGCTATTGCGCAGTATTGCGTTGAATTGTATTTTTATCTTTTGTAATACCCTCTTGCTTTGATCATTACTTAACTAATTTAACCAGTTATTTATGCCAATGCGTAACCTTCCAGGTATAACCGCCATGCTGGCCTTACTCTTTTTCGGGCTTAATGCCTGTGTAAAAGACAAGGTCTCCGTTTCCACCCAGTATTACACGCCTGAAGAATTTGCCGCGCTTTCCGCTGTATTGGACTTACCCGACGAACCCATTGATTATCAGGTAGCGCTTCCCGCTCACCTGAACCAACAGGGACTCAAAGCGCCGGTTATCTCCAACCATAAGGCTACGCTTGGGCGCGTACTTTTTTACGATACCAATCTATCAAAAACCAAGGCCGTATCCTGCGCTTCCTGTCATAAACAAGAACTCGCTTTTTCCGACGACAAAGCCTTCAGCGAGGGCTTTGACGGTCGTCATACCAAGCGCAATAGTATAGCATTGGCGGCAGCAGCCAATTTTGAGACTTCTTATAATGGAGGCGGTGACGGCTTTTTCTTTCCCACTGAAACCGTCAGGTTTTTCTGGGATGAACGCGCAGGCTCTATCCTCGAGCAAAGCCGGATGACCATACAAGATGACATTGAGATGGGCATGTCGATGCCGGAAGTAGTAGACCGGATTAAATCGCTGCCCCATTATCAGGTTTTATTCAGCAAGGCCTTCGGCTCCACGGGTATCACGGAAGATCACGTATTGGAGGCCCTCCGTGAGTTCCTCAATTCGTTCGTGTCTGTCGATAGCAAGTTTGATCGCGGCCTGGCCCGGGTTGGCGACCCTTTCACAGACTTCGACATTTTTACTTCTCAAGAAAATTCAGGTAAACGCATCTATATGGATAATTGCGCTTCCTGCCACAGCTTTAATCACTCCAGCGCAGTTGAAAACCTGGCCAATAACGGCCTGGACTTGTATTATTCCGACCAGGGCAGGGCGGCGATTACCAACAATTCACAAGACGAAGGCGTATTCAAGGTGCCGTTCCTGCGCAATATAGCCCTCACAGGGCCCTATATGCACGATGGCCGGTTTAACACCCTGGAAGAAGTCGTTGCTCATTACAATTCGGGCATTAAAAACCATCCCAACCTCGACTTCCGCCTTCGCGATCCGTTTACGCTTACCGGGCCGAAACGCATGCAGTTGACGCCTACTCAGCAACAAGCCCTGATTGCGTTTCTGCATACGCTCACCGATGAGGAGTTTGTAGCAGATGTAAGGTTTACGAATCCGTTTAAGTAAGTATACAGGTTTTGCAACTTAGTCGCCTCCCCGCAATGTATCAAGGAGGCGGCTAAGTTGGTCAGCTTCTTCCCGCGAGAGGGTATGAAGGGTGATATCCAGGTCGCCATCGAGTTGATCGAGTTGATTCATAAAGGCAAAGCCATCGGGGGTGAGGGTCACATCAACGAGGCGTTTGTCGTTGGGGCAAATAGTACGGGCTACCAACCCCTTTTGACAAAGGCGGTCCACCATCCGCGAAGTATCCGACATCTTATCCAGCATCCGGTCCCGAATATCCGAGGTCGATAGCGGTTTGCCCGCCCCGCGCAAAATGCGAAGTACATTGTATTGTTGCAGGGTAATATCAAACGGCTTGAGATGGGCCTTGAAGCGCTCGGTCAACCAATTGGCGGTGTAAATCAAATTAACCGCCACGCGCTGGTATTCATTGCGGAACGGCGTTTTTTGCTGAATGGCTTTTTCGATTGTCATGTTGCTGAGGTTTGGAGTTTGTTCGGGATTGGCCTGCAAAGGTATTAATTCAATGTTAAAACATCAACTATTTTCATATTGTTGTAGCGTTTAAATAGCGCAATATAACGTTACTTTGCGCCAATATGCCTTGCGCATCATCAAATCGTGTGACAGATGACCATACCCGACAAGAAATACATGGCGCTGTTATTTTATTGGGGCGCTATTTTTTCGCTGATTTTCTCCCCCTTCACCTTGTCTGTAAGTTTAATTGCGCTATGCGTATTAGCTTTCATCAAATGGAAAAACGATCGGGGCCGGCTCGACTTTTCCCCTGACGTAGCAGGTTGGCGTCGACTGGCGCCGGTATCGGCGTTTTACCCTTTGTTATCCCTCGTTTTGATATTTGTATTGGCGTTATGGCCGGGTTGGCCCATTGAAGATTGGGATTTCTGGATAGACCGATTGCGTACCAGGCTGCCCTTGTTGTTACTTCCGCCGGCATTTATCATCTTGCCTTCGCTGGGAAAACGCGAATTCAACGGTTTGATGTACGTTTTTGTGATCATGTTGGCGGTCACCAGTATTGGGGTAGGTATTAATTACGCGATGAATTTCGAAGCTATTCAGGAAATCATCAAGCAGGGCAGGTCTATTCCCGTGCCTCGCAATCACGTGCGATTCAGCGTATTAATGGCAATCGGCGTTGTGGCGGGAATCTATTTGGTTGAGCAGCGTTTTTATTGGTTCAGGCCCTGGGAAACCCGTTTTTTGGGTGGCCTCACAATTTTTTTATTCCTGTTCATTCACGTGTTATCGGTGCGTACGGGTTTGGCGGCCTTATACTTTGCTTTGGCGGTATTAGCGCTTCGCTATATTTTGATCAATAAAAAATACGCGACAGGGCTGGTATTGCTGGGTGGATTGGCGCTGGCCCCGGTATTGGCGTACCGGTTGGCGCCAAGTTTCAAAGCCAAGATAGACTATATGCGCTACGATTGGTATATGTTTCAGCAGGGGCAGGGCGGCATCAACTCTGATTCGGGGCGATTTGCATCGCTGGATGCGGGCCGGCACATCTTCATGCAGCATCCCTGGGTGGGCATCGGCACGGCTAATTTGGGCAAAGCCATGCACGATTATATCAACCGGCGGTATCCCGGCTTTGAGGCGCATATGCCCCCAAACCAGTTTTTATACGTAGCAGCGGCAACCGGCGTTATCGGGCTTCTTATTTTCACATTTGCCCTGCTTTTTCCGCTACTGTATCAACGGGCCTACCGGCATATTTTCATTGCAGGCCTGTATGCCGTGTTATTTGTCACCCTGCTCATTGACCACCCGCTTGATTCGAGTATGGGGGTGGGAACGCACTGTGTGTTTTTGCTGCTCGCGCTGAAGCAGCGATCTAACCGTTAACGCAATACCTTCCTGCAAACGGTCAGACCGCTAGAGTAGCGGTTTCACTGCTGCCAATGCTTTCTCCAGTCCGGAGGCGTCTTTTCCGCCGGCCGTTGCAAAAAATGGTTGCCCGCCGCCGCCGCCCTGAATATGCCTGGCCAGTTCGCGCACCATATTGCCGGCGTGAAGGCCTTTGGCATCAACCAATGACTGGCTGATAATGACCGTAAGCAGGGGTTTGTCGCCTGCCACGGCGCCCAGCACGATAACGGCGTTGCCCAGTTCCTTTTCCAGTTGATACGCCAGGTTTTTGATGGCGTTGGCGTCGGCCAGGGGTAGTTGTGCGCACAGCAATTGGTAGCCGTTGTGCGATTCTGCTTTTGCCAGCAGTTCATTTTTGAGCGCGCCGGCCTGTGCAGCCAGCAGGCGTTCCATTTCTTTGCGCAATTGGCGGTTTTCCTCTTGCAGGTCGGCCACCAGTTTGGCGGTATTTTTCGGATTTTTCAGTAACAGGCGGATGGCCTCCAATTCCTCCAGTTCGCGGTTGACAAATTGTTCGGCGGTATCGGCTGTAACGGCTTCGATACGGCGGATGCCGGCAGCTACGGCGCTTTCGGCTACAATTTTAAACTGGCCGATATGTCCTGTTGCCGGCACGTGGGTGCCGCCGCAGAGTTCGCGGGAGAAGCTGCCGTCGAAGGTTACCACGCGCACCTTTTCGCCGTATTTTTCGCCAAAAAGCATCATAGCGCCCATTTGGCGGGCTTCGTCGATGGGGACGGCCCTGTCTTCTTCCAGCGGAATATCCTCGCGGATTTTCTGGTTGACCATTGCCTCGATTTGGGCGAGTTCTTCGTCGGTCACCTTTTGGAAATGCGAAAAGTCGAAACGCAGGCGCTGGTCGTTCACGTCCTGACCTTTTTGCAGGGCGTGTTGGCCCAATATGCGGTGCATAGCGGCGTGCATCAGGTGGGTAGCCGAGTGGTTGCAAGATGTTGCGCGGCGCCTGTCGGCGTCTACTTGAGCCGTCACGGGCGCTTCGATATTAACTGGCAAGCGGTTGACCACATGGATGATCAGGTCATTTTCCTTCTGGGTGTCCAACACGGCAATTTGTTCGCCTCCGAAAAACAGAAGTCCCGTATCGCCGGCTTGTCCGCCGCTTTCGGCGTAAAAAGGCGTAGTCGCCAGCACGATCTGGTATTGGTCTTTGTCTTTGACCTTCACCGTGCGGTATTTGATTGCGAAGGTATCGGTAGCGCTGAGGTAGTCGTAACCTACAAAGGTCACCTCCTCGCCCTGGCGCACCGTCTGCCAGTCGCCCACCGCCTTTTGCGCATCGGCGCGCGAGCGTTCCTTTTGAGCCGAAAGCGCTTTCTCAAAACCGGCCTCGTCGACCGTCCAGCCTTTTTCGGCGGCGATCAGCCGGGTGAGGTCGATAGGAAAGCCGTAAGTATCGTAGAGTTCGAAAGCGTCTTCGCCCTTTATCACGTCGGTGTGAACTTCGAGTGCGTCGAGGCGGCGCAGGCCGTTTTCGAGGGTGTGGAGGAAAGAGACCTCTTCGCCTTCTATGATTTTGGCGATTTGCGTTTGCTGGGCTTTCAGTTCCGGGAAAATATCGGAAAACAAATCGGCCAACAGCGGAATCAGCGTATGCAGAAACGGCTGTTTGATATCCAGGAAAGAATAATAATAGCGCACGGCGCGGCGCAGGATGCGGCGCACCACATAACCGGGCCCGGAGTTGCCGGGCAACTGGCCGTCGGCAATGGTAAAGGCCACCGAGCGGATGTGGTCGGCGATCACCCGCATGGCGATATCGCTTTTTGCAGAGCGGTCGTAGTTGAATGTATATTTTTTACCGCTGACTTTTTCGGTAAACTGGATCACCGGGGTAAACACGTCGGTATCGTAAGTTGCCGTTTTGCCTTGCAGCACCATACACAGTCGCTCAAAGCCCATCCCTGTATCGACGTGTTTGGCGGGCAGCGATTCGAGGCTTCCGTCGGCTTTGCGGTTAAACTGGATGAATACGTTGTTCCAGATTTCCACGACGCGGGGGTGGTCCTGGTTGACCAATTCGTGGCCGGGGGTTTTGGCGCGCTCTTCCGGGCTGCGCAGGTCGACGTGTATTTCGGTGCAGGGGCCGCAGGGGCCGGTATCGCCCATTTCCCAGAAATTGTCTTTTTTGCTGCCGTAGAGGATATGTTCGCGGGGCAGGAAGCGGAGCCAGATTTGCAGCGACTCGTCGTCGCGCTCGAGTTTTTCGCGCTCGTCGCCGCCAAATACCGTAGCATAGAGGCGGTCGGCGGGGATGCCGTAGACTTCGGTCAGCAGTTCCCACGACCAGGAGATGGCTTCCTCTTTGAAATAATCGCCGATAGACCAGTTGCCCAGCATTTCGAACATTGTGTGGTGGGTGCCGTCGTAGCCCACGTCTTCGAGGTCGTTGTGTTTGCCCGATACGCGCATGCACTTTTGGGTATCGGCGATGCGGGGATTATCGGGCACTTTGTTGCCCAGGAAAAAATCCTTGAACTGGTTCATTCCCGCGTTGGTGAACATCAACGTGGGGTCGTCTTTATTGACTATAGGCGCCGAGGGCACTATTTTGTGTTGCTTTGAAGCAAAAAAATCGAGAAATGCCTTTCTGATTTCACTTGCGGTCATCATATGCCGAATATTGTCTTTTTGAAAAACGTGGGCAAAGATAGGGAAAGTTCTTTGTAACCGCGGTACGCCTTTGGATAGTTTAGCTTTACCCAGGAACGCCTGCGGCTGGTTTAGCGCGTCTTCCTAACCCTATAAACACAAACCTGCAACTTACAACCTGCAACCTACAACAACTTCTCCCTGAGATACCGCCCGGTATACGACTCCTCTACTTTGGCCAACTCTTCGGGCATACCCTGGAAAACCAGGTAGCCGCCCTCCTTGCCGCCTTCCGGCCCCAGGTCGATCACCCAGTCGGCGCTTTTAATCACCTCCATATTGTGTTCCACTACCAATACTGCGTGGCCGCGTTCCACCAGGGCGTTAAGGGCGACGAGTAACTTGTTGATATCGTGAAAATGCAGTCCCGTAGTGGGCTCATCGAAAATAAATAGCAGGCGTTCGGCGGTTTTTTCTTTGCCCAGAAACGACGCCAGCTTAACGCGCTGGGCTTCGCCGCCGGACAGGGTGCTGGAGGATTGACCCAGTTTGACATAACCCAGCCCCACATCAGACAAAGGCTGCAATTTGCCTATGACTTCCTTGACGTCCTTGAAGAAAACCAGGGCTTCTTCAATGCTGAGTTCAAGGATTTCGTGGATGTTTTTGCCTTTGTACTGTACTTCCAGGATTTCCGATTTGAAGCGCTTGCCCTTGCATTCCTCGCATTCGAGTCGCACGTCGGCCAGGAATTGCATTTCGATCACCTGTTCGCCTTCGCCCTTGCAGGCATCGCAGCGCCCGCCATCCACATTAAAAGAGAAATGAGCGGGTTTGTAGCCCCTGATTTTCGAGAGCTGCTGCTTGGTCATCAGGTCACGGATAGCGTCGTAGGCCTTTACATAGGTCACGGGGTTTGACCGCGACGACTTGCCGATGGGATTTTGATCCACCATCTCAACCTGGGTGATGGCTTTCAGGTCGCCCTCCAGCCCATTAAAGGCGCCGGGGGCCTTGGCGTAGTTTTCGCCAAAATGTTTTTTGAGTGCGGGATACAATATTTGCTTGACCAGCGTGGTTTTGCCCGATCCCGATACGCCGGTAACCACCGTGAGGGCATTGAGCGGTATGGTGACGTCGATGTTTTTGAGGTTGTGCTGTCGCGCGCCTTTGATGTACAGTTTATTGGCAGGTTTGCGGCGAACGGAGGGCAGCGGTATGCTCATCCGGCCGCTCATGTATTTGGCGGTCAGACTATTAGCCGCAGTGTCGTAGATGTCCTGGTAATCGCCTGCAAACACCACCTCGCCGCCGTGGATGCCCGCTTCCGGGCCCATATCGACCAGGTAATCGGCGTTTTTGATCATGTCTTCTTCGTGTTCTACCACGATAACCGTGTTGCCCAGGTCGCGCAGGGTTTTGAGTACCTCCACCAAGCGGCCCGTGTCGCGGGGGTGCAGCCCTACGCTGGGTTCGTCGAGGATGTACATCGAACTGGTGAGGTTGCTGCCCAGGGTGCGGGTGAGGTTGATGCGCTGGGTTTCGCCGCCGCTTAGCGACGACGACAGGCGGTTGAGACTGAGGTAGCCCAACCCTACGTCGCACATGAAGCGCAGGCGGTTGGTAATTTCCAGCAATAGCCGCTTGCCGATTTTTTGATCGAATTCATTAAACTCGATCGAATTGACAAATTCCAGCAGCTCTGCTACGGGGATATCTACCAGTTCTGTAATGTTGCGTCCGGCTACCTGCACATAGGTGGCCTCTTTACGCAGGCGGCCGCCCTCGCAGGTGGGGCACAGGGTGCGACCGCGGTAACGCGCCAGCATTACCCGGTTCTGGATTTTATAGGTCTTTTCCTCCAGCTCCTTGAAAAACGCGTTTAACCCGTCGAAATACGCATTGCCGGTCCAGAGGAGTTTGCGCTCGTCTTTGCTGAGGTCCTGAAATGCCCGGTGCACCGGAAAATCGAACTGGTGGGCGGTTTTGAGCAACTGCTCCAGCCACAGGCCGTATTTCTCGCCTTTCCAGCAGGCGATGGCGCCCTCGTAAACCGACAGCGATTTGTCGGGCGCCACTTTGTCTTCGTCGATGCCCATCACCAGGCTAAAGCCTTCGCAGGTGGGACAAGCGCCGTAGGGGTTGTTGAAGTTGAATAACTGCGGCGTAGGTTCCAGGAACGTCAGTCCGTCGAGTTCAAAGCGGTTGTTGAATTCGCGGCGCTCGTCGCCAATGATATCCACCAGGCATTCGCCTTCGCTTTCGTAGAAGGCCGTCTGCACCGAGTCGGCCATACGCTTGGCGTTTTCGGGGTCGTCGTGTTGCACGACAAAGCGGTCGATGAGTACCAGCAGCCCTACGGCTTTCACTTCTTCCAGCCGTTTATCCAAAAAATCGAGGGGTTGCTCCAGCAATTCCTGGATGAGGGTGAGCTGCCCCTCATACAATACCCGCGTATAGCCTTTTTGCATCAGCAACTCCAGTTCCTGGCGCAAGCGGCGGTCTTTGTACTTGTAGGGTAGGGGAATGTAAAGTTGCACCCGCGTGCCATCGGGATACCCCTGAATAAAGTCGATAACGTCGGAGACCTCGTGTTTTTTCACCAGGCTGCCCGAAACCGGCGAGATCGTCTTGCCTACGCGGGCGTAAAGCAGGCGCAGAAAATCGTACACCTCCGTCAGCGTGCCCACCGTAGAGCGGGCATTGCTGGTGCTCACCTTTTGTTCGATGGCGATAGCCGGGCAGATGCCTTTGATGTAATCCACCTCCGGCTTTTTCATGCGCATCAAAAATTGCCGGGCGTAGGCCGAGAGGCTTTCCACGTAGCGCCGTTGTCCTTCTGCAAACAGCGTATCAATAGTAATAGAAGATTTCCCTGAGCCTGATACGCCGGTCACTACCACCAATTTGTTTTTGGGGATTACCAGGTCTACATTTTTGAGGTTGTTGGCTTTGGCGCCCTTGATAAATATGGCTTCGCGCAACTCCTCTTTCCCTGGCTGCTCATGAAATACCGGCCCTACGTGTTTCTTCACCGACATGCGTGTTTGATATTGATAGAACGCATAACAAAAGGACAAAGATAGGGGTTTATTGGGAAAGAAGATTTTTGTTGTGGGTGGTGAGTTGTCGGTTCTCGGTTCTATGTTGTAGGTTGTAAGTTGTATATTTTTTTAATTTACACACTTTCACACCTCACACCCACACCCCAACCCAATCTCATGGGTTTACGCAGAGTCCAATAGTCCAACAGTCCAATAGTCCCAAAGTCGCCTGCCCGGGATCGGTCGTTTCGGCTCCGCTCAATGGCAGGGAATGGACTGAGTTTGAGGGAGGGAGGGTGAGAGGTAGAGAGGGAGGGAAGTCCCGTTTTGACTCCGCTCAATGAACGGCAGAGATCGCAAAGTCGCCCAGACGCCTTCCCGCACCCCCGGCCCCTGAAAGCGGCATGTAAACGGTCGCCCCCGTGATGGAATTTTTCAAAGCCGTACCGGGTAGCTTTCTAAAACCGGCCTTATTCTCTTCTATGATTTCCTGTATTTCCAGAATCGTGTTGTTGGTCAGCATCTGCTTGTCCGATGTCAGCGCAAAGCCCCTTTTGAGCGCAAGGATATAATTTTGAACCTCTTTGGCTTGCAAAGACCCGGCATAAGGAAAGTATAATTCCGTTTTGTACAATTCATCATGGGTGGTGATGATATTTTCGATGGCTGAACTGTCCTTGGCTTCCTGCAAGCCCAGGGTGTTGATTAAAATCTGCTGATTGGGAATGCTTTGGGCAATGCCTTTGAGTTCGGCCAACGCAGCATGAGCAAACAGGGGGGATGATGTGGCCGACCCGAAGGAGATAAATTTCGATGGCAGTAAAGACTATAAAAAGCCATATTCCATAGTGGGCGAATACCGCGGCAAAACGACTCCCGTCGGTGACTTCTCACCTAATAGCCTGGGTCTGTACGACATGAGCGGCAACGTATGGGAGTGGTGCTGGGATTGGTACGGTACTTATCCAACAGCCGCTGAAACGGATCCCAAGGGCGCTGATAGTGGCTCCAACCGGGTTTACCGTGGCGGGTCGTGGGACCTCTACCCCGTCGGCGCGCGTTGCGCTAGCCGGCGCGGCAGCGCCCCGGGCTACCGCAGCAGCTACCTCGGCTTTCGCCTCGCCAGGGCGGCTCGTTAGTTTTTGGGTTTTTTACCTTT